>NZ_LIPQ01000171.1 GCF_001418135.1 Streptomyces aureus
ACGCCGAGGGCGCGCCGCAGGCCTGGGCGTGAAGCGGAACTTCTACACCACCACTGACACGGTGGCCGATCTCGAAGACCTGCGGCGCGCCCTCGGCGTGGGCTCCTGGACGCTCGACGGGGTCTCGTACGGCACGTTCACCGCCGGCCAGTACGCCCTGACCCATCCGCACCGGGTTCGCAAACTCGTCCTCGACTCCGTCGTACCGCTCGACGGCGCGGGCGTGTTGTACGAGGACGCCCTCGGCCACTCCGCGCGGGTGCTCCGCACCGCCTGCCGTGAGCAGGGGTGCGGTTTCGACCCGGCCCGCGACCTGGCGACGGTCGTCCGGCGCGATGGCAACGGGGTCGGCGTGTTCAACCTGCTCGTCATCGCGAGCATCATCGACCCGAAGCTCGACAACCCCCGGTTCGGCATCCTCGGCGCCATCCACGCCTCCGCCTCCGGCGACCGGGCCCGCCTCGACGGTCTCGTCGCCGGGTTCTCCGCGCCGTCCGACGAACCGCCTTCGGAGTTCAGCTCCGGACTGCACGCCGCGACGCTCTGTGCCGACTCCCGATGGCCGTGGGGCGACGCCTCCGCCCCCGTCGAGGGACGGGAACGAGCCCTGAAGCGGGCCGTCCAACGGATCCGGCCGGCGGCGGTGTGGCCCTTCGAGCGGGAGACGGCGGGTGCGCAGGGCATCCCGCGGACCTGTCTGCCCTGGCCCGCGTCGCGCCCCAACCACGCCGCGCCCCGCCGCACTCTGACGATGCCGGTGCTGATCCTCGCCGGCGACCGGGACCTGTCGACGCCGGTGCGGTGGGCCCGCGACCTCGCCTCCGTGACCCCGCGGGCCGAACTCGTCGTTCTCGCGGGGGCCGGCCACTCCACCCAGAGTCGTAGCGACGGCGGCGCCCGGGCCGCCGAGGAGTTCCTGCTGCGCCAGGCGCATTGATCACGACCCCGCACCGGACACCCTCCGCGGGCGAGGCGGGCGAGGCGGGCGATGGGCGAGTCGGTCAGCTCTCTCCGGATGCACGTGCCTGCAGATGGGAGAGAGTGATCCGTCGCCGTGGGGGGTCGACCCCTACGATCCGGACGGTCAGGCCGCCCTCTCTGTTCTCGATACGGACGAAGGCGCCGAACGGTACGAGTCTGGTGACGAGTCCCGTCACGGTCTGGCCGACCTGCTGGAGGAACTGAGGCATCGGGTCCTCTTGCAAGGCCTTCAGGGACAGGGTCACGCGCTCGCTCACCAGGTCGACGTCGAGGATCTCGGCCGAGACCGTCTCTCCGACGGTGACGACGTCGGAGGGGTGATCGACGTGCCGCCAGGACAGTTCCGGAATATTGATCATCGGGGTGAAGCCGCCGAGGTCCACGAACGTCACACCGAAGTCGGCGATCTCCGTGACCGTCCCCGTGCAGATCTGCCCACGGCGCAGAGTCTTCAGGAAGGCCCAGTCGCGGTCACTCGGCGTCGGCTCGGTTCTCCACCCGGCGCGCAGGACGCCGTCGCTGTCGGGCAGGACCGCGGTGAACAGCGGGTGGCGCTCGGCACGTTTCTCCCCGTAGCCGGTGCCCATGCGCGGTCCGCGGTCGATCTCCTGAACAGGAGCGAAGGGCGGGACGGGCCGTGCGTCGGCGCCTCTGCGGATGGCCATCCGGATCACCTTCCGAAAGCGGGATACCGTGCACCATCAGGTCCTGTGGACCGGCAGCCGGCGCCCACCGAGTCCGGGGCGGAAACCGCCGCTGTCCTTCGCTCTCCTGCCGTAACCGGCAGCGAGGTGGGCGGGCCGGGCGCTGATTTGCAGGGCCGACCGGGCGCGCGTCACCCTGGATAGTCGAGGGGCAGGTGCTGACGTGCACACCAGCGACGAGATCTACCACCGGGTGCTCTGGGACCCGCGCTTCGACCCCGAGCGGTTCGTGATGGGGATCGCCGAGCGCGGGGCCCCGCCGAAGCGGGTCCTGCTCGGAGACTTCGTGCCGGGCGGGGAGATCCCCTGGCACCGGGTGGTGTTCTTCGAGGCGGACGGTCAGGTCGTCTGGGACCGCGCCTCCGGCGTCGACCGGCTCGACGAGACCCTCGTCGGGCAGGTCGGTCCCGTGCCGGACCCGGCCCCCGGCGACGTCCTCGCCGTCCCGTCGACGAACCGCACCGCCGTCGCCTGGCTGCCGCCGGCGGAATTGTGGCCGCCGATCCAGCACATCCGCCGCGAACACGACCGGCAGATCCGTCGCTGGCCGCCGCACGTCAACGTGCTCTTCGGTTTCGTCCCCGAGGCCGAGTTCGCCCGGGCCCTGCCGCTGGTCGCCGCGGCGCTGGCGGAGACGCCGCCGTTCACCGCCCGCCTGGCGGGCGTCCACTGGTTCGGACACCGCGAGGACGCCACCGTCTGGCTCGACCCGGCCGCCGCCGACCGCGAGCCGTGGGCGCGGCTGCGGGAGTCCCTGGAGCTCCGCTTCCCGCTCTGCGGAGCGCACTCGCACGGCTTCACCCCGCACCTGTCCGTGGGCCGTGCGCCGGACCCGCACCCGCTCGCCCGCAAGGCGGAGGCACTGCTCGGCACCATGACGGCCCGGGTCGACGAGCTGGTTCTGCTCTCCCGGCGCGGCGACGAGCCGATGCGGATCCGTGCCCGCGTCCTGCTCGGCAGCGGTGAGGTCCCGTACTCGGAGAATTCGGCCCTACCGGGCAACCCTCCGCCCGGGTGAGCGGGCACCCACGCCTTCCGTAAGCCGCGAGGCCGAGAAAGGTGTCTGTGCGTGGGTGAGGGGGCGAGCGAGGGGGCGAAGTTCAACGCGGTCCACCGATCGGCCGTACAACCTTTCGGTGCACCCGGAAGTCCTGCGGGTACGGCGAGAATTCGCCATGCCCGCACTCTGAAGAGGAACACCCTTTTGACCCTGATACGCACCCCCCGCGTCCGGCTCGGCGCGGCTGTCGCCGTCGCCCTCGCCGTCACCGGGGGCGGCCTGGCGACCGCCGTCCCCGCGACGGCCGCCGTCCCTTCCACGGTCGCCGCCGCCTCGGCGGTGGTGCCCTACCCGAAGGAAGGCGCGGTCATCGTCAGCGCCGGCACGACCGGATTCCTGACCTGGGCCCGCACCGACCATCGCACGCACGCCGTCTGGACGCGCTACGACGGCACAACGGCGGAGCCGTGGTCGTTCGACGACTCCTGGATCACCGCCTCGCGGGCCTCCGACGTGATCGTTCGGGTGGGGATGGACGGCTTCATCACGCTCCGGGACATGGCGACGGGCCAGGACGTCCTCTCCGTCCGCGCCAGGGACGCCGCCTTCGTCGGCGCCGTCGGCCGGACTCTGTTCGTCAAGGCGGCCAACGGCCAGGGCGGACAGGACGTGCACCTGCTCGCCCGGGGCGACGACGGCCGGGTCGGCGACCGCACCGTGACCGGCCTGCCGGTCACCGCGACGGACCCGAAGGTCAGGGCTGCCACACCGGGCACCGCCCTGCTCACGTACACCACCCCCACGGGCCCGCGCTGGGCCACCGTGGACCTCGCCACCGCCGAGGTCACCGAGACGGGCGCCATGACGGGTGACCCCGCGGCCCCGATCGCGCTCTCGGGCACGCACGTCGCCTGGCTGGAACCTGCCGGCGGCGGCTTCCGGACCGCGGTGGTAGCCGGGCGAAAGCCCGGCACCGCCACCCAGCGGATCACCCTGCCGGGTGCGGTCGACTCGCTCGGTCTGGTCGGCGGCTGGCTGACGTACGGGCAGACCGGCGGCTACCAGGAGCGGAACCCGTCCTCGGCGTACGCCGTGACCGCGCGCTCCCTCGCCAACGGCACGACCCGCAAGCTCATGGACGACGCGGACTCCTCGGCCGTCGCTCCTGACGGATCCCTGCTCGTCCAGGGCGGCACCGTCCAGAGCGGCGAGGGCCTGTACCGCATCGCCCTCGGGGCGAACGGCGAACCGGCCGCCACGCAGGTCGCCTCCTCCGGCCTGTCCACCAAGGTCACCCTGCTCGGCCACGACATCCCGGCGGTCGTCGACCTCGACAAGACCGGCGGCCGTCTCGCCATGGTCTGGCAGCTCAGCCGGTCCGAGGTCGAGATGACCGTCAGGATCCGCAACACCCGGACGGGCGAGACCCTGACGGACGGGGTCCACCCGCTCAACGGCGACTACGACCCGCACCGGGCCTCGTACACCTGGAACGGCCAGCTCGCCTGGAACAACACCCGCGACATGTGGACCGGGGCGTCCAGCGGGCCGTACACCTGGGAGATCACGGCCAAGCCGCTGAACGGCATCGGACCGGAGCTGAAGGCCTCCGGCGCCTTCACGGTGACCAGGAAGCCCGGCGCGCACGACTACGACGCCGACGGCTCGCCCGACGTCCTGGTCCGGGACACCACGGGCCGTCTGTGGATCGACGACACGTTCCCCAACCCGTACGAGGGCTACATCGAGCAGAACCCGGGGCTCCTCGTGGGCACCGGCTGGGGCGCCTACGACCGGATCGAGGCGGTCGGGAACATCGCCGGCTCCGCCGTGAGCGACGTGGTGGCCCGGGACAAGGCCGGCGTCCTCTGGCTCTACCAGGGCACCGGAAATGCCAAGGCCCCGTTGGCCACCCGTGTCCGCGTCGGCACCGGCTGGGGCGCGTACCCCCGGCTCACCGGCGGCAGCGACCTGACCGGGGACGGACGGGCCGACCTGGTCGCCACCGACAGGACAGGCGGCCTGTACCTGTACAAGGGCACGGGCTCGACCACCGCCCCCTTCGGCGCCCGGAAGAGGATCGGCACCGGCTGGGGTGTGTACAACCAGCTCACGGCCACCGGCAACCTCGCCGGAGACCCGGCCGGGGACCTCGTCGCCCGCGACACGGCCGGCGTGCTCTGGCTGTACCTCGGCAAGGGCGACGGCACCTTCGCGCCCCGCGTGAGGATCGGGGCGGGATGGGGAGTGTACGACCGTCTCCTCGGCATCGGCGACGCGAACCGCGACGGCCGCCCCGACCTGTACGCCTCCGTCAAGGGCGGCGGCGGAAACGCGTACGTGTACAAGGGCACGGGCTCCTGGAAGCAGCCGTTCCACGCACGGGACGTGGTCTCGTGGTACAGCGCCAACCCGGACATCCGGTACGACCTCCTCTCCTGACGCGCGGGTCTCCTGACCCGGCGGAGCGGCCTCGGCGCCACTCGGCCTCCCGGGAGTCGGGTACGGGTGCGGTGGACGATCCGCCGCGCCCGTACGGGAACGGGAGCACGATCCGGCCAACTTGACGCGGCACGGGGAGGAGGGGCCGATTCCCCACCGCGTCGGGATGGACTCGCCGGTTCGGAATGGTCATGCTGACACCTTCGGAAAGCCTCGCGGAAGGCATCACAGAAGGTTATTGCGGCCGGCCTGTCACTGTTCTTGACGATCCATCGGGAGCGAGAGCAATGAACTCTGCACACCAGCACCGCGACCCCGCACACGAGAACGCCCCCGCCGGCGCGGCGGACGGGCGCGACCCCGAACTGCTCCTCGTCGACGCCGGATCGGTGCGTGACGTCACCCTGGGGAACTGGTCGCACGGCCACCCCGACGACACGCAGCACTGGACACCGATCGACGACTGATGCGCTGGGCGGCCGGGTTCCGGGCAGGACCGGACACGAGCGCGACGCCGGTCCCGGCGCCCGTCGCCGGGGAGGGGATCCCCGGCTTCGCCACGGCGTGGACCGTCGGACCCCTCCTGGTGCGCACGGTCGATGGCGACGGCCCCGGACCGTCCCGGATCGCGGCCGCCGGCGATTGCCCGCCCACGCCTGACGAGCTCGCCGCCACCCTCCGCGCTGTACGGGCCGGGCAGCTGGACCGGATGCCGGAACGGCCGGGTTCGTGTCTGCTGGTGGTAGAGACCCGCGACCGTACGGTGGTCCTCGGCGACCGCGCCGGGGTCTGGCCGGTGTTCTACCGGACGGATCTCGACGGCGGAGTCTGGTGGTCGAACGCCGCGACACCGCTGGCCGCGCTCTCCGGCCCGCCGATCCCGGAACTCCGCGCGCTCGCGGCCCGCGCCGCACTGCCCGACGTGGTGCTCGACCCGCACGCCGGCCTGTTCCCGCAGGTCGCCCGCGTACCACCCGGCATGGCCCTGCTCTGCGAACGCGGCTCGGCCCGCCTCGTCCGTACCGGCACCGCCACCCGGACGCACGCGGAGCACCTCACCCTGCCCGAAGGGGCCCGGCTCCTGCGCACCCGGCTGACCGAGGCGGTCGACCGCCGCGTACGGTCGACCCCGCTGCGCTCCGCCGACCTGTCCGGAGGGCTGGACTCCACGACCCTGGCCCACCTCTCCGCGCGGGCGGGCCGGACCCATGCCGTCACGTACACCGACGAATGGCTGCGCAACGACGATCTCCCGTACGCGACGGCCGCCGCCGACGAGATGCCGGGCGCGGTCCATCACGTGGTGACCGGCGACCGCTCCACGCTCCACTACACCGGACTCGGCCCGGAGCACCTCGCCGTCCCCGTCTCCGACGCCCCGAGCCCCAGCGTCGTGCTGTGGGCGATGAAGGCGAAGGCCCTGGGAGCGATGGCCGCCTACGGTTCGCGCGGCCACTTCGTGGGCACCGGCGGCGACACCGTCCTCACGGCGTCCGGTGTCCTGACCGACGCCCTGCGCGCCGGACGGCGCCGCCAGGCCGCCGCTGCGGCCAGGGCGGCGGCCCGGGTCACCCACACCTCCGCGTGGGGCCTGTGGCGTGTCGCCCGCTCCAAGGCCGCGCTCACGCTGACCGTGGAGGCCGGGCACCTCGCGGACCGGCTGCGCGGGCCCGTGGCCTCGGCCGATACGGCCCACCGTGGGACCGGGGGCACCGATGCCGCCTGGCTGCCGGTCCATGCGGCCGCCGACTGGATGCCCCGCCCGGCCCGTGACCTCCTGGCAGACCACGTGACCGACACCTGCCGGTCCCGCGAACAGCCCAACCGCCTCGCACCCTGGCGCGACGCGCACGGTCTGGCCAGGGTCGGCGACGACGTCGCCCAATATGCGCACCTCGCCGCGAGCCTCGGCATGCCCCTCTGGGCCCCGTACCTGGACGACGAGGTGGTCGCCGTCTGTTTCGGCGTACCGCCGGAGGAGCGGCACGTGCCCGGCGCGTACAAGCCGCTGCTGACCCGCGCCATGCGCGGCGTCGTCGCCGACCCCGTCCTGGACCGCCGTACCAAGGGAACCTTCGGCGGGCCCGTCTACGCGGGCCTGGCCGAACACGCCGACGCACTCACCGAGTTGCTGGGCACCGGTTCCCGCCTCGCCCGCCTCGGGCTCGTCGACCCCACCCCCGTGGCCGCCGTACTGCGCCGCGCGGCGCCGGGGCTGCCGCTGCCGCTCGGCTCGGTGCACAACCTCGTCGCGATCGAGGTGTGGCTGCGGCAACTGGAAACCCAGAGCCGCTCGACCTGGTGGAAGGAGAACCGATCCCGTGCCCTGGGTCCTGCCCCGCACCGTGCACGTCGTCCATGACGACACCGCGGGCGCCGCTCTGCTCGACGAGCGCTCCGGACGCTGGTACCACCTGTCCCGGCCAGGAGCCGCGCTCCTCAAGTCGATCCTCGCCGGCGCCGACCCCGAGGCCGCCGCGACCGAGGCGGCGGCCGTACCGGGCGATGACGCGGCGCGCTCGGACCGCGCCTTCCTGGCCCTGTTCCACGACCTGCGTGCCGCGGGACTCCTGATCCGGCACCCCGAAGTGCCGCCGCGCCACCGGCGGCCGTTCACCGGACTGTTCACGAGGGGGACCGGACGATGAGCCTCCCCGTCGCTCCCGCCGCCGGCCCGCGGCCCTCCTTGCCCCAACTGCTCTGCGGATCCTTCGCTTTCCTCGCCGCCGTCCTCCTGCTGAGACTCCCGCTGCACCGCACCACCGCCCTCGTGCGCCTGCTGCACCGTCTGCCCCTGAGGGAACCGGCGCCGCCCCGGGCCGCCCGCATCGTCCAGGCGGCGCGCTCAGCCGGCGACTGGTGGCCGGGGCGCGCGGCCTGCCTAGAGACCTCGCTCGCCGCGAGCCTGGCGGCCGTCGCCCAGGGCTACCGCCTCTCCTGGTGCCTCGGCGTGCGCTTCCTCCCGCCGCCACGCGTCCACCACGCCTGGGTCGAGACCGCGTCCGGCCCGACCGGCGAACCCGAGACCGCTCTCCCACACGGCTGGCCCTACGCGACGGCCCTGCGCGTCTGATGAGCGCCGGACGCCCGCGGCTCATGATCCGGGTAGAACGCGAATCGTCTGACGGCGTCGCGGCCGGACCGCCCCCCGGTGGCGGCCGACCCCGCGCGCCCGGCACCCTGGCTGAGGGAATGCCTGCGCAGCGCACCTGGGTCACGCCGCGTGCCGTCAGCCGGCCACGGCCTCGATGAGGGAGAACGGTGCGGCGTCGGTGAGCGGCGTGACCGATGTGAGGGACAGGCCCGCGCGGTGGCACACTCCCTCGAAGTCCTCGCGGGTACGTTCTCTGCCGCCCACGTTCACCAGCATGTTGAGGTCGCTCAAGTAGGTGATTCCGCCGTCGGTGACGTCGGACTCCGCGCTGGTGTCGACGATGTCGGGGAGCACGGGCTCCACGATCAGGACGAGGCCGCCGGGCGGCAGGACCTCGCGGCAGTGGCTCAGGATCGTGACCGCCTGGTCGTCCGTCCAGTCGTGCAGGACGCTCTTCATCAGATAGAGGTCCGAGCCCTCGGGAACGGAGCGGAAGAAGTCCCCGGCGATCAGAGAGCAGCGGCCGTCCAGCCCGTGCCGCGCCATGGTCTTGGGCGCCGCGGCCAGGCCCTCCGCCGTGTCGAAGAGGACTCCGGTGAGGCCCGGATGAGCGGCGAGCACTCCGGCCAGAAGGGTGCCGTCGCCGCCACCGACGTCCGTGACGGTGGTGAACCGGCCGAAGTCGAACGCGTACGGCAGCGCGGCGGCGGTCTCCGACACGGCTTGGCTCATCGACGCGTTGAACTGGGCGGACAACGCGGGGTGCTCGGCGAGGTGGCTGAAGAAGTCCGTGCCGAAGACGGCGTCGAACGCGATGTCGCCGGTGCGGACACTGTCGTCCAGGTGCTCCCAGGCGCGTACGATCACCGGCTCGGTGAACATTCCCACGAACGACGTGAGCGAGTCGGGGCGCCCGGGGGCGAGGAGTGCGCCCGCGGGGGTCACCGAGAAGGAATCGGGGGCGTGTTCCCGCAGCAGGCCGAGCCCGGTCAGGGCGCGCAGCAGCCGTGTCATGGGCTGGTGCCGGGCTCCGGCGTCGGTGGCCACGTCGGCGGCCCGGCGTGGCGTGTCGCCCACCAGCTCCATCACCCTCAACCGGACCGCGGCGCGCAGGGTCTGCGCGGCCATACTCCCGAACGCGAGCCGGACGATCAGATCGCGGTCGGCCATGCCTGCTGCTCGGACATCGGTGTTCGCCACAGGTGGTTTCCCTTCTTCGTGTGGTGGTACGTGCATGAACCGGCGTGGCCACTCGGGTGTGTGTGGGGCCGGTCGCCCGGGTGTGGCACGGGTCAGTCGGCGGACGTGGTCCAGCCGGCCAGGGCGCCCGGCGTGCACCCGGCGAGGGCCAGCACGTCGCGATGGAGATGGGGCTGGTCGGCGTATCCGCACGCCAGGGCGACGTCGCCGGCGCTCTCGCCCGCGCGGAGTGCCCGGGCGGCGTGGTCGAAGCGGACCAGCATGGCGGCACGCTTGGGGGTGAGGCCGATCTGGGCACTGAATCTGGACCACAGCCGCTTGCGGCTCCATCCGCAGGACGAGGCGAGGTCACCGACCCGTATCCGGCCTCGACGGGCCACGATGGTGTCCCAGGCGGCGGCGACCTCGGGCGACATCGACGGCGCTCCCGCCGCCCGTCTCGTGAGGAACTCGTCCGTCAGCGCGAGGCGTTCCCGCCACGTCGTGGCGTCGGTCAACTGCTCGCGGAGGCGTCGCTCGTGCCGTCCCCACAGGTCCCCGAGAGCGGTGACGGAACCGTCCAGTTCGAGCGGGGAGACGCCCAGCAGCGCATAGGCGGCCCGGGGTGACAGGCACACTTCGACGCACTCGACGCGCTCGCCACGGATGCGGGCGGGGCCGGGCGACAACGAGGCAACGAGGCTCCTCATGGGCTGCTGTCCCGTGGCACTCTCCACCGTGACCGCGGCGCCCCCGAGTTCGATGACGACGACCACGGCGGGCTGGGGGAGCACCCGCAGGTCCAGCCCGGCGGCCATGCGGTCACGGAATCCGGCCATCCGGACGCCGTCGAGGGATGCACCGCCGAGAGGATGGGCGACCTCCCAGCCGTACTCGGCATCGCGATCCATGGGGGTAACCCCCGCTTCGTGTCTGCGCATGCCTCTACCGTCGCCGACTCCAGCGGTCCTGTCTTGTACGAAAGTTCCGTGGGACCGCCCGGCGGATCAGACCGCCTTCGCGCGATGGCACCAGGAAGTCACCGGGGCCTCCGCCGCTGCAGCGGCGGAGGCCAAGTCGACCGGGCCAGGATGACCCGCCCGTGACACAGCGCGGCTCTCGTCCCTCGACCGGTTGTGCGCTGTCATGCCAACTGCTGGGCGCAGGAGGTCAATGAGGCCCGTCGGGTCGCTCGTAGCTTGAACAAGTGCCGAGCCGCGGAGGCGGTGGGCGCGTTTCGATCGCTTCGAGAGGACCCTCATGTTCGACATCACCAAGGTGCAGGCTGCTCCCAGTGCGGACCTGCTGACGCCCGACAACGCGGTCATGCTCTTCGTGGACCACCAGCCGCAGATGTTCTTCGGCACCGGCAGCGGAGACCGGGCCGCGATCATCAACAGCACCGTGGGTCTCGCCAAGGCGGCGCGGGCGTTCGACGTGCCGGCCGTCCTGACCACGGTCGCCGCGGAGTCGTTCTCCGGGCCCCTGCTGCCGCAGCTCGCCGATGTGTTCCCCGGGCAGGAGGTCATCGACCGCACCAGCATGAACGCCTGGGAGGACGAGGCGCTCGTGGCCGCCGTCAAGGCGACCGGCCGCAGGAAGATCGTCCTGTCGGGTCTGTGGACCGAGGTCTGCCTGGTACTGCCCGCCCTCTCCGCGCTGGAGCAGGGATACGAGGTGTACGTCGTCACCGACGCCTCGGGCGGCGTCAGCCCGGCCGCCCACGAGCACGCGATCCAGCGGATGATCGCCGCCGGCGCCGTGCCGGTGACCTGGGTGCAGGTGCTTCTGGAGCTCCAGCGCGACTGGGCGCGCCAGGAGACGTACCCGGCGGTCATGGAGATCGTCAAGGCCCACGCGGGCGCCTACGGCCTGGGCGTCGTGTACGCGCAGAGCGTCATCGGCGCGCACGCGGCAGGCTGACCTCCGTGGACAGCGGCATTCTCGTCCTGCGCCTGCTGGTGGGCCTGCTCGTCGCCGGCCACGGGGTGCAGAAGGTCAGCCGGCACCTGGGCGGCAGAGGTCTCGAAGGGGGCGCGGAGGAGTTCCGCGCCGACGGATTCCGGGGCGGCCTCCTCACCGCGGTCGCAGCGGGCGGCGGTCAGATCGGATCAGGTCTGCTGCTCGCCGCCGGCCTCCTGACCCCGCTCGCCGCCACCGGGGCCATCGGGGTCATGACCGTCGCCCTCACCGTGAAATGGCACAACGGCCTCTGGGTGCAGAACGACGGTTACGAGTACCCGCTCGTCCTCATCGGCACCGCCGCCGCCCTCACCGCCACCGGACCAGGCGCCTGGTCCCTCGACGCGGCTCTCGGCCTCACGTCGTACCCGCTGTGGTGGGCGGCCGTCGCGCTCGTGGCCGGTCTCGGCAGCGGGCTGCTCACCCGGCTCGTCCTGCACCGGCCCGCCGCCCCGGCGATCACCGAGCGCTGAGCGTGAGCCGCGCAGACCGGGTCCGGCCGCCCGCGTACCCCCGACCGGGCGGCCGGCCCCTCCCCACCCTCATTCCCGAACAGGAGCACTCGATGGACACCCTCACGACCCCGCACGGTGGCGGCGGCCAGCCGCTGCTGCACCAGAAGGGCGCCGAGACCCAGGCGTTCGGCTCGCTCAAGCAGCTGCCGATCGGCCTCGGCCACGACACCCGCATGTACGCGTGCCAGCGGCTGAACCGCGTACTCGCCGACACGCAGATCCTGTACTCCCTCTACAAGAAGCACCACTGGCTGATGCGCGGGGCGACCTTCTACTCGCTCCACCTCATGCTGGACAAGCATGCGGAGGCCCAACTGGCCATCGTGGACGCGCTGGCCGAGCGGATCCAGAGCCTCGGCGGCGTCGCTGTCGGAGACCCCCGCCACGTCGCGGAGCTGACCGCGATTCCCCGGCCGCCGGACGGTGTGGAGCCGGTTCCCGTCATGCTGTCGCGGCTCCTCGACGCGCACGAGCGGATCCTGATCGACGCGCGGGACGCCGCCGCCCGTATCTCGGCGGAGGGTGACGAGGGCAGCACCGACCTGCTCGTCTCCGACGTCATACGCACCGGCGAGGCGCAGGTGTGGTTCCTGGCCGAGCACCTCGTGGACACCCCTCTGGTACGCGGCTGATGGAGGACACGTACGACGTCGTCGTGGTCGGCGGCGGGCCGGGCGGTGAGGTCGCCGCCGACCGGGTCGTGCGGTCGGGGCTGACCGCCGTCGTCGTCGAGGCCGAGACGGTCGGCGGCGAGTGTTCCTACCGGGCGTGCGTGCCGAGCAAGGCCCTGCTGCGTCCCGGCGCCGCCCGAGCGGCGGCCCGGTCGGTCGACGGGGCCCGGCAGGCCGTCGCGGCGGCACTCGACCCGGCGCGCGTGCTGGCCCGGCGTGACCGTTTCACCGGGCGCGGTGACGACACCGGCCAGGCCGACTGGCTCGACGGTGCGGGCATCGCGCTCGTCCGGGGGCACGGACGCCTCGCCGGTGAGCGCCGGGTGGAGGTGTCCAGGGCCGACGGCACGGTCCGTACCCTGCGGGCCCGGCGCGCGGTCGTGGTCTCCACCGGCACGGAGCCCGTCCTTCCGCCGGTCGAAGGGCTCGACGGGATCGGTGTGTGGACCAGTCGGCAGGCCACCACCGCCGACGCGGTCCCCGAGCGGCTCGTCGTCATCGGCGGGGGAGTGGTGGCCTGTGAGATGGCCACCGCGTGGCGCTCACTCGGCTCCTCCGTCACTCTGCTGGTCCGCGACCAGGCCCTGCTGACCGGCTGGGAGCCGTGCGCCGGTGAAGAGGTCACCCGGGGGCTGGGCGATCTGGGCGTCACGATCCGCTTCGGTGTGTCGGCCGTCCGGGTCGCTCGTGACGCCGACACCCGCACGGTGATCGTGGACACGGACGACGGCACCGCCCTCGTCTGCGACGAGGTCCTCGCCGCCGTCGGCCGACGCCCGCGCACCGGGGACCTCGGCCTGGAGACCGTCGGACTGCCGGCAGGTGACTGGCTTCCGGTCGACGACACCTGTCGGGTCACCGCGGTCGGGGGCGACTGGCTCTACGCCGTCGGCGACGTGAATCATCGTGCGCCGCTGACCCACATGGCCAAGTACCAAGCGCGCGCCTGCGCGGCGGCGATCGCCGAGCGAGCAGCGGGGCGCCCGGCCCGTACCGGCGGCCTGCAGCCGTGGAGCGCGGAGGCCGAACGTGTCGCCGTCCCCCAGGCCGTCTTCACCCGTCCCGAGGTCGCGAGCGTCGGTCTCACGGAACGCGCGGCACGCGAAGCGGGACTCGCGGTACGCGCGGTGGAGTACCGCATCGACGACGTCGCCGGCGCGGCGCTCCACGCGGACGACTACCGCGGCCTCGCCAAGCTCGTCGTCGACGAGACCCGAGGAGTCGTCGTCGGCTGCACACTGACCGGCCCGATGGCGACCGAGCTCATCCACACGGCCACCGTCGCCATCGTGGGCGAAGTCCCTCTGGAGCGCCTGTGGCACGCCGTGCCGGCCTTCCCGACGGTGAGCGAGGTCTGGCTCCGGCTCCTGGAGGCGTACGGCCTCTGAGGTGAGGCCCCGTCCGAGGTGAGGCCCCGTCCGAGGCGGGGCCCCGCCCGACCGCCGTACCCGTTCGGCGCGCTCCCCCGCCCGACCGGCGTACCCCCGCCCGCCCGAGCGCACTCGAATGCCTCACGACCCGAAGAGGAAACCCCATGCATCTCAAGAGGCGTACCCTCGCCCTCGCCCTGCCGGCCACGCTGGCCGTTCTGATGGGTACCGCACCCGCCACACCAGCCACACCCGTGAGCGGCCCGGCCGACGCCGGCACAGTCCGGCACGGTCCCAGGCCCACGATCGTCCTGGTCCACGGAGCGTTCGCCGACGCCTCCGGCTGGAGCGGCACGATCAGGCGGCTGCAGCGTGCCGGCTACCCCGTCCTGGCCCCCGCCAACCCGCTCCGCGGTCTCGCCGCGGACACCACGTACCTGCGCGGCGTGCTGGCCGCCGTCGACGGACCCGTCGTCCTGGTCGGGCACTCCTACGGTGGCGCCGTCATCAGCGGTGCCGCCGCGGGCGACAGCCGGGTGAAGGCCCTCGTCTACATCGCCGCGTTCGCCCCGGACAAGGGCGAGAGCGCGGCCCAGCTCGCCGCCAGGTTCCCCGGATCCACCCTCGGCGACGCCGTGAACCCGCGGTCGTACCCGCTGCCCGGCGGTGGCACAGGCACCGAACTGGTCATCGAACAGACCAAGTTCCACGAGCAGTTCGCCGCCGACGTGCCCGCCGCCGACGCCGCCGTCATGGCCGCGACCCAGCGCCCGGTCACCGCCGCCGCGCTGGAGGAGAGGGCCGGGGAGGCGGCCTGGAAGACGATTCCTTCCTGGGCGCTGATCGCCACGGCCGACAAGAACATCCCGGCGGCGGCCGAGCGGTGGATGGCCCGGCGCGCCGGCTCACACATCACCGAAGTGGACGCGTCGCACGCCGTGGCCGTCTCCCGTCCGGCCGCGGTCGCCGAGGTCATCCTCGACGCCGCGCGGGCGACCCGCTGACCCGCAGTCCTGCCCCAGCCCGTACATCCCCACAAGGAGAACCCCTCATGACCGACCGGCCGATCCTCGAACCCGCCGCCCAGGCCTTCGCCGACGCCACCGCCCAGCCTCCGTACCTCTACCAGATCCCCGTCGCCGAAGGCCGCAAGGCCGTGGACGGTGTCCAGAGCGGCGAGGGGGTTCCCCTGCCCGACGTCGACGAGGAGTGGATCACCGTCCACGGCGGCCCGACCGGCGACGTCCGCGCCCGGATCGTCCGCCCCCGCGGCGCTACGGGCTCCCTGCCCGTCATCCTCTACATCCACGGCGCGGGCTGGGTGTTCGGCAACGCTCACACCCACGACCGGCTCGTCCGCGAACTCGCCGTCGGGACCCGGGCGGCCGTGGTGTTCCCCGAGTACGACCTGTCGCCCGAGGCACGCTATCCCGTCGCGATCGAGCAGAACTACAGCGTCGCCCGGTGGGTCGCCCGCGAGGGGCACCACAAGAACCTCGACGGCACGCGGATCGCCGTCGCGGGCGACTCGGTCGGCGGCAACATGAGCGCCGCCCTCACCCTCATGGCCAAGCAGCGCGGTGACGTGACCCTGGTCCAGCAGGTCCTCTTCTACCCGGTCACGGACGCGAACTTCGACACCGACTCGTATCACCGGTTCGGGGAGGGCTACTTCCTGCGCCGTGACGCCATGAAGTGGTTCTGGGACCAGTACACGACCGAGGAGGCCGAGCGCGCGCAGATCACCGCCTCACCGCTGCGCGCCACCACCGAGCAGCTCACCGGCCTGCCGCCCGCCCTCGTCATCACCGCCGAGGCCGACGTCCTGCGCGACGAGGGCGAGGCGTACGCGGCGAAGCTCCGTGCCGCCGGAGTCCCCGTCACCGCCCTGCGCGTCGAAGGCGTCATCCACGACTTCGTCATGCTGAACGCGCTGCGCGAGACACAGGGCGCGGAACTCGCCATCGGTCTCGCCACGGACACCCTCCGCAAGGCACTCGCATGACCGGGCCGTCGACCAGCATGCCGGTGGCGGGCCTGGTGCCCGCCCCGCGCCCGGAACACGCGCAGGCCGACCTCCTCGTCCGCAACGCCAAGGTGTTCACCGGCGACCCCGGCCGTCCCGAGGCCCGCGCCGTCGCGATCCGCGACGGCCGGATCGCGGCCCTCGGCGACGACCACGACCTCGCCCATCTCGTGGGGCCGGGCACCAGGGTCGTCGACGCGCTGGGCCGCCGGGTGATCCCCGGCCTCAACGACTCGCACCTCCACGTCATCCGGGGCGGCCTGAACTACGTCCTGGAGCTGCGCTGGGACGGCGTGCGCAGCCTCCGTCACGCGCTCGGGATGCTGCGCGAGCAGGCCGGCCGCACCCCGAAGGGGCAGTGGATCCGGATCGTGGGCGGCTGGACCGCCGAACAGTTCGCCGAACGCAGGATGCCGACCGTCGCCGAGCTGAACGCCGCCGCGCCCGACACCCCGGTGTTCGTCCTGCACCTGTATCAGTCCGCCCTCATGAACCGGGCCGCGGTGCGGGCCGCCGGATTCACCAGGGAGACACCCGACCCACGCGGCGGCCAGATCGTAAGGGGCCGGGACGGCGAGCCCAACGGGGTCCTCCTCGCGGCGCCCAGCGCCCTCATCCTGTACTCGACCCTGGCCAAGGCGCCGACCCTCGACGAGGCCGACAAGCGGACGTCGACACGCCACTTCCTGCGCGAGCTGAACCGCTTCGGCCTGACATCGGCGGTCGACGCCGCCGGCGGGTTCCAGAACTTCCCCGACAACTACGCCACGGTCGTCGACCTCGCCAGGTCGGGGGAGCTGTCCCTGCGGATCGCCTACCACCTCTTCCCGCAGACTGCCGGTCAGGAACTCGCCGACCTGAAGCGCTGGACCGAGATGGTCAGGCCCGGGGACGGGGACGAGTGGCTCCGGCTCAACGGCGCGGGAGAGAACCTGACCTGGGCCGCCGCGGACTTCGAGAACTTCTCCGAGCCCCGGCCCGAGCTCGCCGCTGGGTACGAGACCGAATTCGAGAGCGCCGTCCGGCTGCTCCTCGAGAACGGCTGGGGCTTCCGTCTCCACGCGACCTACGACGAGACGATCCGCCGCGACCTGGCCGTCTTCGAGAAGCTCGCCGCGGAAGGGCTCTTCCCCGGCGAAAACCGCTGGCTCTTCGACCACGCCGAGACCGTGTCGGGCGGCAGTCTGGACCGGATCGCGGCCCTCGGCGGTGCCCTGTCCGTCCAGAACCGCATGTCTTTCCAAGGCACCGCCTTCCGCGACCGCTACGGCGCCGAGGCCGCCGCCCACACCCCGCCGGTCCGGGCCATGCTCGACCGAGGCCTGACCGTGGCCGCCGGCACCGACGCCACCCGCGTCTCCTCGTACAACCCGTGGGTCGCACTCCACTGGTTGGTGACCGGGCGTACCGTCGGCGGCACCGTGCTCCATCCGGCGGGCAACGTGATCGGCAGAGAGACCGCGCTCGGCCTCTACACCCGCGGCGGTGCCCGACTCACGGGCGAGCAGGACGTCAAGGGAGTCCTGCGGGAGGGCTTCTACGGCGACCTCGCGATCCTGTCCGACGACTTCCTCACCGTCCCCGACGACGTCATCCCTGACATCGAGTCCGTCCTCACCGTCGTCGGCGGCCGCATCGTCTACGCCACCGCCGAGTACGAGGGTGTCGACGAGGCCGTCCCGCCGGTGACCCCGGAGTGGAGCCCCGTGGCCCACTTCGGCGGTTACCAGAACGGCGCCCGCCAGGCATCGGCCGTGGCCGATGCCGTCGCCGAGTCCGAGCAGCACCGCCGGTGGCGCGTCGCGCGCGGCTCCGTTCCCGAGGCGACGCCGTCCTTCGTCGACCCCTGCTTCGAGCACTGAAAGAGAGATCCACCCGATGCCCGCAGCCTCTCCCGCCGCTGACGGCGGCGACACCCCGGCGACCCCGCCGGACGTTTCCCCGGGGCGCCGTTTCGAACCGGACCTCCGGGCGATGACACGGATCAACCTGCGCCCCATCGCCTCACCCATGCCGCTCGGCTTCTTCACGATAGCCATCGCCTCCGTGATGACGGGCTGTCTCCAGCTCGGGCTCTTCGACGAGGCGGCCCGTGCGGCCGTCGCCTTCACCGTGCTGCCGGCCTTCGTCCTCCAGCTCCTGGTGAGCGTTCTGGCCTTCGGCGCCCGTGACGTGATCGCGGCGACGCTGATGGCGGTGTTCGCCGGCAGCTGGCTGCCCTACTCGCTCGTCATGCTCACCGGCGCGGCCGACGGCCTTCAGGTCCTCGGCGTGTTCAACCTGGCGCTCCTCTGCTTCGGGGCGCTGATGACCGCGGTGACCCGGCCCAAGCGCGCGTTGTGGTTCGTGCTGGCGGTCTCCCTGCCTCGCTGGGCGGCCACCGGCTTCGCGGGCATCACCGGCGCCGAATGGCTGACGCGCACGTCCGGTGCGCTCGGCCTCGTGGTGGCGCTCGTCGCGATGTACACGGCGTTCGCCCTGATGCTCGAGGACATGCGCAGCGAGCAGGTCCTGCCCATCGGCCGCAGCGGCCCCGCTCACCTCGCCGTGGAAGGCGATTTGGCCGTCCAGCTCCGCAACCTGGAACGCCAGGCAGGCGTGCGCCGCACGCTCTGATCGCAGCCACGCAACCCCGTCACACCACGACCGCACAGGAGCACCCATGGAACCGCAGGTGACGGACCGGCCCGAGACGTCCCGGTACGAGATCCTCGCCGGCGACGACGGCACCGAGACCGCGGGCTTCGCCGAGTACCACCTCTCGGAGGGCGAGATCGCCTTCATCCACACCGAGATCGACAGCCGGTTCTCGGGCCGGGGCCTGGGCGGACTCCTCGCCCGCGGGGCCCTCGACGACGCCCGGGCCCGCGGGCTGCGCGTCCTGCCCTACTGCCCCTTCATCCGAGGCTGGATCGGCAAGCATCCCGAATACACCGGCCTGGTGCCCGAGGCGAGGCGTGCCCGCTTCGGCTTGTGAGACACCATCCGTCCGCCTCCCGCATCGCCCACCCCATACCCAGACACACCCCTAGGAGTTCTCCCATGCCCCGACACGCCCGCCCCACTGTCGTCCTGGTCCACGGCGCCTTCGCCGACGCCTCCAGCTACGCCCGCGTCATCCCCGAACTGACCGCCGCCGGACTGGAAGTGGTGGCCCCGGCGGTGCCCAACCGCAGCCTCGTCGACGACGCCGCGTACATCGCCTCGGTGATCCGCGCCGTCGAAGGCCCTGTGATCCTGGTCGGGCACTCCTACGGCGGCGCCGTCATCACCGTCGCCGGGACGGAAGACAACGTTCGCGCACTGGTGTACCTCGCGGGATACGCGCTGGAGGAAGGAGAGAGCCTGGGCGAGCTGCAGGGACGCTTCCCCGACTCCGGCCTCGCCGACGCACTTGTCTACACCCCGTTCCCGGTGGCCGGCTCCACCGAGAACGGCACCGACGTCTCGGTGGCGGTCGACCGGTTCCCCGCCCTGTTCGCGGCGGACGTGGACCCGGACCTCGCCACGGTGCTCGCCGTCTCCCAGCGCCCCCTGGCCGCACGTGCCTTCGCGGAGGCGGCGCCTGTCGCGGCGTGGAAGACCAAGCCCTCGTGGGGCCTGATCGCCTCCTCCGACCGCACGATCAACCCCGATGTGGAGCGTTACGGCTATGAGCGCGCCGGCATGACCACCGTCGAGGTCGACTCCTCCCACCTGGTCATGCTGTCCCAGCCCAAGGCCGTGGCCGAGCTGATCCAGGACGCGGTCCGGTCCACCGCTCACTGATCCGATCGTTCAGGATCGAACGATTAGTCGATATTGTTCTAGCGCTGATAGCTTCTGATCGCCCCCGAGAACCCTTCGGCGGGCGATCGGAGGAGTTGCACCCATGAGGTTCGGCGCGAGGCCCGCGCTCGCGTTCATTGCCCTCGCCGCCCTTGCCACCGCATGCGGCGTACCGCAGGACAGTGGTGCGCCGTCGCGGTCCACCGCGGCCTGCGGGCCGTACGCCCGGTACGGCGAGCATCCCGGCACCAAGGTCACCGTCTACGCGGAGAACCGGGACCGGGAAGCCGACCTGTTCGAAGAGACCTGGGCAGACTTCGCCGACTGCACGGGAATCGAGGTCCAGTACGAGGGGGACGGGGAGTTCGAGGCCCGGATCCAGCTCCGGGTCGACGGCGGGAGCGCCCCTGACGTGGCGTTCTTCCCGCAGCCCGGGCTCCTGGAGCATTTCGCGCAGGCGGGGCGGCTCAAGCCCGTGAGCGCCGGGGTCGAGGCTCTGGCGAAGCAGGGCTGGTCGGCGGACTGGAACAGCTACGCGACCGTGAACGGCACTCTTTACGGCACGCCGCTGGTCGCCAACGTGAAGTCGTTCGTCTGGTACTCGCCCACGTTCTTCCGCGAAAGGGGACTGAGCGTTCCCCGTACGTGGTCCGAGCTGATGGCCGTGACGGAGAAGGTCGCGGCCTCGGGCGTGAAGCCGTGGTGCGCGGGCATCGAGTCCGCCGAGGCGACCGGCTGGCCCGTGACGGACTGGATCGAGGACGTCCTGCTGCGCCAGCAGGGCACGGACGTCTACGACCGGTGGGTCGCTCACGAGATCCCGTTCAACGACCCGCGTGTGATCAAGGCCATGGACACCGTGGGGTCGATCCTCAAGAACGACCGCTACGCCAACGGAGGTTTCGGTCCGGCCCGGTCGATCGCCTCGATCTCCTTCCAGGAGGCCGGCACACCGGTTCTCTCCGGCGACTGCGCGATGCACCGTCAGGCCTCGTTCTATGCCGATCTGTGGCCTCACGGCACCGAGATCGGACCGGACAAGGACGTCTTCGCCTTCCTCCTGCCGGGAGACGATCCGGCCGGCCGCCCTGTACTCGGCGGCGGAGTGTTCACCGCGGCGTTCGCCGACCGTCCCGAAGTGCGCGCGTTCCAGGAGTATCTGGCCTCCGCGGACTTCGCTAACGCGCGCATGAGGAAGGGGCCGTTCGTCTCGGCGATCAGGGGCGTGGATCCGGCCAACGCCGCCACCCCCGTCGACAGGCTCGCGATCCAGCTGCTCCAGGATCCCAGGACACAGTTCAGGTTCGACGGTTCGGACCTCATGCCGGCGTCGGTCGGCGCCGGCACGTTCTGGAAGGGAGCCGTCGACTGGGTCGGCGGCGCCGGCACCCGGCAGGTCGCCGACTCCGTCGAACAGTCCTGGCCGAGCCACTGATGTCGTTCGACGCCGTCGCCCAGCAGCCCAAGCTGCTGTACCTGCTCCAGGGCATCGCCGCCTTCGCGGCTGTGGTCTCCCTGATCCTGCTGGCGCTGCACCAGGGGCCGGCACGGAGAAGGGCCGCGGCCCTCCTCCTGCTCGCCCCCGCGCTCCTGCTGCTCACGGTCGGTCTCCTTCTGCCCGGCCTGCGCACCGTGCTGCTCTCGTTCACCGACAGCAGCGGAGACGCGTGGGTCGGCTTCGACAACTACGTGTGGATGGTCACCGACCCGCGGGCGCTGGTCGCGCTGCGCAACACCCTGACGTGGGTCGTGCTCGTGCCGCTCACGGCGACCTCGGTCGGTCTGCTCTACGCGGCGGCCGTCGCACGGTCGCGGTTCAGAACGTCCGCGCTGTCCGTCGTCCTGACGCCGATGGCGATCTCCTTCGTCGGCGCGGGTGTCGTCTGGAAGTTCGTCTACGCCTACCGTCCGGCGGAAGCCGGGCAGATCGGGCTGCTGAACCAGCTCGTCGTCGCGTTCGGCGGCGAGCCGCGGCAATGGCTCGTGGACGCCCCCTGGAACGTCCTGCTCCTCGTCGTGGCGATGGTGTGGACCCAGACGGGCTTCGCGGCAGTCCTGCTGGCCGGCGCGATCAGGGCCGTCCCCGGTGAGCTCACGGAGGCGGCCCGGCTCGACGGCGCGTCCCCCCGGCAGATCTTCTGGCGGATCACCCTGCCGTCGATCAGGCCCACGGTGTCCGTCGTGGTCCTCGCCCAGGCGATCGGCACCTTCAAGGCCTTCGACATCGTCAAGACCACGACCGGCGGACAGTTCGACACGGGCGTCATCGCCCACGAGATGTACGACCAGGCCTTCCGCTACGGCGAGACGGGCCGCGGCGCGGCGCTCGCCGTGCTCCTCTTCGTCCTCGTCACCCCCTTCGTGGCACACCAGGTCAGGGCGCAACGGAGGGCGGGGTGAACGGCGTCCGGGAGCGTCTGGCCTCCCGTGCCTTCACGTCTGCCGCCGTGGTGATCGCGGTCCTCTGGACGATACCGACCCTCGGTCTCCTGCTCTCCTCGTTCCGTCCCGAGGAGGAGATCAAGACGACGGGCTGGTGGCAGGTGTTCGGCTCACCGCGCCTCACGCTGGACAACTACCGCGAGGTGCTGTCCGGCGGCGCGAACAGTTCGGGGCGCCTCGCCGAGTACTTCGTCAACTCCGTCGTCATCACCCTCCCCTCGGTGCTGTTCCCCCTGGTCCTGGCCTTCTTCGCGGCGTACGCCCTGGCGTGGATCGACTTCAGGGGGCGGGACGCGCTCGTCGTCGGCATCTTCGCGCTCCAGATCGTTCCACTCCAGATGGCGCTCGTCCCGCTCCTGAAGCTGTTCTCGCAAGGCTGGCTGTTCCTGCCGGCGTGGAACCTCACCGGTCCCGCGCGGTTCGGCCAGGTCTGGTTCGCCCACACGGTCTTCTCGCTGCCGTTCGCGGTGTTCCTCCTGCACAACTTCCTGGCGGGACTGCCCCGGGACGTGATCGAGGCCGCCCGCGTCGACGGTGCGTCGCACGGCACGCTGCTGCTGCGGATCGGGCTGCCCCTGGCCCGCCCGGCCCTGGTCACCTTCGCCATCATCCAGTTCATCTGGGTGTGGAACGACCTCCTCGTGGCACTGACGCTGTCGGGCGGAACGGCCGAGACCGCGCCGATGACGGTCAGACTGGCGAGCATGGCCGGGACGTACGGCAACGAGTGGCAACGGCTCACCGCAGGAGCCTTCGTGGCGGCGTTCGTCCCGCTGCTCGTCTTCTTCTCCCTCCGGCGGCACTTCGCACGGGGACTGCTCGCCGGATCGGTCAAGGGATGACCCGCGACCGTGACGAGGGAGAAGGCGCGGCGGTGCCTGGGACCGTAGGGCTGAGCCGGCCCGGGCTGCGGGGCCGCGAAGCCGAGCTGGAGCGCCTGCACTCCCTGGTCGAAGCGGTGCGCGACGGCGAGGGAGGAGCGATCGCGCTGCTCCTGGGCGAGCCCGGCATCGGGAAGACCGTACTGCTGCGGGAGGCCGTCTCGATCGCGCGGGCCCACGGATTCGTCGTCAGCCATGGACGCGCCGAGGAACTGCACGAGCTGGCGCCGCTCGCCTCACTGGCCTCGGGGCTCCTGCACGGTGACCCGCCCCTGCTCTCCAGCACGGACTTCGCCGACCTCGCCGGCCACCACGACCAGCGCATCTGGCTCGTCGAACGACTGGCCCAGCTGATCGAGGAGCGCTCGGCAGGAACGCCCGTACTCATCGCGGTCGACGACGTCCAGTGGGCCGACCCGCTGAGCCGGTTCGCCCTGAGCGTCATGCCCGCACGGCTGCTCAGCTCCCCGGTCCTCTGGCTGCTCACCGGCAGGGGCGACCCGGAACTGTACGGGCAGGGGCCGCGACCGACGACCCTCACCCTGCGGCCGCTGCCCGACAGGGCTCTGACCGAGCTGGCACACGACGTCCTCGGCGGAGACGTGCCGGAGCAGGTCGCGGCGCTCCTCGACGGGGCCGGTGGCAACCCCTTCCTCGCGTCCGAGTTGCTCTCGGGTATCGCGGCGCCGGGCCCGGACGGGCCGGAACCCCCCGAGCGGCTGGTCCTCGGCGTACGTGACCGAGTGGCCGACCTCCGGCCGGACACCCTCCACTTCCTGCGGGTCGGCTCGGTCCTCGGCCGTGCGTTCATGCTCGCCGACGCCGCCGCCCTGTGCGGCCGGCCCGCCTCCGGACTCAGCGCCGAAGTGGACGAGGCGATCGCCGCCGCCCTCCTCCACGACGACGGCGAACGACTCCTGTTCCGCCACGACCTGCTCCGCCAGGCGGTGTACGCCGACCTCGCCCCCTCCGTACGCCGGGCGCTGCACCGGGAGGCCGCGAGCCGACTGGTCGCGGCAGGCCGGAGCTCCGTGGACGCGGTCCCGCATCTGCTGAAGAGCGCCGACCCCGGCGACCAGGAGGCGATCGAACTGCTCGGCACGGCCGCCACGGACGTGATCGCCGTGATGCCCGATCTCGCCGCCGACTTGGCCGTACGCGCACTGGAACTCGTACCGCCACACGCGCCCATGCTGTTCGACGTGGGAGAGCGGGCCATCGTCGCGCTGACCCGCGCGGGCCGGTACACCCAGGCACGGGAGGCCGGCGACGCGCTGCTCGCCCGGCAGCCGCCCCTGGACGTCTTCGCCCGTCTGCAGTCCGTACTCGGCGACACGCTGTGGCACCTCGACGACGTCCACGAGCTGACCCGCCGCTCGACGGCGGCACTGGCAGCTGTCACCGATCCGACGATCCGAGCCCGGCTCACCGCCCGGCAGGCCCTCGCCCGGTCCCGCGGACGCGACCTCGCGGCCGCGCGCGAAACCGGCGAGCGGGCGCTCGCCGAGGCGGAGGGGGCCGGTGACCGGGAGGCTCGCGTCCTCGCGCTCTGGGGCCTCGGCGAGACCGCCCTCAATGCGGGCGACTGCGCCGCCGCCGTCGAACACCACACGGCGCTGGGCGTGTTCGACACGGCCTTCCTTCCCGAGGAGGCCGTCGCCCGGATCCACATGGACGACTTCGACACAGCGCGGCGACTGCTCCGTACGGCGGGCGACGGTCCCCTGCGCCCCGCCATGCTGATCTGGGCTCAGGGAACCCTGAACATGGGACTCGGCCGGCTCGACGACGCGGACGCCGACTTCGTCACCGCCGAGCGTCTCGAAGCGGACCTCCAGGTCCCCGGCAACCTGGTCAACATCCGCGTCAACCGAGGTCTCCTCGCGCTGCTGCGCGGCGACCGCGAAGCAGCGCGGGAACACCTGGACGTCGTGAGGGCGGCCGTGGCCGACCGGCCGAACACCGGCAACCACGCCACGCACCAGTACTTCGAGGCCGTCGTCGCCGACGCCGACGGCGACCACGCGGCAGCGGCCGAACTGGTCCGATCGGTGCAGCGTGACCACCCCTTCCTCCGGTGGCGGCTCCTGCGCCCTCATGTCGTCCAGGCCGTGCGGATCGCCCTGCGCGCGGGAGACCGGAAACTGGCCGGGGACCTCACGGCCCAGGCCGCCGACCACGCCGCCCGCAACCCCGGCGTACCGACCGCCCAGGGCACGGCCGCCCACGCGGCCGCCCTGGCGAACGCAGACCACGGCCTCCTGGAGCGGTCGGTCCGCCTCCTCCTCACCGGCCCACGGCCGCTGCCCCTCGCCGCGGCATCCGCGGACCTCGGGCGCGCGCTCCTCACGGCAGGCGACCCCGCCGCGACACCCGCCCTGACGAGGGCCCACGACATCTATGCCCGGGCGGGGGCCGACGTCGAGGCCGACCGGGTCCGCGCCGATCTGGAACGGGCCACCAGCCGCTCCGGCCGGCGTACCGGAGGCCTCGGGCCACGCCCCGACCAGGGCTGGGACGCGCTCACGGCCTCGGAACGCAAGGTGGCCCGGCTGATCGCCGCAGGTCACACCAACCGGTCGGCCGCAGAGACCCTCGTCGTCTCCCCGCACACGGTCAACACCCATCTGTCGTCGATCTTCCGCAAGCTGTCGGTGCGATCGAGGGTCCACCTGGCCCGGATCGTCCTCGCGGAGGGCGAAGCCGGAAATGCCACCGGCGGATGAGCGACCTCTGCGCCACCGTGCAAGGTGTGGTGCGCGGTACGGCAACAGGAGGCGCAGGGCCGGTCCTAGCGTGACGGGCGTACCCGCCGCTTCGACGCGCGCGGGCCATCCGACCCGAATCGAGGAAACATCCCATGCCGTACATCACCGTGGGCCAGGAGAACACCAACCCCGTCGAGCTGTACTTCGAGGACCAGGGAGCCGGGCGGCCCGTCGTCCTCATCCACGGCTTCCCGCTCGACGGCCACTCATGGGAGCGCCAGACCGCCGCCCTGCTCGACGCCGGCCACCGTGTGATCACGTACGACCGCCGAGGGTTCGGACAGTCCTCGCAGCCGACCACCGGGTACGACTACGACACGTTCGCGGCCGACCTGAACACCGTGATGGAGACCCTCGACCTGCGTGACGCCGTTCTCGTGGGCTTCTCCATGGGTACCGGCGAGGTCGCCCGTTACCTCTCCACGTACGGCTCCGCCCGCGTCGCCAAGGTCGCGTTCCTCGCCTCGCTGGAGCCCTGCCTGCTCAAGAGCGACGACAACCCGGACGGCGTCGCCCCGAAGGAGTTCTTCGACGGAGTCGTCGCCGCCGTCAAGGCCGACCGCTACGCCTACTACACGGCCTTCTTCAACGACTTCTACAACCTCGACGAGAACCTCGGCACCCGGATCAGCGAGGAGGCCGTCCGCCACAGCTGGAACACCGCGGCCCGCGGCGGCTCCTTCGCCGCGTCCGCCGCACCGGCGACCTGGTACACCGACTTCCGCGCCGACATCCCGGCCGTCGACGTGCCCGCCCTGATCCTGCACGGCACGGCCGACCGCATCCTGCCCGCCGAGGGCACCGCACGCCCCTTCCACAAGGCGCTTCCGTCGGCCGACTACGTCGAGATCGAGGGCGCCCCGCACGGCCTGCTGTGGACCCACGCGGAGGAGGTCAACACCGCCCTCCTCGCCTTCCTGGCGAAGTGACGTCCCACCGCTGACCCGACGGGGGACGCCGGCGCTTCCGGCGTCCCCCGGCCCCCGGTTCCCCGCGCGGGAACCGGACGAGCTCAGGAGAGCAGACACCCCATGCAGTTCGGCATCTTCACCGTCGGGGACGTGACCCCCGACCCCACCGACGGTCGCACTCCGACCGAACGCGAGCGCATCAAGGCGATGGTCGCGATCGCGCTCAAGGCCGAGGAGGTCGGCCTTGACGTCTTCGCGACCGGCGAGCACCACAACCCGCCGTTCGTACCGTCGTCGCCGACCACCATGCTCGGCTACATCGCGGCCCGCACCGAGAAGCTGATCCTGTCCACGTCCACGACACTGATCACCACGAACGACCCGGTGAAGATCGCCGAGGACTACGCGATGCTCCAGCACCTGGCGGACGGCCGGGTCGACCTCATGCTGGGCCGCGGCAACACCGGTCCGGTCTACCCGTGGTTCGGCCAGGACATCCGCCAGGGCATCAACCTCGCCAAGGAGAACTACGCCCTGCTGCGTCGGCTGTGGCGCGAGGACGTCGTGGACTGGGAGGGCACGTTCCGTACGCCCCTCCAGGCCTTCACCTCGACCCCCCGGCCCCTGGACGGCGTCCCGCCCTTCGTCTGGCACGGATCCATCAGGTCCCCCGAGATCGCGGAGCAGGCAGCCTTCCACGGCGACGGCTTCTTCCACAACAACATCTTCTGGCCGGCCGACCACACCCGGCGCATGGTCCAGCTCTACCGGCGCCGGTTCGCGCACCACGGTCACGGCCGGCCGGAGGACGCCGTCGTCGGCCTGGGCGGACAGGTCTTCATGCGGAAGAACTCCCAGGACGCCGTACGGGAGTTCCGGCCCTACTTCGACAACGCGCCGGTGTACGGCCACGGCCCGTCGCTCGAGGACTTCACCGAGCAGACGCCTCTGACGGTGGGCTCTCCCCAGCAGGTCATCGACCGGACCCTGTCCTTCCGGGATGCCGTCGGCGACTACCAGCGTCAGCTCTTCCTGATGGACCACGCGGGCCTGCCCCTGAAGACCGTCCTCGAACAGCTGGACATCCTCGGCGAAGAGGTCGTGCCCGTCCTGCGGAGGGAGTTCGCGAAGGGACGGCCGGCCGATGTGCCGGAGGCTCCCACGCACGCGTCCCTCCGAGCCGTCCGGGAGGTGTCCGCCGCATGAGGCTGATCGTCGTCTCCGCGGGGCTGAGCACCCCCTCCTCCACCCGCCTGCTCGCGGACCGGCTGACCGAGGCGGCCCGCGACGAACTCGCAGCCCGGGAGCATACGGCGTCCACCGAGGTCCTGGAGCTGCGAGAACTGGCAGGCGACATCGCCCACCACCTCGTGACCGGATTTCCACCGCCGCGACTGAGCGCCGCGATCGACGCGGTGACGGCGGCCGACGGCCTGATCGTCGTGACCCCCGTGTTCGCGGCTTCCTACAGCGGTCTCTTCAAGTCCTTCTTCGACGTGATCGATCCGGACGCCCTCTCCGGGAAGCCGGTCCTGATCGCCGCGACGGGCGGTACCGCCCGCCACTCCCTGGTCCTTGAGCACGCCGTGCGCCCGCTCTTCGCCTACCTCCGCGCCGTCGTCGTCCCCACAGCCGTGTTCGCGGCATCCGAGGACTGGGGCTCGGGAGCGGACGAGTACACCGACGGCCTGCCCGGCCGTGTCCGCCGCGCGGGCGGCGAACTCGCCGCGCTCGTGGCGGCGCGCCCGGCCGGTGAAGAGCCCGAGGACGACGTCACCGTCCTCGAACGGCAACTCGCCGACCTGCGCTTCGACTGACTCCGCCCCGGGGCGGAG
>NZ_LIPQ01000172.1 GCF_001418135.1 Streptomyces aureus
GAGCGGGACGGTGCGGGTGGCCCTCGTACAGCCGGGGGTGTTCGGCGGGGCGGACGGGCCGGAGCTGCGGTTCGACCGTGCCGAGGAGCTGACCCGCTCGCTCGCCGGGCAGCGTCTCGACCTGGTGGTCTGGGGCGAGAGCGGTGTCGGCGCCGATCCGGCCGGCCGCGCCGATCTCGCCGCCCGGCTCACCGCCCTCTCACGGGAGGTCGACGCGCCGCTCCTGGTCAATGTGGACGCGCGGCGGGCCGACCGCCCGGGCATCTTCAAGAGCGCCGTCCTGGTCGGTCCGGCGGGGCTCACGGGTGAGCGCTACGACAAGATGCGGCTCGTGCCGTTCGGCGAGTACGTTCCCGCGCGCGGCGTCCTGGGCTGGGTGACGTCGTTCGGCAAGGCCGCCGACGAGGACCGCCGCCGGGGCACCACACCGGTCGTGATGAGGCTGCCCGCCACGGGCGCCGGCAGCGGGGACGGTACGCGCGCCGGCAGCGGGGATGTCACCGGCGTCAGCGCCGGGGAGCCGCTGATCGGCCCGCTCATCTGCTTCGAGTCCGCCTTCCCCGACATGAGCCGGAACCTCGTCCGTGACGGGGCCGGGCTCCTCGTCGTCCAGTCGTCGACCAGCACCTTCCAGGAGAGCTGGGCGCCCTCCCAGCACGCCTCCCTGGCCGCGCTGCGGGCCGCGGAGACGGGCCGGCCCGTCGCACACGCCACGCTCACCGGGGTCAGCGCCGCCTACGGCCCCGACGGCCGCGGGATCGGACCCGTGCTCGGTACGGACGCGAGCGCCGTCGCCGTCCGCGAGCTGCCGCTCTCGGACACGACGACGGGCTACGTCCGCTGGGGCGACTGGCCCTTGTACGGGGCGCTCGCCGTGGTGGGCGCGGTGTGCGCCGCCGAGGGCGCGGGCGCGTTCAGGAGGCCTGGATCAGCGCCTCGCGCACGACGCGCTCGCACAGCTCGTGGGTCCGCAGGGCGTCCCGGGCGCTGAGCACCCGCCCGTCGCGTACGGCGTCGAGGAAGGCGAGTACGGCCTGCTCGATACCGCGCTGGCGGGGCACCGGCACCCAGTCGCCGCGCCGCCGCAGGGTCGGCTGGCCCTTGTGGTCGATGACGTCGGAGAGGTTGACGACCTGGCGCTTGGTGTCCTGCCCGGACACCTCGAGGATCTCCTCGGTGGAGCCGTTCATCCGGTTCATCATGCCGATGGCGGTGAACCCGTCTCCGGAGAGCTGGAGCACGACGTGGTGCATGAGCCCCTCGCGGATCCGGGCGCGCACGTCGACGTGCTCGATCTCGCCCGGGAGGAGGAACCGGAGGGTGTCGACGACGTGGATGAAGTCGTCGAGAACGAAGGTGCGGGGGTCCTCGGGCAGGCCGATGCGGTTCTTCTGAAGGAGGATCAGCTCGCGCGGGTGCTCGGCGCACTGGGCGTACGAGGGGGCGAGGCGCCGGTTGAATCCGACGGCGAGCGCGACCGAGCGCTTCTCGGCCAGTTCCACGATCCGCTCGGACTCGGCGTACTCGTAGGCGAGGGGCTTGTCGACGTACGTGGGGACGCCCGCGTCCAGGAGCCGGCCGGCGATCTCGGCGTGGGCGGCGGTCGACGCGTGGACGAAGGCGGCGTCGAGTCCGGCGGCGAGCAGCGAGTCGAGGTCGCCGTGGCGCTGCGCGGCGGGCAGGTGGAGGGTGTCGGCGACCCGGTCGAGCGTCGCGCGGGTGCGGGTCTGAAGGTGGAGTTCGACCCCGGGGAGGGTGGCGAGGACCGGAAGGTAGGCCTTCTGCGCGATGTCGCCGAGTCCGATGCAGCCAACCTTCACGGGTTCTCCCTTGTCGTGTCCACAGGCCCTGTACGGGTGGGCCGTTCGCGCTGGTCAGCTTACGCGGACCGGGCCGGGGCCACCGGCGGCCGCCAGTCGGCGATGCCGTCGAAGCCGCGCAGGACGAGCCCCGGGCCGAACCTGGAGACCGCGCTGACGAGCGTGGCGCGGAGCGCGACGGCGGGCCGGGCCGCGAGCAGGGTGACGGCTCCGGTGCGGGCGGCCTTGCGGACGATGGCGGTGGTACGGGGAAGGCGGTCGGCGGTGTACGCGGCGAGGGCACGGCTCGGGACGAAGCCGGGTGCAGGGCCGGTGAGCGGGGCGTCGGCCGCGGGGCCGACGTGGTGGGCGAGGACGACGGCGTCCTCGATCGCCTGGTTTCCGCCCTGGCCGAGGCTCGGCATCATCGCGTGCGCGGCGTCGCCGAGGAGCGCGACCCGGCCCTGGTGGAAGGCCGGCAGCGGGTCGGTCAGGTGGTGGACGTCGTGGCGGAGCACCTGCGCGGGGTCCACGGCGGCGAGGATCTCGGGGACGGGGTGGTGCCAGTCGCCGAACAGGCGCAGGAGTTCGGCCCTCTCGTCGTCGGGCGCCCGGCCGCCGGCGGGGGCGGCGGCCATCGCGTACGCGTAGATCCTGCCGTCCTTGAGGGGCTGCGTCCCCCACAGGCGTCCGGCGCCCCAGGTCTCGTGCGGGGCGAACGGCCGCTCGGGCGCCGGGACGACGACCCGCCAGGTGGTGCAGCCCGCGTACCGCGGGCCGGGGTGCCCGGGGAAGAGGGCGCCCCGCGTCGCGGAACGGATGCCGTCGGCGGCGACGACGAGTGCGGCCTCGATCTCTCCGTCGGGGGTGGCGACGCGGGCGGGGCGGTGGTCGTCGCCGGGGTCGACGAGCGTGGCGGCCGCTCCGGTGCGCACGGCCCCGTCGGGGAGGGCCGAGGTGAGGATGTCGACGAGGGTGGCCCGGTGGAGGAGGACGAGCGGCCCGCCGAAGCGCGCGGCGGCGGCCTGGGCGTCGGTACGGGCGAGCCAGCGGCCGCCGGGGGCGCGCATGCCGCCGTCGCCCTGCCAGGCGGCGAGGTCGCGGACGCGGTCGCCGAGGCCGATGACGTCCAGGGCGCGCTGGGCGTTGGGCGCGAGGCCGATGCCGGCGCCGACGGGGGCGAGGTCGGCGGCCCGCTCCAGGACGGTGACCTGCCAGCCGCCGAGGTGGAGGGCGACGGCGGCGGTGAGTCCGCCGACGCCGGCTCCGACGACGACGGCACGGTGCTGTTCCATGGCTGCTCCTCGGATCGGGGAACTACATCTGTAGTACACCCAGCGGCCCGACCGTACTACAGATGTAGTGAGGCGGGAAGTGACCGGCTGTAGGTTGTCCTCATGACCTCAGCGACGCCCTCCGCTGCCCTTCCCGGCCCTCCCGGACTCCCAGGCGCTCCCGGAGCTCCCGGCGCTTCCGGCTCCTCCGGCTCACCCGGCCCCTCCCGTGCGGACCGGATGGGCGACGCCGCCCTCGACCTCCTCGTGGAGCGCGGCATGAGGGGCCTGACCCATCGGGCGGTGGACGAGCGGGCCGGGCTGCCGCAGGGGTCGACGTCGAACCACGCCCGCACCCGCCAGGCGCTCCTGGAGACGGCCGTACGACGTCAGGTACAGCTGGAGTTCCAGGTCCTGACCCCGGACGAGCTGCCGGGCGCCGCCGGGCCCGGGCCCGGGGCGCCGGAAGGGACGCCGGGAGGAGTCCCGGCGGGGGCGCTCATCGGCACCGCCACCCTCGTGGACACGCTCTCCCTCGCCCTGCACCGCTATCTCACCGACCACCGCGCCCTCCTCGTCTCCCGCTACGAACTGGCCCTGGAGGCGACCCGCCGCCCCGAACTCCGCGCCTTCTTCGACGCCGCGGGTTCCGTCTTCCACGGCCCGCTGGTCGCGATGACGGCGGCGGCCGGCTCGCCCGAGCCCGAGCGTCACGCGCTCTCCCTCATCGCCTGGTGCGAGGGGCTGATGTTCTCCTGCGCCGCCGGCTCCTTCCACGCGTCCGTGCCGAGCCGCGCCGAACTGCGCACCGGCTTCGACGAGTTGCTGCGCGGCATGCTCGGCGGCGGTACCGGCCCTGAGCGCGGGGAAAGCGGTGGCGCGGCCGGCGATCGTGGGGGACGATGCCGCGCATGAGCACCGAACGCATCGAGATCACCCCCCGCGTCGACCCGTCCACCACCTCCGGCGAGCGCGAGGCGCTGGAGCAGTGGCTCGACTTCCATCGCGCGACCCTCGCGAGGAAGTGCGAGGGGCTCGACGAGGCCCAGCTGCGCACCCTGTCCGCCCCGCCGTCGGAGCTCAGCCTGCTCGGCCTCGTCCGTCACATGGCGGAGGTCGAGAACGGCTGGTTCCGCAACGTCCTGGCCGGCGAGAAGGCGGGCTGGATCTACTCGACGGAGGAGGACCGCGACCGGGACTTCCACCTCGCCGACGAGGACACCTACGAAGAGGCCCACGCGACCTGGCAGGCGGCGATCGCCCACGCCCGCACCGTGGCCGCCACGCGAGATCTCGACGACCTGGGCGAGGGCGAGCACCACTCCGGGAAGTCGTACAACCTGCGCTGGATCTATCTGCACATGATCGAGGAGTACGCCCGCCACAACGGCCACGCGGACCTCGTCCGGGAGCGGATCGACGGCGCGACCGGAGACTGAGCGTCCACGCGCCGGGCCGATCGGTCAAGGCCGGTCCCGCGTCGCTCACCCGTGCGGGGCATTCCCCTCCGGTAGGGGCGCGAAGATCACCGCCGGGCCAGCAGAGTTGCGCGGGTGCATGGAACCCGAACAACAGCGAAGATCCTGGTCGGGGCGGCCGTGGCCGCCCCGACCAGGATCTT
>NZ_LIPQ01000173.1 GCF_001418135.1 Streptomyces aureus
GGGCCGTCGGGGTCGGGGCCGATCATACCGAGGGCGCCGGTGATCGCGATGTAGCCGATGTCGTGTCCGGCGGTCGCGGCGAGCGGCCCCTCCTGGCCCCAGCCGGTCATCCGGCCGTAGACGAGGCGCGGATTCCGGGCGAGACAGGCGTCGGGGCCGACGCCGAGGCGTTCGGCGACGCCCGGCCGGTAGCCCTCGATGAGGATGTCGGCGCGTGCGACGAGGTCGAGGACGGTGGCGGGGCCGTCCGGCGCCTTGAGGTCGACGACGGCCGAGCGCTTGTTGCGGTTGGTGAGGTCGCGGGCCGGGTCGATGCCCAGGCCGGGACCGCCGGGGCGGTCGACGCGGACGACGTCGGCGCCGAGGTCGGCGAGGAGCATCGCGGCGAAGGGGCCGGGGCCGATGCCGGCGAGTTCGACCACGCGTACCCCGGTGAGCGGGCCGTTCCCGGCGGTGTGCGTCGTGCTCATCGAGCCCCCAGGCGTGTGTGACACCAATGATGTAACACCGGAGATGCTAGGAACGTGTTCCACTCGGCACAAGCCCCCCGGCCGAGCAAGCGCTTGGAAAATGCCGGAGATGAACGGGGGTGTACTCGCGGTCACCCGGGACAGGTACTCGGGAGTAGGGCGGCGGCGGGGTGCGGTGCGGGACCCGCTATCCTCCGCCGACGACGAGAACCGCGCACGGCGGCGCGGTACGGCCGAAATGAGGGGCTGTATGGACACAGGGGCGGACGCGGGACGGGCCTACGACGTGGTCCTCTTCGGGGCGACCGGATTCGTCGGCGAGCTCACCGCCGAGTATCTGGCCGCGCACGCGCCCACGGAGTGCCGCTGGGCGCTCGCGGGCCGAAACCGGGCCGGACTCACGGCGCTGCGCGAGCGGCTCACCGCTTCGTGGCCGCACTGCGCCGAGCTGCCGCTGGTCGTCGCGGACGCCGCCGACCCCGGTTCGCTGCGCGAACTCGCCGAGTCCGCCCGGGTGGTGGCCACGACGGTCGGTCCCTACGTCTGGTACGGCGACGGGCTCGTCGGCGCGTGCGCCGAGGCGGGCACGGACTACGTGGACCTGACCGGCGAGGCCGAGTTCGTCGACCTGACCTACGTACGGCACGACGCGCGCGCCCGGGAGACCGGCGCCCGCATCGTGCACGCCTGCGGCTTCGACTCCGTCCCGCACGACCTGGGCGTGTACTTCACCGTCCAGCAGCTTCCGGAGGACGTACCGCTCCGGGTGGACGGCTTCGTCCGGGCCGGGGCGCAGTTCTCCGGCGGCACCTTCGCCTCGGCGCTGACGGCGTTCGGCCGGGGCCGGGAGATTCTCCGGGCGGCGCACGAACGGCGGCTGCACGAACCGCGGTTGGTCGGGCGCCGGGCCCGTGCGCCGCTGGGCGGGCCGCGGTTCAGCCGGGAGACCGGGACCTGGGCGCTGCCTCTGCCGACGCTCGACCCGCAGGTCGTGGCCCGTTCGGCGGCGGCCCTCGACCGGTACGGGCCGGACTTCCGCTACCGGCACTACGCCTCCGTGAAGACGCTCCCGATGGCCCTCGGGGGCACCGCGGCCATCGGCGCGAGCGTGGCGGCGGCCCAACTGCCCCCGGTCCGCGCCTGGCTGATGGAGCGTTACCAGGCGGGACAAGGACCGTCCGCCGAGCGGCGGGCCCGCAGCTGGTTCTCGGTGCGCTTCGTCGGCGAGGGCGGCGGACGCCGGGTGTTCACCGAGGTCTCGGGCGGCGACCCGGGGTACGACGAGACGGCGAAGATGCTCGCCGAGTCGGCGCTCAGCCTCGCCTTCGACCCGCTGCCGAAGACCTCGGGCCAGGTGACGACGGCGGTGGCGATGGGCGACGCGCTCATCGGGCGGCTGCGGTCGGCGGGCATCCGCTTCCGGGTGGCGCACCGGGGCTGAGCGGCCCGGTCCGGGGGTACCGGAGGGGTCAGGGCCGTACGAGACGGAAGGGGTGACCGGCGGGGTCGGCGTAGACCCGCCAGGCCGCGTCACCACCGCCGTCGTCGAGCGGCTCGGCCCCGAGCGCGAGGACGGCCTCGTGTGCGGCATCGAGGTCGTCGACCCGCACGTCGAGATGGAACTGCTGCTCGGGCGCGCCCCAGACGGGCGGCCGATGGTCGGCCACGCCCTGGAAGGCGAGCACGGGACCGCCGTCACCACGCAACACGGCGGACCCTTCACCGACGGCCCACCGGGCCTCGGGGCTCTCCACCTCACCACCGATCAACTGCCGGTAGAACTCGGCGAGTTCCCAGGCGTCCGGGCAGTCCAGAACGAGGCACCGCAGACGCCCGATCACACCGAGACCCCTTCAACGAGAACGTACGGCATGGCGCGGACCCGGGCGGGGACGACCGGAACGGCCCCGTCGGGGTTCGGGTTCGGGCCGCGCCCCGCGGAACGCGACGAAACGGAAAGGGGTGTTGTCATGCACCCCACTCTGCCGGTCCCCCGCGCGACCCGGTATCCGTACAGGTACTCAGCTTGCCGCTCGACGTACTCGGGAGCTGCGGCCGGTCTCCGGCTCATGTGGTCGCGCGTCCGGGGAGGCTGACGGGACAAGGGGCACGGGCCACCGGGCCACTTCGGGCGTCAGGCTTCGCCGAGGGCCTCCCTCAGGGCGCTGCGGCACAGGGAGTCCGCGTGGCGGGTCGTCTCGGGGATGCGGTAGCGGGGGGTGAGGTGGAGGGTGTGGGCGCACGCGTTGGGCAGGGAGACCCGGTGGCCGACGGAGACGAAGACCGGCTTCACCCGGGCCCGGGTGCGCAGGGCGCTGCCGACCTCCTCACCGGCCGCCAGGAGCGGGGCGAAGTCGCCGCGTTCCGGGCCCGGTTGCTCGTAGGTGAAGGTGAACGGGTTCTTCGCGACACCGATCGACGGCCGGCCCGTGAGCACCCCGAGGTGGCTGGCGAGGCCGAAGCGGCGGGGGTGGGCGAGGCCGTAGCCGTCGCAGACGAGCAGACCGGGGTCGGCGGTCAGGCGGTCGAGCGCGGCGAGGACCGTCGGGATCTCCCGGAAGGCGAGCAGCCCGGGGACGTACGGGAACGAGACCCGGCCGACCGCCGTGGCCTCCTCCACCACCTCCAGGGTCCGCGCGTCCAGGACGACGGCCGCGGCGGCGACGAGATCGCGCTCGTCGTCGTAGGCCACGTCGAGCCCCGTGACGTGGCCCACGCCGACCGCCGGCCCCTCCTCGTCGCGTACGAGGCGTCCGCACAGCTCCTGCTGGACGGCCCGGGCGGCGGCCTCGTCGACGGGCCAGCCCGCCGGAATCTCGATGATCGTCATGATGCGGGCCACCCTACGGGCGCCCGTCGACCGGCTCCCAGCCCGTGCACCGTAGAGCGCCGTCCGGGGGCTGGGACGGCCCGCCGGGGTCCGGGCCTCGCCCGGTAGCCTGGCGATCATGTTCGTTCTGGAATTGACCTACACCGCGCCGGTCGAGCGCGTGGACGCGCTGCTCGACGCGCACATCGAGTGGCTCGACGCGCAGTACGCCGCCGGCGTCATCGTCGCCTCGGGCCGCAAGAACCCGCGCGACGGCGGCGTGATCCTGGCCGCCGGGGTCGACCGCGCGGCAATCGAGAAGATCGTGGCGGCCGACCCGTTCAGCGTCGAGGGCGTCTGTGCGTACCGGATCACGGAGTTCTACGCGACCAGGACCGCCGAGGAGCTCGCCGCGTTCCGGGAGCGGCTTCCGTCCTGACGGCCCCTCGCGACGGCCCCTTTCACGGCCCTTCCCACGGCCCTTCTGAAGGCCTACCCGTCAGTGGCGGCCCAGTCGGGCGATCCTTCCCTTCTCGCCCGCCGCCCAGCAGGAGCCGTCCGGCGTGCAGTCCACCGTGTCGTACGAGCCGGTGTCGACCGTGCGCCAGGTGCGGCCGCCGTCGGTGGTGAGGTCCGTGCCGGTCGGGCCGACGGCGAGCGCCGCGTCCCTGCTGTGCGGGAGCCAGGCGACGCCGGAGCGGTACGCGGGCGGCGGAGTGGCCGAGGCACTCCAGCCGCGGCCCCCGTTCCCGGTGACCGCCCCGGCCTGCGGGGACGGCTGGTCCTTGCGGTAGTCGCCGCCGACGGCGATGCCGTGCGCGCGGTCGCGGAAGGCGAGGCCGAAGACGCCGCGGGCCGGGTCCCCCGCCGGGATCGGCGTGACGGTGGCGGTCCAGGTCAGCCCCCGGTCGGAGGAGTGGAGCACGCGCGCGGTGGCTCCGCCGCCGGTCGCCAGCCACACGTCCCGCGGCCCGGCCGACACCAGGCACTGGCCGCTCGCGGCGAAGCCCGCCTCTCCGGGGAGCGCGTCCGGCATCCCGGCGTTCGGCAGCACCTGCCAGGAACGGCCGCCGTCGCGGGTGGCGAGGATGCGGTACTTGCCGTCGACCGGGTCGCTCATGGCGAGTCCGTGCCTGCGGTCGAAGAAGGTCATGCAGTCGTAGAAGGCCCGCGGATCGGTGTTGCGGAAGGACTCGGTCCAGGTGGCGCCGCCGTCCTCGGTGCGCAGCACGCGCGAGGCCTCGCCCTCTCCGATGGCGAGGACGACGGCGCGGCGGGCGTCGAACGCCTCCACGTCACGGAACTCCAGCTCGCCCGCGCCCGGCGGCGATACGTTTCGCCAGCTCCGGCCGCCGTCGGTGGTCAGCAGCACCGTGCCCTTGGAGCCCGCGGCCCAGGCGGTCCTGCGGTCGACGGGCGCGAGCCCGCGGAATCGGGCGTCGGTACCGGTCGGCGTCAGCTCCCAGCCCGCCGCGTTCCTGTCGGTCGCCGCCGTGGGGGTCTCCCCGGCTCGCGCGGGCGCGGCCAGGGTCAGCGCGAGCGCCGCCCCGATCAGTCCCACCGACATCATTCGTCTCGTGTTCCCCATGGACGTCATGGCGCCGGAAGCTAGTGCCCACGGCCCCTCCCCGTCCAGGGTGCGTCCCCCGCCGGGGGTTCCCAGGCCCTGTCGTCACACTCCCGTCCGCCCCGCGACGCCATGCACGCACCTGACGCCGCGGGGCCGCCCTTCGGGCGACGACGGGAGTCCGACGACAGGCCTAGGCTGGGTGCCATGACCGACCGTACGAGCGAGCGAGCGGCCGACGAGAAGCCGAAGCTCAAGGAGTACGAGGGCGAGGGCATCACCGTCACGTTCGAGCCGCGCCGGTGTCTGCACGCGGCCGAGTGCGTGCACGGGCTGCCCGAGGTCTTCGATCTCTCCCGGCGTCCGTGGGTGCTGCCCGACGCCGCCGAGGCCGGTCTGGTGGCGGAGGTCGTCCGCCGGTGCCCCTCCGGGGCGCTGCATCACCACCCGGCGGACGGCTCCGTCGAACACCCCGACTCCCCCACCTCCGTCCGCCGGACGCCGTCCGGTCAGCTCGTGCTGCGCGGGGACCTGCTCGTGGGCGGCTCGTACGGCGACCGGCGCGAGACCCGGGTCGTGCTCTGCGGCTGCGGAGCCTCCGGAAACATGCCGTACTGCGACCACTCCGGTCCCTGCGCGGAGCCGGACGACGACGTACCCGAAGCGCGCTGACCTCTTCCCACCTCCTCTGACCTGCGGCGATCCACTCGACGCGCCGCCTCGCACGGCCCTCGCCGCATCCGTGACGCAGCTCACGCACATCCGGAGTGCACGTTCCGGCCGCTCCGCTCGTCTTGCCAGGTGTCAGGTGCCCTGGTGTCGGGGAGACGCACAGGATCCGAAGTCCGCGTGAAAGGAGCCGGTCGTGTCCGCCGTCATCGAGCAGGCCGTCCAGGCCCGTCTGGTCGCATCCGCTCCGCGGATGGAGACCGTCCCCGCCACCCTGCGGTACGACCGCGAGGACCCGTACGCCGTGAGCATGGCGTTCCCTCCTCCGGCGACCCTGGAGGGGGTCGAGGTCTCCTGGGCCTTCGCGCGTGAGCTGCTCGTCCAGGGCGTCGAACGCCCGGCCGGCGTCGGGGACGTACGGCTCCGTCCGTACGGGTACGACCGCACGGTGGTCGAGTTCCACGCCCCGGAAGGCGTGGCCATGGTTCATGTCCGGACGTCGGAACTGCGCCGTTTCCTGGAGCGCTCGCAGCTCCTGGTGCCGGCCGGGCGCGAGCACCAGTACCTGGACTGGGACCAGGATCTGGCGGAGCTGCTGCGCGAGCACCCGTAGCGGTCGGCTCCGGGGGCACCCGGCGCCGACGCCCCGGCCCTGTTCCCGGGTCATCCAGGGCTCGGCCCGTAATTCGGTTGCCCCCTCCCGCTCCCCTGCCTACCGTTCATCACGTCCATGTCGTCGTCCGATCGGAGAAGGACGTTGCTCGTCTGAGGTTGCGAGACACCGTGCCGCGCGTGCCCCCTGTGCCGCGTGTGCCGTTCTCGACCTCGGCGTACGAGCCGTTCTCACGACAGACAGCCCGCGCCCCGGTGTCTCCACGCGTCGCATCACGTCACGTCTGCGCTCACGCATCCGGGAGGCCTCCATGGCGCATCACCCCACTTTCATCACCTGTACCTCGCTCTCCTTCTCCTGGCCCGACGGCACCGAGGTCGTCGACGACTTCCGGCTCACCGTCGGCCCCGGCCGCACCGGTCTCGTCGGGCTCAACGGCTCCGGCAAGTCCACTCTCCTGAAGCTGATCGCCGGCGAGCTGACCCCGGCCTCCGGCACGGTCCGGGTCACCGGCGAGCTCGGCCACCTCCCCCAGAACCTGGTTCTGGACACCTCCCGGCGCGTGGACGAGATCCTCGGCATCGACGCGAAGCGGGCGGCCCTGCACGCCATCGAGGCGGGCGACGCGGCCGAGGAGCACTTCACCGCCCTCGCCGACGACTGGGACGTCGAGGAGCGGGCCCGCGCCACCCTCGACCAGCTCGGGCTGGGCGCCGTCGGTCTCGACCGGACCGTCGGCGAGGTCTCGGGCGGCGAGTCCGTCCTGCTGCGCCTCGCCGCGCTGCTGCTCGCCCGGCCCGATGTGCTGCTCCTCGACGAGCCGACCAACAACCTGGATCTGCACGCCCGCGCACGGCTGTACGAGGCGGTGGAGAACTGGTCCGGAGTCCTGGTCGTGGTGAGCCACGACCGTGAACTCCTGGAGCGCGTCGACCAGATCGCCGATCTGCGGGACGGATCCGTCACCTGGTACGGCGGCGCCTACTCCGACTACGAGGCCGCGCTCGCCACCGAACAGGACGCGGCGGAGCGGATGGTCCGCGTCGCCGAGGCGGACGTTCAGCGCCAGAAGCGGGAACTCGCCGATTCCCGGATGAAGCTGGCCCGCCGCAAGCGGTACGGACAGAAGAGCTTCGAGAACAAGGTCGTTCCGAAGATCGTGGCGAACAACCGCAGGAGCGAGGCCCAGGTCTCGGCCGGCAAGCACAAGGCACTGCACATCGAGCGCCTCTCGGAGGCCCGGGAGCGGCTCGACGCCGCCGTGGAGGCGGTGCGGGACGACGACGAGATCCGCGTCGAACTGCCGCGCACCTCGGTGCCACCGGGCCGCGAGGTGCTGTTCCTGCGGAACCTGGAGCTGCGGTACGGGGCCCGGGTGGCCGGCGGGTTCGAGCTGCGCGGTCCGGAGCGGATCGCGCTGGTCGGCAGGAACGGCGCCGGGAAGACGACGCTGCTGCGCACGATCGCCGGGGAGCTCGAACCGGTTTCGGGCGAGACGGAGGCGCGGGTGCCGCTCCGTTTCCTGCCGCAGCGGCTCGATGTCCTCGACGACGGGTTGAGCGTGGTGGAGAACGTGGCCCGGTTCGCGCCCACGGCGACGGGGAACGCGATCAGGGCGCGGCTGGCACGGTTTCTGTTCCGGGGAGCCCGGGCGGATCAGCCCGTCGGCACCCTGTCGGGCGGGGAGCGGTTCCGGGCGACGCTCGCGGCGCTGCTCCTCGCGGAGCCGGCGCCGCAGCTGCTGATGCTGGACGAGCCGACGAACAATCTGGACATGGCATCGGTGCGGAAGCTGACGGCGGCCCTCGACGCGTACGAGGGGGCGCTGATCGTGGCGAGCCACGACGTGACCTTCCTGGAGTCGCTGGGGATCACCCGCTGGCTGCTGCTCGACGGTGAGCTGCGGCCCACGACGGCGGAGGAGGTACGGGAAGCGGTGGCGAGCCCCCGCCAGGACCGGCTCGCGCCCGGGTCTAGCGGTGGAGTAACGCCCAGGACTTGGTGCCGCCGCCCGGAGTGAGGACGGGGGCGAGGCCCCAGTCGCCTCCGTGCGCGTCGACCGCCGCGGCCAGCAGCCACATGCTGCGGCTGCGGCGGTCGCGGCATTCCTCGGCCGCGCCGGGTGAGTGGTGGGCCGGATGCTGGTCGTACAGCACGATCCGCAGCGCCTCGTACTGCCAGCGGACGCGCAGGACCATCTCCCGGTCGGGGGTGAACCGGTAGGCCGCGGCGACGAGTTCGGAGGCGGCGAGGGCGGCGGTCTCGCAGAGGTCGTCGAGGCCGTGCCGGTCGAGGAGTGACTCGATCGACCGGCGTGCGAGACCGGCGCAGTAGGCGCCTCCGGGGAGAAGCAGGGAGTAGCTGAGGTTCTCCGTGGCGGGGGGTATGGGCCCGGCCGCGGCGGCGGACGGGAGGCAACGCAGGGCGCCCTTCATCGGGTTGCTCACTTTTCCTGTGCATGGGGGTGCATGGGGGTCCCTCCACACGGTCGGTAGCCCCGTGTGAGACTTGCGCTACCGACCGTAGCGTACGACCGGAGCACAGTGCTACTACTTGCGGGTACTCGTGGCATTCCGGCCATAACCGGCGTCACGTAACGAAGGGGAGATCGAGCGTGCCACCCAGGAGCAGCCCGACCGCACGACAGCAGCGACTCGGGAGCGAACTGCGCAGACTGCGCGAACAATCGGGGATGTCGGCCCAGCAGGCCGCCGCCCTCCTGGGCGTCGACCGCACCCGCATCCCGAACATCGAGTCGGGCCGCTTCGGCATCAGCCCCGAGCGCGTCCGCACCCTCGCCTTCAACTACGGCTGCCCGGACACCGGACTCGTCGACCTCCTCGCCGCCATGGCCCATGAGCGGGACCGCGGCTGGTGGGAGGAGCACCGCGGACTGCTGCCGCCCGCACTCATCGACATCGCGGAACTGGAGCACCACGCGCGGGAGTTGCACACCGCCGTCACGACCCACATCCCGGGCATCCTGCAGACCGAGGATCACGCGCGGGCCGTCTTCGACACCGCCGTCCCGCCGCTGCCGGGACCCGACCTGGAGGCCCGGCTCGCCCTGCGGCTGCGCCGCCAGGAGGTCCTCGACCGGGACCGGCCCGTCCCGTACGAGGCGGTGATCCACGAGGCGGCGCTGCGCATGCAGTTCGGCGGACCGAAGGTCGCCAGGGAGCAGCTGGAGCACATCCTGGCGCACTCCGAGCGGGACAACGTCACCGTGCGCGTCATCCCCTTCACCGCGGGGGGTTTCCCGGGAGCGGGCCAGTCGTTCACCTATGTGGCCGCGCCCGTGGCACAGCTCGACACCGTGCAGCTCGACTCCTCCCACGGCTCCCTCCTTCTCGACGCCGACATGCAACTGCGCCGGTACAGGGGCTTGTTGGACCGACTGCGCGCGCTCACCCTGTCCACGGAAGACTCACGCGCGTTCGTCCGCACCGTCGCCCAGGAACTGTGAAGGACCCCCCACACGATGAACCTCACGACCGCCACGCCCGCGGCGCCCGCCTCCGCCGCGTCCGCCGACACCACCGTCACTCCCCGGTCCGCCCGTCCCGCCGTCGAGATCGACTGGGACGAGGCCTTCTGCAGCGAGGGCGCCAACTGCTTCCGGTTCGGCCTCGACGAAGCGGGCCGGGCGTACATCGGCTCGACCCTGGCCCCCGGCGCGTACGTCAGCGACTCGGTGGAGGCACTGCGGGCGTTGATCCACGCGGTGAAGGCCGGCGCGGCGGACCATCTGCTCTGACCGGCGCCCCGGGCGCCGTCCGGGCGCCGGAAAGCCAATCCATTCGGGCCGGAACCGCCGCCCCGGCGCCGGAAAGCCATCCGCTTCGCACCGAGACTCGCCGTCCGGGCGCCGGAAAGCCATCCGCTTCGGGCCGCCGGCCGACTGCGCCGAGCCGCCGGGCATCTGCTCTGCGTAGTTTTTCCGAGGACCTCCGCGGGGCGCCCAGGACGTGACCTGCGTCTCCGGCACCGCACCGGAGCAGCGCACATAACGGAACGTAACCGGACATCGCCGGTTCGGGCTTGGCCGACGCCTTACGGAGCCTTAACCTACGGTCTCGTAACCTACGAATCCGTAGGTATGCCCGTATGCCCCCTCTCCGTCCCCAGGAGTCCCCGTGACGCTCACCTCTCCCCACCTCGGCAGCTCGACAGGGTGGACCGACGCGCGGCTGCTCTACGCGCTGGAAGAGGTCGTGGAGAAGGAGCTCAACCGGCACCTGAAGGTCACCAAGGACTGGATGCCGCACGAGTACGTCCCGTGGTCCGACGCCCGCAACTTCCCCGGCTTCTTCGAGGACGGGGAGGCCTGGGACCCGGCGCAGTCCAAGGTGACCGAGATCGGCAAGATCGCCCTCGTCGTCAACCTGCTCACCGAGGACAACCTCCCGAGCTACCACCACGAGATCGCCAGCCTCTTCGGCCGCGACGGCGCCTGGGGCACCTGGGTGCACCGCTGGACCGCCGAGGAGGGCCGGCACGGCATCGTGATGCGCGACTACCTGCTCGCCTCGCGCGCCGTCGACCCGGACAAGCTGGAGCAGTTCCGGATGGCGCACATGAGCGAGGGCTTCGAGTCCGACAACCGCCACTCGATGCTGCACTCCGTGGCGTACGTCGCCTTCCAGGAGCTCGCCACCCGCATCTCGCACCGGAACACCGGCCACCAGTCCGGCGACCCGGTCTGCGACCGGATGCTGGCCCGGATCGCCACCGACGAGAACCTGCACATGGTCTTCTACCGCAACCTGCTCGGCGCGGCGTTCGAGATCGCCCCCGACCTGACCATGCAGGCCGTGCGGGACGTCGTGGTCAACTTCCGGATGCCCGGACACGGCATGCCCGGCTTCGAGCGGGCGGCGGCGCAGATGGCGATCGGCGAGATCTACAACATGCGCATCCACCACGACGACGTGCTCCAGCCCGTCCTCCGCTTCCTGAAGGTCCTCCAGATCGAGGGCCTCGGGCCGGACGGTCTGCAGGCGCAGGAGGAGCTGGGGCTGTACATGGACGGTCTCGACTCCGAGGCCAGCAAGTTCGACGCGAAGCTCGCCGCCCGCAAGGCCCGCATGGCCGCCCGCGCGGCCGGCTGAGCGACGGACCGGCCGACCGGCCGGACGACCGGCTGAGCGAGCGGTTGAGCGACCCTCCGGTCGCGAGCGCTGACACGAGACGGGCGCGGCAGGCTGTGATCAGCCTGCCGCGCCCGTCGTGCCGCGCCCGTCGTAGGCGAAGCCGTCCTGCCGCAGCCGTCCTGCCGCGCCTCCGGACCCCTCGTACCCCCGCGCCGAGGCGTCCGCGCGCCCGCTCAGCCTTCTCGGCGCTTGAGACGGAACCGCTCCTTCTCGGAGAGCCCGCCCCACACCCCGAACCGCTCGTCGTTGCGCAGCGCGTACTCCAGGCACGCCACCCGCCCCTCACAGGCGCCGCACAGCTGCTTGGCCTCGCGGGTGGACGAGCCGGGCGCCGGGAAGAAGAACTCCGGCCCGGCCTGAGCACACAGAGCGGTCTCCTGCCAGGACATGTCGGGCTCCGGTGCGGTCAGTACGGTGCTGTAGGTCTGCATGGCGTACACGCTGCCGGAGGGCCGTAAACGAGCCATCAACGTTCGATCAATGCGACGTTCGCGGCTGTTTGCAACGCGGCGCGCCGAAACTCTTCGCGGCCTCGCCGGAAATCGGCGATGATGGCCGCATGACGACCAGAAAGGCCCATGCCGCGTAGGCGCCCCGCTCCGCTCTCCCGCGCTCGCGCGCCTCCGGGTGACTCCCGCCACCGTCGCCCCTACCCGCGCCACCGAGGAGAGCCCACCCGTGCAGACGACCGCACTCGTGCCCTACGCCCGCCTGCCCCGCACGTACCACGACCGTCATGTCCTGACCAGCACCGTCGACGCCTTCGGCGCCGCCCACTGGCTGCTCACCGAGCGCGCTCCGGAGCCCGGTGGCGACAGGCACCCCTTCGACGCGCTGGTCGTCTCCGTACAGGACGGCGGCGGCGTCGAGGTCACGGAACTGAGCGCCCTGCGGGCCCGGTTTCCGTACCTGGACAGGCTGCCGGACGGCGGATTCGTCGTCGCCTCGGCCCGCGCCCGCCTCGCCGACGCCGATGCCGACGTGGACTGCCGCCAGGTACAGGTCTTCGACGCACTGGGCCGCGAGACCTGGTCCTTCACCGTCGGGGACGCGATCGAGCACCTGCTCGCCGACCCGAGCGGAGCTCTCTGGGTCGGGCACTTCGACGAGAATCCGGCGGGCATCCGCCGCTGGAGCGCGACGGGTGAACTCCGATGGAGCAGCGGCGACGTGCCCGGGGCCGGCTGGATCATGGACTGCTACGCCCTGAACGTGGCCGACTCCGTCGCCTGGGCCTGCCCGTACACCGACTTCCCGCTCCTGGAGATCCGCCCCGGCCGGCCCGTGCGCGTGCGCGCCAACCCGGTGCGGGGCGCCAAGGCGGTAGCCGTCCACGAGGGGCGTGTCGCCTTCTTCGGCGGCTACGGCGACGAACAGGACCGGATCGCGTACGGCGAGCTCACCGGCACCACCGTCGAGCCCACCGGTGTCGCGCTCCTCACCCGGCCCGACGGCACGCCCGTCGGGCGCCGCCGGGTCGTCGCACGGGCGACCAGGATCTACGTCCAGGACGAACCGTTCACCGCATGGGCCGTGTGGGATCTCAGCGGCTGACCCCCAGGGCGGGCAGAACGGTCTCGGCGACCCGGTACGCCTCCTCCAGGAGCGGGTTTCCGGACAGGATGAAGGTGTCCACGCCCAGGTCCTGGTACTCCTTGAGCCGCTCCACGACCTGGGCCGTGGAGCCGACGACCGCCGTGCCGGGACCGGGCCGGAACAGGCTCATGCCCGGCCAGAGGTTCGGGTGGGTCTCCAGCTCGCGCGCCCTGGCCGGCACCCTGCCGCCGTGCTGGCGGAACTGGCGCTGCCAGCCCACGCCGTCCTCGCCGGCCCGCTCGCCGAGCTGCCGCGCGTACGTCGCCTCACTGGTGACGTCCAGGAGCCGGTCGGCCGCCGCCCACGCCTCGTCCTCGGTGTCGCGGACGATGAGGTGGAGGCGCAGGCCGATGCGGAGGGTACGGCCGTGGGCGGCGGCCCGGGCCCGTACGTGGTCGAGCTTCTCCTTCAGCAGGTGCGGCGGCTCGCCCCAGGTGAGGTAGACGTCGACGTGCTCGGCGGCCATCTCGATCCCGGGCGCCGAGGATCCGCCGAACCAGAGGGGGACGTGCGGCTCCTGGACGGGCCGCAGGTCGCGGAAGGAGGCGCCGGCGTTCCTGAGGTCGTAGAAGCGGCCCTTGTGGTCGAAGACCTCGCCCGCCGTGAGCCGCTTGACGATCGACCAGTACTCGGCGCTCAGTTCGTACCGTTCGTCGTGCTCGACGTGGAGCCCGTACTCGCGCAGCGAGGCGGTGGAACCGTTGACCACGTTGAAGCGGAGCCGCCCGCCGAACAGGTTGTCGAAGCTGAGCGCCATCTTGGCGAGCAGGGTCGGTGCGACCAGCCCGGGGTGGACGGCGAGCAGCGGCTTGAACCGGGTGCTCGTGGACGCCGCGAGCGCCGAACCCAGCGGCCACACGTCGTAGAGGTCCGTGGCCAGCAACGCACCGGTGTAGCCGAGGCGTTCGACGGTTCCGGCGAGCTGTGCGAGGTAGCCGAGGTCGACGGGGCGGCGGCCCGCCGGCTCCCAGGGGTACGCGCCCTCGCGCGGGATGATGTACCAGAGGACCTCGGGTGCCGGTGAGGTCATCGGGAGCCTGCCTTCCGGGGCAGGGCGTCGGCGACGCTGATCGCGCGGTCGATGAACCCGGTGCGGTGGAAGATGTCGGCCGCCTGCTGCTGCTCGGCGACGAACTCCTCTCCCACCTCCTCGATCGTCCAGGGCAGGGCGCGCAGCGCGGTCTCCCAGTCGTCGACCGTGCCGCCCTGGTCCGCGGCGGCGATCTCGGCGGCCTCGCGCGGGTGCGCCGCGGCCCAGCCGTCGGCCCGCCGGAGCGCCCGGGTGAGCGCCTCCACCACCTCGGGCCGCTGCTCGGCGAGGTCGCGGCGGGTGAAGAAGACGGACCGGTCGCTGATGACCTCGCCGGTACGGATCAGGGTGCGCAGCCCACCGGTGCGGCGGGCCGCCGCGAGCTCGGCGCCCTGGGCGACCCAGGCGGTGATCGCGCCGGTACGGAGCTTCTCCTCGCTGCCCGGGTCGGCGCGAACGGCGGTGATGTCGGTGGCGTACGAGAGTCCCGCGTCGTCCAGGGCCTTGGCGACGAGGTGGGTCTGCCAGGAGCCGACGGCCAGATGGACGGTGCCGCCCTTCAGGTCGGCGACGGTACGGACCGGGCTGTCCTCGGGGACGAGGAGTGCGCCGTGATCGGGGCGGGGCGCCGAGACGGCGGTGTAGACGATGTCGTGGCCGGTGGCCTGCGCGGTGACCGGCGGGGTGGAGCCGGTGCCGCCGAAGTCGATGGTGCCGTCGGCGAGATGGGCGCCGGTGCGGACCCCGTCGGTGTACGGGTGCCAGGTCACCGTCTCGCCGAGGGAGGCGAGTTCCTCCTCCGCGTAGCCGAGTCGGGAGAGGTGGTAGAGGGAGGGGTTGCTGCGGTGGACACCGATGACGACGCTCATACGGAGGCTCCTTCGGGAGATGCGGGGGCGGGCTCGGGGGTGGACGTGGCCGCCTCGCCGGGCGCGTGGACGCCCAGGTCGGCGAGGAGGCGGCGGCGCAGGGCCACGAAGGCCGGGTCGCCGGGGTCGCGGGGGCGGGGGACGGTGACGGGCTCGTCGGTGACCAGTCGGCCGTCCCGCAGGACGGCGACCCGGTCGGCGAGGCGTACGGCCTCGTCGACGTCGTGCGTCACGAGGAGCACCGCGGGGCGGTGGATCCGGCGCAGCTCGCCGACCAGGTCCTGCATCCGGAGCCGGGTCAGCGCGTCGAGAGCCGCGAACGGCTCGTCGAGGAGCAGGAGTTCGGGTTCCCGGACCAGGGCTCGGGCGAGCGCGACGCGTTGGGCCTCGCCGCCGGAGAGGGTGGCGGGCCAGGCGTCCGCGTGACGTTCGAGACCGACCTCGGCGAGCGCCCGCAGTCCGGTGGCCCGGGTCGCGGCGCCGCGCGGGAGGCCGACGGTCACATTGGCGAGGACCTTCTTGGAGGGGATGAGCCGGGGTTCCTGGAAGACGATCGTGCGGGCCTCGGGGACGAGCGCCTCTCCCCCGTCGGCTCCGTCGAGGGCGCCGAGGATACGGAGCAGGGTGGTCTTGCCGCTGCCGCTCGCACCGAGAAGGGCGAGGAACTCCCCTCGCCTCAGGTCGAGTTCGAGGCCGTCGAGGACGGGCCGGGTGCCGAAGACACGGCGCAGGCCCCGTACCCGTACCGCCGTGACGGGAGACGATGCGGACGGCGTCATCGGGCTCCTCCCCCGGGACCGGCCGTGCGCCAGGGCATGAGGACCCGCTCCAGGCCCCGGACGAGAACGTCGGCGGTGAGGCCGAGCAGGCCGTAGACCAGGATGCAGACGGCGAGGATGTCGGTGCGGGCGTAGCTCTGGGCCTGGGACATCAGGTATCCGATGCCCTCGGTGGCGTTGATCTCCTCGGCGGCGATGAGCGCGATGACGCTGAGCGTCATGGAGAGCCGCAGTCCGGCGAGGAGCGAGGGCAGGGCGCCGGGGAGGACGACCTGGCGGACGATCGCGAGCCGGCCGAGCCCGAAGCTGCGCATGGCCTCGACGAGTTTGCGGTCGGTGTTGCGGACGCCGCCGCTGGTGGAGACGTACATCGGGAAGGTGGTGGCGACCGCGATGAGAAGGATCTTCGCGGTCTCGTTGATCCCGAACCAGACCATGAAGAGGGGGACGAGGGAGAGGAACGGGATCGTGCGGAGCGTCTGGAGCGAGGAGTCGAGCAGCTCGTCGCCGAGCCGCGTGAAGCCGGTGGTGATGCCGAGGGTGAGCCCGGCGGCGAGACCGATCACGAGACCGAGCCCCGAGCGGGTGAGGGAGGTGGCGAGCGCGTCGGGCAGCTGCCCGTTCCCCCACAGCTCACCGACCGCGTCGATGACCTGGGAGGGCGATGCGAGCACGTCGGGGGTGAGGACCCCGGTGGCGGAGGAGGTCCACCAGAGGGCGAGGAGGGCGACCGGGCCGAGGGCGCGGACGGTGAGGGAGTACGTACGGGAGCGGGGGCGGCGGACATGGGGGCGGGGCGTGACC
>NZ_LIPQ01000174.1 GCF_001418135.1 Streptomyces aureus
GGGGGTGTCGTCGAACTCCCGTCCGCCGCGCGACGCCCGGGCCTAGCGGACGACGTCGAAGACGTTCTTCTGGATGCCGTTGGAGTACGCCTCGTGCTCGACGAGCTTCAGCTTCTGCGTGTCCTTGTCCGTCTGGCTGAACAGCCGCTTCCCCGCGCCGAGCAGCAGCGGGAAGACGAGCAGGTTGTACCGGTCGATCAGACCGGCGTCCGAGAGCGCGCGGCCCAGCGTGGCGCTGCCGTGCATGATGATCGGGCCGCCCTCGGTCTCCTTCAGCGCGGCGACCTCGTCGAGCGAGCGCAGGATCGTGATCTCGCCCCAGTTGTCGACCAGGTCGTCCTCGGTGAGGGTCGTGGACACCACGTACTTCGGCAGTGTCCTGTAGCGCGCGAATTCCTCCATGTCCGGCCACACGGCGCTGAACGCGTCGTAGCTGGCCCGGCCGAGCAGCATCGCGCCGGCCTCCTCCTGCTCCCGGCCCTTCAGCGCGTACGCCTCGGGAACGAACTCGACCTCCTTGAAGGTCCAGCCCGAGTTCCGGTAGCCGGGCTCGCCGCCGGGGGCCTCCACGACACCGTCGAGCGAGACGAAGGCGGAGCTGATCAGAGTGCGCATCTGGGTTCTCCCGTGGGGTTCGTGACGGCTGCTCAGCACTGGTGCCCAGCAGCGAATACAACCTATAGACCGGCGCCCCGGAAGAAACTCATCGTTCGCCGGCCGAATCGTCCGCGTCGCCCTCCGGCGCGGCGACGAGCTCCACCTCGAACCCGTCGGCGTTCTCCAGATAGGCCGCGTAGACGCCCTCGCCTCCCGCGTACGGATGGCGGTCGGCGAACAGCAGCCGCCAGCCGTGCGACGGCGCGGCGTCGACGAGCGCGTCCACGGCGGCCCGGTCGCCGGCGTGGAAGGCGAGGTGGTTCAGGCCGGGCCTGAGCCGGTCGTGCCGGTCCGACGTACGGGCCGGGGACTGCTCGACGACGAGGTAGAACGAGCCGATCGCCCAGCTGCGACCGCCCTCCCAGCGCTGGAAGGGCGCGTACCCGAGGGCGCCGAGGAGCCAGCCGAAACTGGCTTCGGCCACCGCGAGATCCCCCACCCACACCTCGACGTGATGCGGCGCGCCGGGTCGGCTCACGGCTGCTCCAACTGCGTCGGCAGCGGAGCGGAGTGAAGAACCGTCAGCCCGGACACGGCACGGGTCAGCGCCACGTACAGCCGGCGCAGACCGGTCCGCTCGTCCGGCTCGCCGTCGACGACGGCCGCGGGCTCGTCCAGGACCACGTAGTCGTACTCCAGGCCCTTGGCCAGCGAGGCCGGGACCAGCGTCAGCCGGGACTCGGCCGTGGTCTCCTCGCCGGGGGACAGGTACGCGAGGCCGGCGGCCGTCAGCGCCTCCGCGAGCGGCGCGATCCGCGCGTCGGCGGCGATCAGCCCGATGGAGCCGTCGTGGGCCAGCGCCTCGACACAGGCCGCGACGACGTCCTGGTCGAGCGCGTCCGTGTGCCGTACGTCCAGCGAACCCGGGTTCTCGCGCACCGACTCCACGGCCGCGAGCCCCGGCGACATGTGCGGAAGGAGCCGTGAGGCGTACGCGATGACCTCGCGCGGCACACGGAAACCGGCGGTCAGCTCCTCCACCAGCGCCTCCGGCTTCCCCAGGTGCCCGAGCGCCTCCGCCCAGCTCGCCGTCGCCCACGGCGTCGTGCCCTGCGCGAGGTCGCCGAGGATGGTCGCCGAGCCGGTCGTGCAGCGCCGGCCCACCGCCCGGTACTGCATCGGGGACAGGTCCTGCGCCTCGTCGAGGACGACATGGCCGAGCGAGTGCGTCCGCTCCACCAGGTCCCGCGCCTCGTCGACGAGGACCGCGTCCGCCGCCGACCACTTCGCCGTCCTTACGCTCCGGGCGGGCTTCGCCCACAGCAGCAGCTTCTGCTCGTCCTCCGAGAAGAGCCCCTCGGCGTGCTCCGCCAGGAACTCCGCGTCGCCGAGCAGCCGGAGCACCAGCTTCGCGGGCTCCACCAGAGGCCAGCACTCCTTCACGACGGCCTTCACGGCCGTGTTGCGCGCGACGGCGTTCTGCACCCGGTCGTCGGGCGCCTCACCGGCCTCCTCCATCCGCACGAGGACCGAGTGCGCGATGCGCTGCGGCAGCGCCTCACGGGCCGCCCCGTAGCGGATGTCGCGGTCCATCAACTCCCGTACGATCTGCTCCAGTTCGTACGCGGGCACCCGCCAGCGGCGCGAGCCGCGCACCACCATGAGGGACTCCGTGGGCAGTGCCACGTGCGAACGCACCGCCCGCCGCAGCAGCTCCGCCATCCGGGCGTCGCCCTTGACGACGGCGGTGGCGGCGTCGTCCGTTCCCCGCACCTCGACCTGCCCGCCGACGAGATCGTCGACGGTGGCCTGCTTGACCTCCAACTCGCCGAGCGCGGGAAGGACCTGCTCGATGTAGTGCAGGAAGGACCGGTTGGGCCCGATGACCAGCGTCCCGGTCCGGGCCAGCCGCTCCCGGTGCGCGTACAGCAGGTAGGCGACACGGTGCAGACCGACGGCGGTCTTGCCGGTCCCGGGCCCTCCCTGCACGCACACGGTCCCGGAGAGGTCGGACCGGACGATCCCGTCCTGCTCGGGCTGGATCGTGGCGACGATGTCCCGCATGGGGCCGACGCGGGGCCGCTCGATCTCGGCCTGGAGCAGCCGGCTGGTCCGTTCGAGCTCCTCGGGGTCGGAGAGGTGCTCGTCCTCGTACGCGGTGAGTTCGCCGCCCGTGTAGCCGAAGCGCCGGCGCAGCCCGACGTCCTGCGGGTCCTTCTTCGAGGCCTGGTAGTACGGCTGCGAGACCGGCGCACGCCAGTCGATCACCATCGGATCGCCGTCGGCGTCGTGCACGTGCCGCCGCCCGATGTAGAAGCGTTGCCCCTCCTGCGTGGTGTGCAGGTAGTCGAGGCGCCCGAAGAACAACGGGGTGTGGGACAGGTCCGCGAGCGCCTTGATCCGGTCCTCGATCTGCCGCCCGAGCACCAGCGAGTTCACCCAGTTCGCGGTGACGTCCTTGATGTCGAGCGCCTCCACGTCCTCGCGCATCGCGCGCAGGGCGGCGCGGGAGGAGGTCAGGTGGGCACGCTCGCGTGCGAGGGGATCGTCGGACACGGGCACGGACACGGCGGAGCCTCCGGGGAGAAGTACGCGGACACGTCGAGGTGGCCGCCGGTTACCGACCGGGCGGCGGCTCTCCACGGAGGGAGGCGGGGAAGCTGGCGAGTGTAACTCCTGGGCGGGGCCGGGGGCGAACGGCTTTCCCCCGTCTCCATCCCGTAGGGGACGGGGTCCGCCTCACGTCGGACACCGCACCCGGCCCGGTTCACCCCCCAGAGCGATGTGTCATGAATGTCCGGATTCCATCATGGAGGCATGACCGCGACGACCTTCACCCTCGTGACCACCGTGACCCGCCCCCGGGTCCGCCCCCTCGACACGGCCTTGCGCGCGATACGCGCCTTCGGCGGTGCCGCGGCCGGCGTCGTCCTCCTGGGCGACTACGGCCCGCCCGAGGCCGGCGTCAGGAACCCGCGACCTGAGTACGCGCCGGGCCCCGACTGAGTACGAGAACGCCTGCCGGCACGGGACCGGCCCCTGATGTGATCGACCCATGACGACGCCGACCGACCGCACCGACCGCCCCCACGGCACCGACCTCACCGACCCCTACGGCCCGAGCCCCCGCGCCCTGCGCGTCCTCGCCGGCTGCGGGTTCCTCCTCCTGGCGGCGTGCTTCCTCGCCACCGTCGTGGTGGCGCTCGGCGACGCCATGGAGCAGAACGGCACCTCCGAGGGGTTCATCACGGCGGCGTTCTGGACCCTGCTCCTGGGAGCCCTCACGGGAGTGGCGGCCCTGATCGCACCCCGCAAGGGCCTGGTGATCGCCGAATACGCCCTGGCGATCGCGGCCCCCGTGCTGGCGCTCATGGACTAGGGGGTGTCTTGCCGGTCATGCCGGACTGATCGACAAGACACCCCCTGGGCCGCACTACGGCATCGCTCTACGGCGCGAGCAGCTCGTCCGCGTCGACGATCCGGTACGCGTACCCCTGCTCGGCCAGGAACCGCTGCCGGTGGGCGGCGAAGTCCTGGTCGATGGTGTCGCGGGCGACCACCGAGTAGAAGTGCGCCTGGTGGCCGTCGGACTTCGGCCGCAGCACCCGGCCGAGGCGCTGCGCCTCCTCCTGGCGGGAGCCGAAGGTGCCGGACACCTGGATGGCGACGGTCGCCTCGGGCAGGTCGATGGAGAAGTTCGCGACCTTCGACACGACGAGCACGCTGATCTCGCCGGTCCGGAAGGCGTCGAAGAGCTTCTCGCGCTGGGCGTTCGGGGTCTCGCCCTTGATGACGGGTGCGTCCAGGTGCTCGCCGAGCTCGTCGAGCTGGTCGATGTACTGCCCGATGACGAGGATCTGCTGCCCCTCGAACTTCTTCACCAGGGCCTCGGTCACCTTCCGCTTCGTCGCGGTCGTGGCGCAGAAGCGGTACTTCTCCTCGGCCTCGGCGGTGGCGTAGGCGAGCCGCTCGGAGTCGGTCAGGTTCACGCGGACCTCGACGCAGTCGGCGGGCGCGATGTAGCCCTGCGCCTCGATCTCCTTCCACGGCGCGTCGAACCGCTTGGGCCCGATGAGCGAGAAGACGTCGGACTCGCGGCCGTCCTCGCGGACCAGGGTGGCGGTGAGACCGAGACGGCGCCGGGCCTGCAGATCGGCGGTGAACTTGAAGACGGGCGCGGGAAGCAGGTGCACCTCGTCGTAGACGATCAGCCCCCAGTCGCGGGAGTCGAACAGCTCCAGGTGGGGGTAGATCCCCTTCCGCTTGGTGGTGAGCACCTGGTACGTGGCGATGGTGACCGGCCGGATCTCCTTCTTCGTACCGCTGTACTCGCCGATCTCGTCCTCGGTGAGCGAGGTCCGCCTGACCAGCTCGTGCTTCCACTGGCGGGCGGAGACGGTGTTGGTGACGAGAATCAGTGTGGTCGCCTTGGCCTGCGCCATGGCACCGGCCCCGACCAGCGTCTTTCCGGCACCGCAGGGCAGTACGACGACCCCGGACCCACCGTGCCAGAAGCCCTCGACGGCCTGCTTCTGATACGGCCGCAGGGCCCACCCGTCCTCGGCGAGGTCGATCCGGTGGGCCTCGCCGTCGACGTACCCGGCGAGGTCCTCGGCGGGCCATCCCAGCTTCAGCAGCGTCTGCTTGATCTGCCCGCGCTCGGAGGGGTGCACGACGACGGTGTCGGGGTCGATCCGCTCCCCGACGAGCGGCTGCACCTTCCGCGACCGCAGGATCTCCTCTAGCACGGGCCGGTCGGTGCTGGTCAGCACGAGCCCGTGCGTCGGATGCTTGGACAGCGTGAGGCGCCCGTAGCGGGCCATGGTCTCGGCGATGTCGACGAGCAGCGCGTGCGGCACGGGATAGCGCGAGTACTCGACGAGTGCGTCGACGACCTGCTCGGCGTCGTGGCCGGCGGCCCGCGCGTTCCACAGCCCGAGGGGCGTCAGCCGGTACGTATGAATGTGCTCGGGCGCCCGCTCCAGCTCGGCGAACGGCGCGATGGCCCGCCGACAGGCATCGGCGAGCTCGTGGTCGACCTCCAGGAGCAGCGTTTTGTCACTCTGGACGATAAGAGGTCCATTCACGTGATCAGGTCCTTCCGGCACCGTGCCGTTCCCGTAACGGCCAATCCTCCAGTGTGCCTGACCGGGGTGAATGCTGCGAAGGCCCACAGCGCCAGGGCGGCGCAGCTGAACACGGCACCCAGGGCGCAGACGGCGCCCCATCCGGCCGTCGTGTACAGGGAGGTCGCGGCGAGGGCGCCGGTGGCGCTGCCGATCGAGTAGAAGATCATGTACCCGCCGATCAGCCTGCTGCCCGCCTCCGGGTGCCGTGCGTGGATCAGGGTCTGGTTGGTGACGTGCACCGCCTGCACCGCGAGGTCGAGCAGGATCACCCCGGCGAACAGAGCCCAGAGCGAGCCGCGGGTGAAGGCCAGCGGCAACCACGAGGCGGCGAGCAGCGCCAGGGCGATGCCGGTCGTCCGCCGGGAGTGTCCCCGGTCGTTGAGACGGCCCGCCGCGGTGGCGGCGAGCGCTCCGGCGACACCGATCAGCCCCAGCGCCCCGATCGCGCTGTGGGACAGGAAGTACGGGGCGTCGCTGAGCGGCAGCGCGACACTGCTCCACAGGGTGCTGAACGCGGCGAAGACCAGCAGGCCGAGCAGGGCGCGGATCTGCAGCAGCCGGTCATGTGCGAACAGGGTGACCGTGGAGCGCAGGAGCTGTCCGTAGCGCAGGGCTTTCGGCGGGGCGCCGCCGTGGCGCGGCAGCGCGCGGTACAGGACCAGGGCGAGCAGCGTGGTGAGCGCGGCCGAGGCGAGGTAGACGGAGCGCCAGCCGGCGAGATCGGCCATGACGCCGGACGCGGTACGGGCGAGGAGGATTCCGGTGACGACGCCGCTGGTGACCAGGCCGACGACGCGGCCGCGCTCGGCGGGCGGGGCGAGTGAGGCCGCGTGGGCCACCAGTGTCTGCGTGACGACCGCGAGGAGCCCCGTCGCGGCCATCCCGGCGAGCAGGATCACCGCCCTTCCGGCGGTGGCGACCACCGTGAGCGCGAGGACCAGGAGCAGTAGCTGGGCCACGATGAGCCGTCTGCGGTCGGCCGTGTCGCCGAGCGGGACGAGGAGGAAGAGGCCGAGTCCGTACCCGACGTGCGTGAGGGTGACGACGCTGCCGACGAGTGCCGGGCTCATGGCGAGGTCCTGGCCCATGGTCACCAGGAGCGGCTGGGAGAAGTAGACGTTGGCGACGGCGGCTCCGCAGGCGACGGCGAGCAGCGGGACGACGCCACGGCGCGGGCCGGCGGGGCCGGACGCGGGTGTCGTCCCCTCCGCTCCGGGTGTCGGCCTCGTCTCGCGGTCGTCGGGCATCGGCACCATCCGCACCACCCCATTCTGGTTGCATCTTGCTACCACTTGCGTCGAGGGGTGACGCTAACGCGCCTTGGTAGCATGTTGCAACCAGAGTGAGGGAGAGGGCGGACGCCATGGTGACCAGAACGCGCTTCGACGACAGTGACTGTCCCGTCGCCCGGTCCGTGGACGCGATCGGCGACTGGTGGTCCCTGCTGATCGTCCGGGACGCCTTCGACGGAAGCAGACGCTTCGGGGAGTTCCAGCGCAGCCTCGGCGTCGCGAAGAACATCCTCACCGCCCGGCTGCGCACCCTGGTCGACGGCGGAGTCCTCGCCTCCGTCCCCGCTTCGGACGGCAGCGCCTACCGCGAGTACGTACTGACTCCGAAGGGCAAGGCGCTCTTCCCCGTCATCGTGGCGCTGCGGCAGTGGGGCGAGCAGAACTTCTTCGCCCCCGGAGAACCCCGTTCCCGGCTGGTCGACCGCAGGCGGGGACAGCCCCTCCGCCCCCTGGAAACGCTGTCCGAGGACGGACGACGGCTGGACCCCGACGACACCACCGTCCTCAAGGTCCCCGCCCCCTGAGCTGCGCGTCAGACCTGGTCGTCCGCCAGTTCCGCAACGCCCGTGATCCGGTGCAGCGGATAGGTGCGGACCTCGTCCGCGGTGTGGTCGTAGGCCGTCACGAAGCCGCCCTCCACCCGCACCGGGGCGATCACCCGCTGGCTCGCGCCGCCTTCCGCGTTCACGTAGCCGATCCAGACCGCCGAGCCCGTCATCGCCGCCGCCTGCACCGTCGCCAGGGTCTCCGCCGCCGACGTGCGCGGCAGGGCGCCCGCCGCCGCCGGGGCCGCCGTAGGTTCCTTGCGGACCGCCGTCGCCGCCCGGTCGCCCGCGCGGATCGCCTTGACCGCCGCGCCGAGCAGCGTCGTGTCGGGGGCCGGCGGGCCGTCGGGGACCGGCACCGGGGCCGTACGCGCGCCCGTGCGGTACGCGTCCGCCCGCGTGATCAGGACGTCGCCCGTCGCCGACTCGGCCGCCGGCGCGTACCCCATCGACCGGAGCCCGTCGAGCAGCGACGCCGGGTCCGTCTGCGCCGCGAGCACCGTCGGCGCGAGTCGCCGCAGGCCGAGGGAGGACGAGCGGCGGTCCGCCAGGATCTCGCCGAGCACCGTGTCGTCGTCGCAGCGCACATACGCCGACGCCGCCCCCACCCGCAGATGGCCGTGGCGTCTCGCCACGTCGTCGATCAGGTACGCGAGCGGCTGCGGAACCGGCGTCCGCGCGTGCGCCTTGAGGAATTCGTGCAGGTCGGTAGCGGTCTGCCCGGAGTCGAGCGCTCGCCGTACGGACCCGGGGGTGAACCGGTAGACCGTCGCGCCACCCTTCGACTCCACGTCCGCGAGCACCGCGAGCGCGTCCGCGAGCGGCCGCCGCAGCGGCCCCGGCGCCACCGCCGTCAGGTCCGCCTGAAGGAGTACGTGGTCGACGGCCTCCGGCAGGAGCGGGGCCAGGAGCGTCGCCGCCCGCCCCGCTCCTGCCGGAGGCCGTCGACCACGTACTCCTTCAGGCGGACCTGACGGCGGTGGCGCC
>NZ_LIPQ01000175.1 GCF_001418135.1 Streptomyces aureus
GCGGCGCGGGGCGGCGAAGGCCCACGCCGCCCCGCGCCGCCTACGCCGCCCGCCTCCGCGCCACCAGCGTCCACGCGCCGAGTCCGAGGAGCAGGACCGTCCCGCTGCCGATCCCGGCCGCCGCCACGACCCGCATGGAGTCGCTCCCCGACGCCGCCTGCGCCCGCGAGGTGCCCTTCTCCGCCGCCTCCTTGTCGTCGGCGGTCACGCTGAACTGCCCGGGATCCCCGTCGTACCCGGGCCCCGGCTTCGCGTTGCCCCGGAGCGAGACCCGCAGGGTCAGCGGCACCGTCTTGTCCCCGTACTCCTTGGCCATCGCCGGGTTGAGCGTGGCCGACAGGTAGTACCAGCCCGCGAAGCGCATCCCGCTGGTGGCCTCGTCGTACGAGCTGCGGTTCTCGTGGGCCACCGGCCGCAGGGCGTCGAGCGCGAGCGTCGAGGGCTTGCCGCTGTAGCTGACGGTGTTCTCGTCGACGTGGCCGAGCGCGGGGTTCTCCAGGGAGAGGACCAGCGCGTGGCCGATGTACTCGTCGCCGGTGGCGCTGCTGCCGAGTTCGGCGGTGGCGAAGAGCTGCTGTCCCCAGTCGACGGGCACCCGGTAGAAGAGCGTCTGGCCGGGCCGGATGTCGGACCGCCACTCGCCCTGTGTCAGCGAGGTGGCGTCGTGGACGCCGGAGCCGCCCTGGCGCGGCTGCGGGTCGCCCGCGGGCGGCCCGGGCGTGCCGGAGGCCCAGACCTCGGGGAGCTCGGTCGGGCCGGCCTTCTTCAGCACCGGCTCGGACGCGTAGCGGATCTCCAGCTCCCAGTCGTCCGTGCTCGCCTTCGACTCGCGCTCGACGAGGACGTAGTAGGCGCCGGCGCGCTGGCAGGTGGAGCTGTCGGCGTCGACGATGCGGCGGGCGTAGGCGGCGAGCGGCCGGGTGTACTCGCTGGAGGAGAAGTTCGCCTGCTGGTATCCGCATTCGGTGCCGGAGCCGTCCTGCATGCTCACCTTGAAGCCGTCGCCGTACTCGACCTTGCCGCCGGCCTTGGGCACCGCGACGACGGAGACGTACGCGTTCTGCTGATCGAGGTCGACCCGGTAGTAGACCTTGCCGTTCTTCTTGAGCGTGTCGCGGTAGGTCTGCCCGGTCTTCAGCTGCACGGCGTCCGAGCTCGACGCGGCGCCCTGGACGCGCTGGGCCGAGCTGTCGAAGGTGTACGGCGGAACCGCACCCCCGGCGGCGGCACCCCCGGCGGCCGCGCTCAAGGCGGCCGCACCCCCGGCGGCCCGGCTCAGGCCGGCCGTACCCCCGGCGGCCGCGGCCGCCGTCTGCCCGGGAAGCGCCACGACCGCTCCCACCGCCGCGGCCGCCGTGATCAGGGCCCCCGCCCTCCGGCCGATGCCGGCCTGCGTCTTCACGCGCTGCTCCTCTTCACTTAAGCAAGTCAGAAATTTGCTCAGGCAAAGCGAAGCCCCGGCCCGCTCTCGCGCGGCCGGGGCTTCACCCACAGACGGTTTTCGTCTCAGACACCGGAACCTGCGGGCACGGAGTCGGTCGCCTCCGTCCACAGATCCTGCTCGGCGCGATCCGCCTGGATCTGGCGGTACACGAGGAGCCCGCCGATGGCGGCCAGTGCGACCAGGAGAAGCTTCTTCACCGCGCGACCTCGTCTTTCGTTGACGTAGGAGACTTCTGACGCCCACTCTACACATCGACCGATACCGATCGGTGACCTGTGCGAGGTTCAAACCTTCCAAGGCTCCCGGACAAACAAATCGACCCGGACGGAGGAACCGTCCGGGTCGATCGACACTGTGGGGCTAACAGGATTTGAACCTGTGGCCTCATCCTTATCAGGGATGCGCTCTAACCAACTGAGCTATAGCCCCGCCGCGCTCTGCGGTGTGTGTCCCGCGCGCTGACTCCTGAACATTAGCGCACAGGGGGGCCAGTCCCAAAATCGGTAACCGACCGGCCCCCTCGCAGGTCACTCGGCCGTCACTCGTCCTCGGCGAGCGTGAGCTCCACGCCGCCCACGAAGCCGGCCGACAGGTTGTAGACGAACGCGCCCAGCGTCGCCAGCGCGGTCATCAGGACCACGTCGATCACGGCGATCACCGAGGTGAACATCAGCACCCGCGGCAGCGACAGGAACGACTGCAGATCGAAGCCGTTGGACTCGTTCGAGCCCGTGGCCTCGCTGATCGTGCCGCCGACCGTCGAGAAGACGCCCATGGCGTCCATGACCATCCACAGCACGGCCGCCGCGACGATCGTGCAGATGCCCAGCGCGATGGAGAGCAGGAAGCTCACCTTCATCACCGACCACGGGTCGGCCTTGGCCACCCGCAGCCGCGCCTTGCGCGTACGGGGCGTCGTGCGGGCCCCCGTACGCGGCCGGCGCACGGCACCGGTCTGACCACCCGCCGTGCCGCCCGACGCCGGAGCGCCGTACGCCTGCGGCGGGTGGTAGGGCCCGCCCGGCTGCTGCGCACCCGTGCGCTCGCCGGGCAGTGGCCCGTTGTAGGTCTCGTACGAGGGCTGCTGCCCTCGAGTGTCCGTCACCGCAACCCCCTGGGAGTCCGTGGCGGGGCCACGGGCGCCGTTCGCTCCAGCACCAGCAGAAGCTCCGGCAGCCGCCGATCCGGCGCCCGTGGCTCCACTCACGCTCTTACTCCTCGTGCTCCCCGGCCGAGGGCTCCGTGCCCTCGACTGCCTCGGTCTCGACCACGACGGTCTCGACCACCGCCACCTCGGACGCGTCCACGACGCCCTCGGCGTCGTCGATGTCCTCGTCCTCGCCGCCGGCCTCGGCGTTCCGTGCGATGCCGACGACGGCATCACGCTTGCCCAGGTTGATCAGCTGGACGCCCATGGTGTCACGGCCGGTCTCCCTGACTTCGTTGACTCGCGTACGAATCACACCGCCGGACAGCGTGATGGCGAGGATCTCGTCCGTCTCCTCGACCACCAGCGCGCCCACGAGCGAGCCGCGGTCCTCCACGATCTTGGCGGCCTTGATACCGAGGCCGCCACGTCCCTGGACGCGGTACTCGTCGACGGGGGTGCGCTTCGCGTACCCGCCGTCTGTCGCGGTGAAGACGAACGTACCGGGCCGGACGACATTCATCGAGAGCAGTTCGTCGTCAGCGCGGAAACTCATCCCCTTGACACCCGAGGTGGCCCGTCCCATCGGCCGCAGCGCGTCGTCGGTGGCGGTGAAGCGGATCGACTGCGCCTTCTTGCTGATGAGCAGCAGATCGTCCTCGGCGGAGACCAGCTCGGCTCCGATCAGCTCGTCGTCGCTGCCGTCCTCCGTCTCCCGGAGGTTGATCGCGATGACACCACCGGAACGCGGCGAGTCGTAGTCCTTCAGCGCGGTCTTCTTGACCAGGCCGGCCTTGGTGGCGAGCACCAGGTACGGCGCGGCCTCGTAGTCGCGGATCGCCAGGATCTGGGCGATCTGCTCGTCCGGCTGGAAGGCCAGCAGGTTGGCCACGTGCTGGCCGCGCGCGTCCCGGCCGGCGTCGGGCAGCTCGTACGCCTTGACGCGGTAGACCCGGCCCTTGTTGGTGAAGAAGAGCAGCCAGTGGTGGGTGGTGGAGACGAAGAAGTGGTCGACGATGTCGTCCTGCTTCAGCTTGGTGCCCCGCACGCCCTTGCCGCCGCGCTTCTGCGAGCGGTAGTCCTCGGTCTTCGTCCGCTTCACGTAGCCACCGCGCGAGATGGTGACGACGATGTCCTCCTCGGCGATCAGGTCCTCGATGGACATGTCACCGTCGAAGGGCACGAGCTTGGAGCGGCGGTCGTCGCCGAACTTCTCGACGAGCGCGGCCAGTTCCTCGCTGACGATGGCGCGCTGGCGCTCGGGCGAGGCCAGGATCGCGTTGTACTCGTTGATCTTGGCCTGGAGCTCGTCGTGCTCGGCGACGATCTTCTGGCGCTCCAGGGCGGCGAGCCGGCGGAGCTGCATCTCCAGGATCGCGTTGGCCTGGATCTCGTCGATCTGGAGCAGGTCCATCAGGCCGCCGCGGGCGACCTCGACCGTGTCGCTGCGCCGGATGAGCGCGATGACCTCGTCGATCGCGTCGAGCGCCTTGAGCAGACCACGGAGGATGTGGGCGCGCTCCTCGGCCTTCCGCAGCCGGAAGCGGGTCCGGCGCACGATGACCTCGATCTGGTGCGTCACCCAGTGGCGGATGAACGCGTCGAGCGAGAGGGTGCGCGGCACGCCGTCGACGAGCGCCAGCATGTTGGCGCCGAAGTTCGTCTGCAGATCGGTGTGCTTGTACAGGTTGTTGAGGACGACCTTGGCGACGGCGTCGCGCTTGAGCACGATCACGAGGCGCTGACCGGTCCGGGACGAGGTCTCGTCGCGGACGTCGGCGATGCCGCCGATCTTGCCGTCCTTGACCAGGTCGGCGATCTTCTGCGCGAGGTTGTCCGGGTTGGTCTGGTACGGGAGCTCCGTGACCACCAGGCACTGGCGGTTGTGGATCTCCTCGACCTCGACGACCGCGCGCATCGTGATCGAGCCACGGCCGGTGCGGTACGCCTCCTCGATGCCCTTGCGGCCGACGACGAGCGCGCCGGTGGGGAAGTCCGGTCCCTTGATGCGCTCGATCAGCGCGTCGAGGAGCTCCTCGTGGGTGGCCTCGGGGTGCTCCAGCGCCCACTGGGCACCGGCCGCGACCTCGCGCAGGTTGTGCGGCGGGATGTTGGTCGCCATGCCGACCGCGATGCCGGCGCTGCCGTTGATCAGCAGGTTCGGGAAGCGGGACGGCAGGACCGTCGGCTCCTGGTTGCGGCCGTCGTAGTTGTCCTGGAAGTCGACGGTCTCCTCGTCGATGTCCCGGAGCATCTCCATCGACAGCGTCATGAGCTTGCACTCGGTGTAACGCATGGCGGCCGCCGGGTCGTTGCCCGGGGAGCCGAAGTTGCCGTTGGAGTCGACGAGCGGCATGCGCATCGACCAGGGCTGGGCGAGGCGGACGAGCGCGTCGTAGATCGAGGAGTCGCCGTGCGGGTGGTACGTACCCATGACGTCACCGACGACGCGGGCGCACTTGTAGAAGCCCTTCTCGGGCCGGTAGCCGCCGTCGTACATCGCGTACAGCACGCGACGGTGGACCGGCTTGAGGCCGTCCCGGACGTCGGGCAGCGCGCGGGACACGATGACGGACATCGCGTAGTCGAGGTACGAGCGCTGCATCTCGGTCTCGAGCCCGACGGGCTCGATCCGCAGCGTGGGCTCTTCTTCGGTGGTCCCGGTCGGGGTGGTTTCGTCGGCCATTGCTGGTCGTCAGTCCTTTCGTACGGTCAGCTGAGACCGACTCAGATGTCGAGGAAGCGAACGTCCTTGGCGTTGCGCTGGATGAACGAGCGGCGTGCCTCGACGTCCTCGCCCATCAGCACCGAGAACAGGTCGTCGGCCTGCGCGGCGTCGTCCAGGGTGACCTGGCCGAGTACGCGGTGCTCGACGTCCATGGTGGTGACGCGCAGCTCCTCGGCGTTCATCTCGCCGAGACCCTTGAAGCGCTGGATCGAGTCTTCCTTGATCCGCTTGCCGCTCTGCTTGCCCAGCTCGACGAGCGCGTCCCGCTCCCGGTCCGAGTACGCGTACTCGAAGTCGTCCCGGCCCCACTTGATCTTGTAGAGCGGCGGACGGGAGAGGTAGACGTGACCGGCCTCGACCAGCGGCCGCATGAAGCGGAAGAGGAAGGTCAGCAGCAGGGTGTTGATGTGCTGACCGTCGACGTCGGCGTCCGCCATCAGGATGATCTTGTGATAGCGGAGCTTCTCGATGTCGAAGTCCTCGTGCACACCGGTGCCGAAGGCCGAGATGAGCGCCTGGACCTCGGTGTTCTGCAGGATCTTGTCGATCCGGGCCTTCTCGACGTTCAGGATCTTGCCGCGGATCGGCAGGATGGCCTGGTACATCGGGTTGCGGCCGGACTTTGCCGAGCCGCCGGCGGAGTCACCCTCGACGATGAAGATCTCGCACTTGGACGGGTCGTTCGACTGGCAGTCGGACAGCTTGCCCGGCAGAGACGCCGACTCGAGCAGGCCCTTACGGCGGGTCAGGTCGCGCGCCTTGCGCGCGGCCACGCGCGCGGTGGCGGCCTGGATCGACTTGCGGATGATGTCCGCGGCCTCGAGCGGGTTGCGGTCGAGCCAGTCGTTGAGGTGCTCGTAGACCGCCCTCTGGACGAAGGTCTTGACCTCCGTGTTGCCCAGCTTGGTCTTGGTCTGGCCCTCGAACTGCGGCTCGCTCAGCTTGACCGAGATGATCGCCGTCAGACCCTCGCGGATGTCGTCGCCCGTGAGGTTGTCGTCCTTCTCGCGGAGCAGCTTCTTGTCGCGCGCGTACTTGTTGATCAACGAGGTCAGCGCGGCGCGGAAGCCCTCCTCGTGCGTGCCGCCCTCGTGGGTGTGGATGATGTTGGCGAAGGAGTACACGCCCTCGCTGTAGCCGCTGTTCCACTGCATCGCGACCTCGAGGGACAGGGCCTTGTCCTTGTCCTCCGCCTCCAGGTCGATCACGGTGGGGTGGATCAGGTCGCCCTTGCGCGAGTTGAGGTACTTCACGAAGTCGACGATGCCGCCCTCGTAGTGGTACTTCACCGTGCGCGCGGCCGGCTCGGCGGCCGCCTCGGCGTCCGGGTCGTCGGCACCGACCGTGGCCTTGGCGGAATCGCGCTCGTCGGTGAGCGTGATCGTCAGGCCCTTGTTGAGGAAGGCCATCTCCTGGAAGCGGCGCGAGAGCGTCTCGAAGGAGTACTCGGTCGTCTCGAAGATGTCCGGGTCGGCCCAGAACGTGACCGAGGTGCCGGTCTCGCCGGTCTCCTCGTGCTGCGCGAGGGGCGCGGTCGGGGCGCCCATCTTGTAGTCCTGCGTCCAGCGGTGGCCGTCGGTCTTGATCTCGACGGAGACCTTGGTGGACAGGGCGTTCACGACGGACACACCGACGCCGTGCAGACCGCCGGAGACGGCGTAGCCGCCGCCGCCGAACTTTCCGCCCGCGTGGAGCACGGTCAGCACGACCTCGACGGCCGGCTTGCCCTCGGAGGCCACGATGCCCACGGGGATGCCACGGCCGTTGTCGACGACGCGCACGGCGCCGTCGGCCAGGATCGTCACGTCGATGGTGTCGGCGTGGCCGGCCAGGGCTTCGTCGACCGAGTTGTCGACGACCTCCTGCACCATGTGGTGCAGACCGCGCTCGCCGGTCGAGCCGATGTACATGCCAGGGCGCTTGCGCACGGCATCCAGGCCTTCGAGGACCTGGATGTTGCTGGCGGTGTACTGGTTGTTCTCGTTGGGGTCGCCGGAATCGGCCACGAAGCGCCCTTTCTGGCACAGCACAGGCCGTTCTCCGGGCATACGGGAGCGGCTGCGTCGTTCGACTTGTTCCGCAGGGTGGCGGGATTGTCTCCCAGTCTACCGGTAGCGCCGACAGTCATGGGGGTTTGCCGGTGCCTGAGTCCGCATGTGCCGCCCTGAGCGGGAGCCAAACGACTCCCCATATCCGGACAGGGGCTCCAGAGCCCCCTGACGGCCACCCAGCGCTTCGACCCGTAGCGCGCAGTGGGCATCCTCTCCGGCCCGTTGCGGGCATGCGTTCCGCCGGGGCGGAACGGGTGGGCACGCGCCCCACCGCACGGCGCCCTCTGCTCGGACCCGCGCCCCTGGAGCCGCCCCGCGCCGCTGCTATCCGTACGTGTCTCCGGGCCCGACGCTGCCAGGCGCCCTGAGCGGCCCGTACCCCCGCCGGGGCCCGCCCGGCCCCAGCACCTTGATCATCCGCACGGTTCCGTGCCCGAGGTCCTCGTTGAGCCGCGCCACCAGCGTCGGCGCGAGCAGCCGCAGCTGCGTGGCCCACGCCGTCGAGTCGCACTGCACGGTCAGCACCCGCGCGTCCGGCTCGTCGTCGAACTTCACGGGTACGCAGTGCTTGGCCAGGTCCTCGCCGACGATCTGCGGCCAGCGACCCATGACGCCGCCGACCGCCGCCGGTGTCTCCCAGCCCCGCTCGGTGATCAGCCGGTTGATCGCGGCGCCGAGCGCCATCGGGTCGCGCCCGTCGGCGCGCGCGCCGGAGCGCAGGCCGCCCCCGCGCCGGGCCTGCTTCTTCTGCTGGGCGGCGGCGCCCTTGGCCTTCGCCTGTTCCTTGGCGGCGCGCAGCGCGACCCGCGCGAGATCCACGCCCGAGGCTTCGGGGACGGACGGCGCCGGTGAGGTATCCACAGGCTGGGGAAGGTTTTCCTCGCTCATACGCGCTCCACCGTCCCTCCGGCCACCTGGTACCGCGCCCCCGCGAGGACTCCCGGTACGTCGTCGTCCACAGCGGCCGTCACCAGGACCTGCTCGCCGCCCGCCACCAGCTCCGCGAGCCGCTCGCGCCGCCGCGCGTCCAGCTCGGCGAAGACGTCGTCGAGGACGAGGACGGGTTCGTTGCCCTCGGACCGCAGCAGGTCGTACGAGGCGAGCCGCAGCGCCAGCGCGTACGACCAGGACTCGCCGTGGCTGGCGTACCCCTTCGCGGGCAGCTCGCCGAGCTTGAGGAGCAGCTCGTCACGGTGGGGTCCGACGAGGGTGACGCCCCGCTCGATCTCCTGCTTGCGCACCTCGGCCAGTGCGGCGGTCAGCTGTTCGTACAGCTCCTCGCGGGTGTGTCCGGTGCCCGGCGCGGAGGGACGGTATTCCAGCAGAATCGGTCCGCCGCCGGGAGCGAGCTGCTCGTACGCCTTGTCCGCGAGCGGCTGCAGTACGGCGATCAGGTCGAGCCGCTGGGCGAGCAGCTCGGCCCCAGCCCGCGCCAGGTGCTGGTCCCAGACGTCGAGGGTGGACAGGTCCATGCCGCGGCCGCCGTGCCGGCGGGCCATCGCCGCGGACTTCAGGAGCGTGTTGCGCTGCTTGAGCACGCGCTCGTAGTCGGAGCGCACGCCCGCCATGCGCGGCGTGCGCGCCGTGATCAGCTCGTCGAGGAAACGCCTGCGCTCGCCGGGGTCGCCCTTCACCAGGGCGAGGTCCTCGGGCGCGAACAGCACGGTCCGTACGATTCCGAGCACGTCACGGGGTCTGACCTGCGAGGACCTGTTGATGCGGGCGCGGTTGGCCCGGCCCGGGTTGAGCTCAAGCTCGATCAGCTGGGAGCGCTCGCCCTGGGTGACGGCGGCGCGGACGACCGCGCGTTCCGCCCCCATTCGGACGAGCGGGGCATCGGAGGCGACGCGGTGGCTGGAGAGGGTCGCGAGATAGCCGACGGCCTCGACCAGATTGGTCTTGCCCTGGCCGTTCGCGCCCACGAAAGCGGTGACGCCCGGGTCGAGCGGGACCTCGACCCGGGCGTAGGAGCGGAAGTCGGCCAGCGAAAGATGCGTGACGTGCATGGTTGGGCGCCGACCTTCTTCCCCCGGCGGCTGTGCACCGCGGGGTGCACAGCCTGTGGATTACTTCTTCGTCTCGACCGCGTGGCCACCGAACTGGTTGCGCAGCGCGGCGATCATCTTCATCTGCGGGGAGTCGTCCTGACGGGAGGCGAACCGCGCGAACAGCGAGGCGGTGATCGCCGGCAGCGGCACGGCGTTGTCGATGGCGGCCTCGACCGTCCACCGGCCCTCGCCGGAGTCCGACGCGTAGCCGCGCAGCTTGTCCAGGTGCTCGTCCTCGTCGAGGGCGTTGACCGCGAGGTCCAGCAGCCAGGAACGGATGACCGTGCCCTCCTGCCAGGAGCGGAAGACCTCGCGCACGTCGGTGACGGAGTCGACCTTCTCCAGGAGCTCCCAGCCCTCGGCGTAGGCCTGCATCATCGCGTACTCGATGCCGTTGTGGACCATCTTCGCGAAGTGGCCGGCACCGACCTTGCCGGCGTGCACGGAGCCGAACTCACCCTCGGGCTTGAGGGCGTCGAAGATCGGCTGGACCCTCGCGACGTCCTCGGCGGAGCCGCCGTACATCAGCGCGTAGCCGTTCTCCAGGCCCCAGACACCGCCGGAGACGCCGCAGTCGACGAAGCCGATGCCCTTGGCCGCCAGCTCCTCGGCGTGCTTCTCGTCGTCCGTCCAGCGGGAGTTGCCGCCGTCCACGACGATGTCGCCGGGGGAGAGCAGCTCGGCCAGCTCGTCGATGGTGGACTGGGTCGCGGCACCGGCCGGAACCATGACCCACACGACGCGGGGCCCCTTGAGCTTGCCCACAAGCTCCTCGAGGCTGTGGACATCGGCGAGGTCCGGATTGCGGTCGTATCCGATGACGGTGTGGCCTGCGCGGCGGATGCGCTCACGCATGTTGCCGCCCATCTTGCCGAGACCGACGAGACCGAGCTCCATCAGAGATTCCTTAAGCGTCGTGTGCGGTTTACCCGGATCCGAGCCTACGCCCGGACCCGGGTGCACACCTGTGGGGTCAGCCGCTCAGGCGATGCCCCGAGGAGACCGGTGTCAGCCGGGTCAGCCGCTGAGGCGCACCGGCATGATCAGGTACTTGTACGCCTCGTCCGCCTCGGCGTCCACGGCCGGCTTGCCGCTCAGCAGCGCCGGCTTCGTGGAGGTCGTGAAGGAGAGCTGGGCGACCGGCGAGTCGATCGCGCTCAGGCCGTCCAGCAGGAAGGTCGGGTTGAAGGCGATCGAGATGTCGTCGCCCTCGAGCTGCGCGTCGACACGCTCCACAGCCTGTGCGTCGTCGCTGGAGCCGGCCTCCAGGATCAGCACGCCCTGCTCGAAGCTCAGCCGGACGGGGGTGTTGCGCTCGGCGACCAGGGCCACACGCTTGACGGCCTCGACGAACGGCGCGGTCTCGATGACCGCGACCGAGTTGAACTCGGTGGGGAAGAGCGTCCGGTACTTCGGCAGGTCGCCCTCGAGGAGACGGGTGGTGGTCCGGCGGCCCGCGCCCTCGAAGCCGATGAGGCCCTCGCCCTTGCCGGAGCCCGAGAGCGCCAGGGTGACCGTGTCGCCGCTCGTGAGCGCCTTGGCGGTGTCCAGGAGGGTCTTCGCGGGCACCAGGGCGACCGCGGAGGCGTCCGGGGACTCCGGCTTCCACAGGAACTCGCGGACCGCGAAGCGGTACCGGTCGGTGGAGGCCAGGGTGACCGTGTCGCCCTCGATCTCGATGCGCACACCGGTGAGCACGGGCAGCGTGTCGTCACGGCCGGCGGCGATGGCCACCTGCGCGGCGGCGGAGGCGAAGACCTCACCGGGGACGGTGCCGGTGGCGGTGGGCATCTCCGGCAGCGCCGGGTACTCCTCCACAGGCAGGGTGTGGAGAGTGAAGCGGGAGGAGCCGCAGACCACGGTCGCCCGTACACCGTCTGTGGAAATCTCCACCGGTCGGTTGGGGAGAGCGCGGCAGATGTCGGCGAGCAGTCGGCCGGAGACCAGGACGGTGCCGTCCTCCTCGACCTCCGCCTCGACGGAGACACGGGCCGAGACCTCGTAGTCGAAGCTCGAGAAGCTCAGCGCGCCGTCCTCGGCCTTCAGCAGAAGGCCTGCGAGCACGGGAGCCGGCGGACGGGCCGGGAGGCTGCGGGCCACCCAGGCCACCGCCTCGGCAAGTACGTCGCGCTCCACCCGGATCTTCACCGGAACCGCCTCCTGCTTGTTGCTGGCTCTTCGTCGACTGCGGGAACCAGTCTGACGTACGCCGCCGACACTCGGTGCTGCTCGGGGTCAAGTCGCGACAAGAGCGCGTCGGAGCTCCGGCGCCGAGTTGTGCACAGGCCCCACTTCGAAGCGGATTCCTAGCTAACTCTAAGTGGGAGTAGTAGTAGGGCCTGTGGAAACGGTGGATAACGTCGTTTTCGCAGGTCAGGACCTGTTTTTTGTCCACTGCGCCTGTGGGTGGAGTCGGTGGACAACTGGGGTTCTCTGTGGACACCCGAAAGTTCTGCACACCCGATACACAGGCCATGGGGAGTTCTCCCCAGCGCTGTCCCCAGCTTTACCCACGTTCCCCACAGCCCAACCGTCCTCCTTGGTGTGACGGCTTTCACTCGACGCGGTGAGCGGGGGTGATTCGTTGCCGAACAGTGGACAGGGGTGTGGAGAAGCTGTGGGCAACGGACCCCTCCCTGTGGGCGGCCGGTGGACAACTTTCGGGAGCCCCTGTGGACGAAAGTTCTGTCCACAGCCTGTGGAGATCTTTTACCAACAATTCCACAGGGGGCTGACCTGGGGTGATGGTCTGTCAGCAGTCCAGCCTGTGGACACAATCCGGATAACTCGACAGTCCCCACCCTGTGGACGGGAGATCATCCCGCAATCTGTGGAGAACCCGCCACCGGAACGGAGTAATCGAACAGCTCGTCCCCCGGACGGGGTGCCGGAGGGCGGCCGCGAGCGCTCCGAGAGGGCTCCGGGAGGGCTCTTCGGCGTCTTCCGGAGGGCTCGGGAAGGCTTCCGGCGGGTCCTGGGGACAGCCTTACGACGGCTCCAGGAGAACTTCGGAGGAGCCGGAGGGAGCCCTCAGTACCGACTGCGGGCTGCCGCACGACCACCTCTGGAACGCCGCACGACCGCCTCAGGACTGCCGCACGACCGCCTCTGGACCTCCTCTGGAACACCTCAGGCAAATCCGGGAATGCCGAAGGGCGCCCCGGGGGTGTCCCGGGGCGCCCTACGGAGGCCGGCCGCAGCCGGCCGTCAGCCGTTCTTGATGCGGTTGGTGAGCTCGGTGACCTGGTTGTAGATGGAGCGCCGCTCGGCCATCAGCGCGCGGATCTTCCGGTCCGCGTGCATCACCGTCGTATGGTCGCGGCCGCCGAACTGCGCGCCGATCTTCGGCAGCGACAGGTCCGTGAGCTCGCGGCACAGATACATGGCGATCTGCCGGGCCGTCACCAGGACGCGACTGCGGGAGGATCCACAGAGGTCCTCCACCGTCAGACCGAAGTAGTCGGCGGTGGCCGCCATGATGGCCGGTGCCGTGATCTCCGGCGACGAGTCCTCGCCGCCCGGGATCAGGTCCTTGAGGACGATCTCGGTGAGCCCGAGGTCCACCGGCTGCCTGTTGAGGCTCGCGAAGGCCGTCACCCGGATCAACGCGCCCTCAAGCTCACGGATGTTCCGCGAGATCCGGGACGCGATGAACTCCAGTACCTCCGGCGGGGCGTTGAGCTGTTCCTGCACCGCCTTCTTGCGGAGGATCGCGATGCGCGTCTCCAGCTCCGGCGGCTGTACGTCGGTGGTGAGGCCCCACTCGAAACGGTTGCGGAGCCGGTCCTCCAGGGTCACCAGCTGCTTGGGCGGCCGGTCCGAGGAGAGCACGATCTGCTTGTTCGCGTTGTGGAGGGTGTTGAAGGTGTGGAAGAACTCCTCCTGCGTCGACTCCTTGCTCGCGAGGAACTGGATGTCGTCGACGAGCAGGATGTCCACATCGCGGTAGCGCTTGCGGAAGGCGTCGCCCTTGCCGTCGCGGATCGAGTTGATGAACTCGTTCGTGAACTCCTCTGAGCTCACGTACCGCACGCGCGTGCCCGGGTAGAGGCTCCGCGCGTAGTGTCCGATCGCGTGCAGCAGATGGGTCTTGCCGAGGCCCGACTCCCCGTAGATGAAGAGCGGGTTGTACGCCTTCGCCGGCGCCTCGGCCACCGCGACCGCGGCCGCGTGCGCGAAGCGGTTCGAGGAACCGATGACGAAGGTGTCGAAGAGGTACTTGGGGTTCAGCCGCGCGTGCTGTTCACCGGGCGCGCCGGCTCCCTGCGCGGAGGAGGAACCGTGGCCGCCGCCCGGGCCGCCACCCCCCGGGCCGCCGGGCCGGGGACCGGGACGGGCGCCGTGGTTCTGCGGGTCGGGCAGTTCGGCGCGCTCGGGCCGCTGCTGCTCGTAGCCCCGGGGCGGCTCGTCGTACCGCGACGGCCGGGACTGCTCGGGGCCGGTCGGACCGGTGTACGGAGCCCGCTCCTGGTAGCCGCCCAGGCGGGGCTGCTGCCAGGACAGGTCCTCCTGGGTGCGCGGCCAGGCGCCGGGGTCGGGGCGCTGCTGCGAGTAGTCCGGGTAGGCCGGGCGGGCGGTGGGCAGCCCGTCGTCGGGCATCGGCCGGTGGCCGTACCCCCCGTCGTACTTCTCGTACGGCTCGGGCTGCTGGCGCTCGTCGTAGCGGGGCTGCGACTGCTGGAGCGGAGGCGCCGGCGGGGTCGGCTCGCCGACGGAGTCGTCGACGGTGATCGCGATCCGGATCGGGCGGCCGCACTCACGGCTGAGGGTCTCGCTGATCAGCGGGGCGAGCCGGCCCTCGAGGACGCGCTTGCCCCACTCGTTGGGTACGGCGAGGAGCGCCGTGTCGGCGACCAGGGCGAGGGGCTGGCAGCGCTCGATCCACTGCTTGTCCTTGGGCTCGATTCCCTGCTGGCCCTCTGCGAGGAGATGCTCGAGGACGCGTGGCCACACTGCGGCAAGATCGGCAGGTACGTCAGCCACAGGGCACGCTTTCTCGCAGGTCCCACGATGGTGTGGTTCTCGGGGGACGGTGGGTCGATGTCCGTGAGGACGGACCCGTGAGGACAGGTAAGGACAGAACGGAAAAGATTGTGGAGACCAACCACGGTAGTCGCGGCGGCTGACGTGGTTCAAGTTGTTGTCCACAGCCTGTGCACAATGAGGGGTGGCGACAGGTCGGTTTGACCGGATGGCGTAGCCGCGCGTACCGTAACCAGGTCGAGTTGTCGATGGCTGCTGCCGCCTGCCTCCGATGGGCAAAGATCACGGTCTGTGATCGTGAAGCGGTGCACTCGGGCGTATTGCGAGCTACTCGTGGGCGCACGGTGACAGCCAGGCGATGTCCCGCCATCTACGAATCATTTCTGGAGCCCCCGAGTGAGCAAGCGCACCTTCCAGCCGAACAACCGTCGTCGCGCCAAGACCCACGGCTTCCGCCTGCGGATGCGGACGCGTGCCGGTCGCGCCATCCTTGCGAACCGCCGTTCCAAGGGTCGCTCGGCGCTGTCCGCCTGATCCGCTTAAACAGGTCATGACGTGCTGCCTACCGAGAATCGGCTGAGGCGGCGCGAGGACTTCGCAACCGCGGTACGCCGAGGTCGCCGGGCTGGTCGCCCGCTCCTCGTCGTCCACCTACGCAGCGGTGCACCGAACCCGCACGCGCCTGGGGAGAGCGCTCCCCCGGCACGTGCGGGTTTCGTCGTGAGCAAGGCCGTGGGCGGTGCGGTCGTGCGTAACCAGGTCAAGCGTCGCCTCCGCCATCTCGTCCGCGACCGGCTCTCCGAGCTGCCCCCCGGTAGCCTGGTGGTCGTACGGGCGTTGCCCGGAGCCGGCGACGCCGAACACGCACAGCTGGCCCGAGACCTGGACGCCGCTCTTCAGCGGCTGCTGGGAGGGGGCACGCGATGAAGTACCCGCTGCTGGCTCTCATCAAGCTGTACCAGTGGACGATCAGCCCGCTTCTCGGGCCCGTCTGCCGGTACTACCCGTCGTGTTCCCACTACGGATTCACGGCCATCGACCGGCATGGCGCGATCAAGGGCACGGCCCTGACCGCCTGGCGCATCCTGCGGTGCAACCCGTGGTCGCCCGGCGGTGTGGACCATGTCCCCCCGCGTAAGCGCCCCCGCTGGCACGAAATGCTGAGGAACGCGCTGCGCGGCGACAAGGGCGGGTCCACCGCCGAGACGAGCCCGGCCGCAGAGACCTCGCCCAATGCTCAAGGAGCCTGATTAGTGGACACGATTGCCAGTCTGTTCAGCTTCATCACCACACCTGTCTCATGGGTGATCGTCCAGTTCCATAAACTGTTCGGGGCGATCTTCGGTCCTGACACGGGCTGGGCCTGGGGCCTGTCGATCATGTGCCTGGTGGTGCTGATCCGTATCTGTCTGATTCCGCTGTTCGTCAAGCAGATCAAGTCGACGCGGAACATGCAGGCGCTCCAGCCGAAGATGAAGGCGATCCAGGAGCGCTACAAGAGCGACAAGCAGCGTCAGTCCGAAGAGATGATGAAGCTGTACAAGGAGACGGGTACCAACCCGCTCTCCTCGTGCCTTCCCATCCTTGCGCAGTCGCCCTTCTTCTTCGCGCTGTACCACGTGCTCTCCAACATCGCCGAGGGCGACACCGTCGGTGTCATCAACCAGTCGCTGCTCGACAGCGCGCGGCAGGCGCACATCTTCGGCGCCCCGCTGGCCTCGAAGTTCACGGACAGCGCCGCCGAGGTCGCCGCTCTCGACGCTTCGATCACCTCGGTCCGGATCGTCACCGCGATCATGATCATCATGATGTCGGCCTCGCAGTTCTTCACCCAGCGCCAGCTGATGATGAAGAACGTCGACCTCTCGGTGAAGACCCCTTACATGCAGCAGCAGAAGATGCTCATGTACATCTTCCCGGTGATCTTCGCCGTCATGGGCATCAACTTCCCCGTCGGTGTCCTCGTCTACTGGCTGACCACCAACGTGTGGACCATGGGCCAGCAGATGTACGTGATCAACCAGAACCCGACGCCGGGCAGCAAGGCGCAGGACTCCTACCTCCAGCGCCTCCTGAAGAGCATCACCACCCACGGCGAGGTCCGTGGCCGTCGCCGGAAGACCATCGTGAAGATGATCGTCGCCAAGGCCAGCAGCGACCGCAACGAGAACGAGCGCCGCTTCTTCTCGGGTCTGACCAAGGCCGGCTTCGCCGCCCAGGCCGACGGCACGGTGATCAAGAGCGACACGATCGAGGCCGAGGCCGAGGGCGGTCCTGCCGCCAGGCGCCAGCAGCCCAAGCGCCAGACCAAGGCCCAGCGCCAGGCCGCCGCGGCCCAGGCCGTGGTCAAGGACACCGAGGAAGTCTCCGAGCCGGCCGCCGAAGAGGCGACCACCTCGCTCGAGAAGAAGCCCCAGGGTCCGGCCAAGACCGCCGCGAAGGGCGAGCCGAAGGACGAGGCGGGAGACAAGCCCGCGCGTCCGAGCCGTGCCAACTCCGGAGGCTCCCGTCAGGGCAAGTCCGGTCAGCGCAAGGGCCACCAGCGGCCCAAGCACCCGTCCTCCAAGAAGTAAGCCTCGCCGAAGCAAGAAGGAGTCCATCCGTGACGGAAGGCACCACCTCCGCCGCCGCCGAGGGTGGCGACACCCTGACCCGCCTGGAGCAGGAGGGTGAGATCGCGGCCGACTACCTCGAGGGCCTGCTCGACATCGCCGATCTCGACGGCGACATCGACATGGACGTCGAGGCGGACCGGGCCGCGGTCTCGATCATCAGCGACTCGGCTCGTGAGCTGCAGAAGCTCGTGGGCCGCGACGGCGAGGTCCTGGAGGCGCTCCAGGAGCTGACGCGCCTGGCCGTGCACCGGGAGACTGGTGACCGCAGCCGTCTGATGCTCGACATCGCCGGATTCCGGGCCAAGAAGCGTGCCGAGCTCGCCGAGCTGGGCGCCAAGGCCGCGGGCGAGGTCAAGTCCACCGGGCAGCCGGTCAAGCTGGACCCGATGACGCCGTTCGAGCGCAAGGTCGTGCACGACGCGATCGCCGCCGCCGGTCTGCGCAGCGAGTCCGAGGGCGAGGAGCCGCAGCGCTTCGTCGTTGTTCTCCCGGCCTGAACCCTCACGTAGTGTCGGCCCCGTCTGTTCGCAGGCGGGGCCGATCTTTGTCAGCCTGATAGTCAGCCACCACAGTGCGCCCGCACACGATGCGTGCGGTACGGAAGGACGGTTCCCGTGACGGAGGAAGCGGAGCTCCCCGAGGCTCCGGAGCAGGCGCGGACAGTCTTCGGTGAGTACTTCCCGGAGGCCGTGCGGTACGCGGAGCTCCTCGCGGACGCGGGTGTGAAGCGCGGCCTGATCGGCCCGCGTGAGGTCCCGCGGCTGTGGGAGCGGCACCTGCTGAACTGTGCCGTTCTGTCCGAGGTCGTCCCCGAGGGCGTCACCGTCTGCGACGTGGGCTCGGGCGCCGGGCTTCCCGGTATCCCTCTGGCGCTGGTCCGGCCCGACCTGAAGATCACGCTCCTGGAGCCGCTTCTCCGCCGGACGAACTTCCTCCAGGAGGTCGTCGAGCTGCTCGGCCTCGACCATGTCACGGTGGTCCGGGGGCGCGCGGAGGAGATGCTCGGCAAGATCACGCCCGTGCATGTGGTGACGGCCCGCGCGGTGGCGCCGCTCGACCGGCTGGCCGGCTGGGGAGTTCCCCTGCTGCGCCCGTACGGGGAGATGCTGGCGCTCAAGGGGGACACCGCGGAGGAGGAGATCAACGGGGCTCGCGCCGCGCTGTCCCGCCTCGGTGTGGTGGAGACCTCCGTGCTGCAGGTGGGCGAGGGGATCGTCGATCCCCTGTCCACGGTCGTCCGGGTGGAGGTCGGTGAGAGCCCGGGTGGTGTGCGGTTCGCAGCCAAGCGGGCCAAGGCCGCCCGGACGAGCAAGACCCGTCGACGCCGCTGAGCGTCGCATTCGTACCATTTCGGAGTGTCGAACGGTCCCGGCCGGGCAGCAGGGGCATGGTGTTTCACGTGAAACGTCGCTCACTGCTGCAGGGGATCATCAGCCGCGGTCGCGCGGCTGCCACGCCGCGGGACCGTAGACCCCGCGCAAACCCACCCGCGAGGGTTACGGAGATGTCCACAGAGGTGGATTCACCCACAGAACCACCGGCCTCGCTGGTTCACGACCCCGAAAGCATGGCAGGCTCTCCCCATCGCGAGCCTGAAGCCGAGGAGAGTGAATCCTTGCGGTCCGACGCCAACATCGCGGGACCGATGACCGATCCGGTCCCCGGTCCCCGAACCGAATCGGTGGGGGAGGATGTTTCACGTGAAACACCGCCCCCGATGGACGACACCCCCATTGGTCGTGCTGCCCAGCTGGCAGTAGAGGCCCTGGGTCGTGCCGGCGAGGGACTCCCCCGCCCGGCGCAGACGCGCGTGATGGTGGTCGCCAATCAGAAGGGCGGCGTGGGCAAGACGACCACGACGGTCAACCTTGCCGCGTCCCTCGCCCTGCACGGGGCCCGGGTCCTGGTCATCGACCTCGACCCGCAGGGCAACGCCTCCACGGCGCTCGGCATCGACCACCACGCCGAGGTCCCGTCGATCTACGACGTTCTCGTGGACAGCAGGCCGCTCTCCGAGGTCGTGCAGCCGGTCATGGATGTCGAGGGCCTGTTCTGCGCCCCCGCCACCATCGACCTTGCCGGCGCGGAGATCGAGCTGGTGTCGCTCGTGGCCCGTGAGAGCCGCCTACAGCGTGCGATCCAGGCCTACGAGCAGCCGCTCGACTACATCCTGATCGACTGCCCGCCCTCACTCGGTCTCCTCACGGTCAACGCCATGGTGGCCGGAGCCGAGGTGCTGATCCCGATCCAGTGCGAGTACTACGCACTGGAAGGGCTCGGCCAGCTCCTGCGGAACGTCGACCTGGTCCGGGGGCACCTCAACCCGGCGCTGCATGTCTCGACGATCCTGCTCACCATGTACGACGGCCGGACGAGGCTCGCCTCCCAGGTCGCCGACGAGGTGCGCACCCACTTCGCCGATGAGGTGCTGCGGACCAGCATCCCGAGGTCCGTCCGCATCTCGGAGGCCCCGAGTTACGGACAGACGGTCCTCACCTACGACCCGGGCTCCAGCGGCGCCCTGTCGTATCTCGAAGCGGCCCGTGAGATCGCCCTGCGGGGGGCGGCCGTGCACTACGACCCGCAGCACGCCCATGTCGGGCATCAGAACCACCAGCGCAGCATGTCGGAGGGGATCCAGTGAGTGAGCGACGTAGGGGATTGGGGCGTGGGCTCGGTGCGCTGATCCCCGCTGCTCCCCAGGAACGGCAGTCGCCGTCCGGTGGCGTGGGCGTGGCCTCGCCAGGTACGGCCCCCGCCATGCCTGCGGGCCGGGGGGTGGCGGCCGCGAAGCTGGCGTCACTTCCGCAGAGCGCGCAGTCCCCGGAGTCGGCTTCGTCGTGGAACGATGCCGAGCCGGTGGTCCGGCCGGAGCCTCCGGCGGGTGCCTACTTCACCGAGCTTCCGCTCGACTCCATCGTTCCCAACCGGCACCAGCCGCGTGAGGTCTTCGACGAGGACGCCCTGGCGGAGCTCGTCGTCTCCATCAAGGAGGTCGGCCTCCTCCAGCCCGTGGTCGTGCGCAAGACCGATGACGAGGGCTATGAGCTGGTCATGGGTGAGCGGCGTCTTCGGGCGTCCAAGGAAGCGGGCCTTGAGCGGATCCCGGCGATCGTCCGGGACACCGACGACGAGAAGATGCTCCTGGACGCGCTCCTGGAGAACCTCCACCGCGCCCAGCTGAACGCGATCGAAGAGGCTCACGCCTACGAGCAGCTGCTCAAGGACTTCGGCTGCACTCACGATCAGCTCGCGGAGCGGATCGGGCGCTCCCGCCCGCAGATCTCCAACACGCTGCGCCTGCTGCGTCTCTCCCCGCCGGTGCAGCGCCGGGTCGCCGCCGGAGTGCTCTCCGCCGGCCACGCGCGGGCGCTGCTCGGTGTCGAGGACCCGGAGGCCCAGGACAAGCTGGCGTACCGGATCGTCTCCGAGGGCCTCTCGGTGCGTACCGTCGAGGAGATGGTGAGCCTCATGGGCTCCGAGGAGCCCGGCGGTGCCGTCAAGCCGACGAAGCCCCGAGCCGGTGGCCGGGTCTCGCCCGCGCTCACGGATCTCGCCTCGCGTCTTTCGGACCGCTTCGAGACCCGGGTGAAGGTCGACCTCGGCCAGAAGAAGGGAAAGATCGTCGTCGAGTTCGCCTCGGTGGAGGATCTGGACCGGATCCTGGCGACCCTGGCTCCCGGCGAGGGACGGGTCATGGACCAGAAGAACGACGAGAAGGGGGCGGAGGGCTGACGCCTTCCGCTGTCCAAGGCCGCTGAGGGCGGGCCGTGCGCCGGTTTCACCGGAACACGGCCCGCCCTTTGCCTGTGAGCGGTGTCGTCCCGATCAGCTGATCGATACGATTCCAGCAGGCGTATCCGTGCTCGATCGCGAGGGAAGTGAGGCGCGGCCGTGGGGCGTCGGCTCGTACCGCTCACGCTGGACAACCTTCCGGATCTGCCCAAGCGGTGTCGCTCCTGCGTCTTCTGGGAGCTCGACCCGGTCAGCGGAGAAGCCGCGGTGAAGGCAGGACGTCCGGAGCTGGAGAAGGAAGCCTGGATCTCGGGGGTTCTCCTGGAGTGGGGCTCCTGTGGCCGGGTGGTCTATGTCGACGAGGTGCCGGTCGGCTATGTCCTCTACGCACCCCCGGCCTATGTGCCGCGTTCCATCGCCTTCCCCACGAGCCCCGTGGCGGCCGATGCGGCGCAGTTGATGACGGCCTGGATCATGCCCGGCTACCAGGGGCAGGGGCTTGGCCGGATGGTCGTACAGACCGTGGCCAAGGACCTGCTGCGGAGGGGCTTCAAGGCCATCGAGGCGTTCGGGGACGCCCGGTGGAAGGAGCCGGCCTGTGTGCTGCCGGCCGATCATCTGCTGGCGGTGGGCTTCAAGACGGTGCGGCCGCATCCGGCTTTCCCCAGGCTGCGGCTGGAACTTCGGACGACGCTCTCCTGGAAGGAGGACGTCGAGATGGCGCTCGACCGGCTCCTCGGCGCGGTCCAGAAGGAACCCGTCCTGCGTCCTCTGTAGCGTCGGGAGACGAAGACGGCCCGCTCGGGACACGAGAACGGCCCGCCCCTTACGGGGGCGGGCCGTTCTCCGTTTCACGTGAAACGCTGCTTCTGTTTCACGGTTTCACGTGAAACAGAGCGGAAGCATCAGGCCTTGGTCGGCTCGACGAAGCCCTCGAGGTCGCGCAGGATGGCGGCCTTCGGCTTGGCACCGACGATCGTCTTCACGACCTCGCCGCCCTGGTAGACGTTCAGCGTCGGGATGGACATGACGCCGTACTTGGCAGCCGTGGCCGGGTTCTGGTCGATGTTGAGCTTCACGATCTCGATCTCGCCGTGCTCGGCCGCGATGGCCTCCAGCGACGGGGCGATCTGGCGGCACGGGCCGCACCACTCGGCCCAGAAGTCCACCAGGACGGGCTTGTCGCTCTTGAGGACGTCCTCTTCGAAGGAAGCGTCGGTCACAGTCTTCAGGGCCACAGCGGCCTCCTTGATCTCGCGGGGTGTGGGGTGAGGAGAGACGGGGTCAGACCGCGGGGGTCTCGGCCAGCTTCTCGCTGTCGGCGAGGGCGGCCAGGAAGCGCTCGGCGTCCAGCGCGGCGGAGCAGCCGGTGCCGGCGGCCGTGATGGCCTGACGGTAGGTGTGGTCGACGACGTCGCCGGCGGCGAAGACACCCGTGAGGTTGGTGCGCGTCGACGGGGCGGCGACCTTGAGGTAGCCCTCCTCGTCGAGGTCCAGCTGGCCCTTGAAGAGCTCGGTCCGCGGGTCGTGGCCCACGGCGATGAAGAGGCCGGTGACCGGCAGCTGGCGGGTCTCGCCGGTCTTCGTGTCGCGCAGGGTCAGACCGCTGAGCTTCTGCTCACCGTGGATCTCAGTGACCTCGCTGTCCCAGGCGAAGGAGATCTTCGGGTCGGCGAACGCGCGCTCCTGCATGGCCTTCGAGGCACGCAGGCTGTCCCGGCGGTGGACGATGGTGACCGTCTTGGCGAAGCGCGAGAGGAAGGTGGCCTCCTCGATCGCGGTGTCGCCGCCGCCGACGACGGCGATGTCCTGGTCCTTGAAGAAGAACCCGTCGCAGGTGGCGCACCAGGAGACACCGCGGCCGGAGAGAGTGTCCTCGTTCGGGAGGCCGAGCTTGCGGTGCTGCGAGCCGGTGGTGACGATGACGGCCTTGGCGCGGTGCACGGTGCCGGCGGTGTCGGTGACGGTCTTGATCTCCCCGGACAGGTCCACGGAGATGATGTCGTCGGGGACGAGCTCGGCGCCGAAGCGCTCGGCCTGGGCCCGCATGTTGTCCATCAGGTCCGGGCCCATGATGCCGTCGCGGAAGCCGGGGAAGTTCTCGACCTCGGTCGTGTTCATGAGCGCGCCACCGGCGGTGACGGCACCTTCGAAGACCAGGGGGTTCAGCGACGCTCGGGCGGTGTAGAGCGCAGCGGTGTAACCCGCGGGCCCGGAGCCGATAATGATCACGTTACGGACGTCGCTCACGGGTTTCTTCCTCGTCTCTGCAGACTGGCACTGCCTACGGGGGCGGTTGTCTCGGTCACTCTCACCCCACCCAACGGATCCTAAGGGGCGTACATTCCCGAAACCGCCGCGCGGCACCGTCGTGGGACGGGAAGAGAGGTCAGGAGCGCGGGTACGTCTCGCTGAACAGCAGATCTGCGTCCGCGCTTCCGCTCTCGGTGGGCCTCTCCGCACAGGAGGCGTCGATCACATAGGCCTGGACCCGCTTGCTGTCCGCGGGGTCGGTGAGGACCAGCAGATACGCGGGCTTCCCCTGGTATTCGCCTCGCTCGTGCTCCAGGACCGCGTCGGGGCGGCCGGTGCCGGCCAGGACACAGCCGGGGACGACGCTGTCCCTGTTGCGCTGGGGGGCCTTGGTCTCGGCCTCGGCGGACATGGATTCCGGCCCGATTCCACGGGGTGTCCCGGTGGAGTCGTCCTCGTTCAGGAGCGCGTGGACCCGGTCCTCGACCGGGGACCCGGAGAAGGGGCTCAGGGCGGCCCCGGCGACGGTGTCGGCCTTCTTGGTGTCGCCCGCCTCACCCCCGGCGGTGACGTTGCCGGCCTGGCTGAGGTAGAGGCTCGTGCCGAGGACCACGGCACCGAAGGCGGCGCCGAGGGTCGAGAGAAGGGCGATGCGACGGCGGCGGGGCTTCCCGGCCCGCCCGGGGCCGGTGGCGGCACCGGAGCGACCCGCGGGGCGGTCCGTGGTGCGGCCGGCGGGGCGGTCCGTGCCAGAGGCAGGAGAGTCCGCGGGAGTCGGCGCGGCGGTGGCGGGCGATGTTTCACGTGAAACGGGGGTGTCGCTCTCCGGCGTGGTGGCGTTCAGGAGGGCTTCGGCGGCGAGGGCGGCATCGATCCGTCCGGCGATCTCCGCGGGCATGCGGGGCGGCCCGGGAAGGGTGCCGAGCAGTCCGCGGATCTCCTCCAGGGAGGTGCGTACATCCGCGCAGAGGGGGCAACCGTCGAGGTGTCGGCGGACGGCGGCCGAGCGGGTCGGTGGAAGGAGCCCCTCGGTCAGGTCGGAGATTTCCGAGACGTCCGGGTGCTGTGTGGTGTTGGCCCTGCCGGCCGTGGAAGTCACGTGCGCCCACCTCCGCCCTTCACAGCAGCTGGATCAGTCGGTCCGGTGTCCGTCGGCCCCGGCACCGGTGGGACGGATGTCCCCGGCGTCCGGTTCCTTCCCCCATCGGGGGCTTCGTTACCCACGGTGTCGACGCGCAGATGAGTGACCATCGGAAGCAGTCGTGCCCGCCCGCGCGCGCAGCGGCTCTTCACCGTGCCAGTGGGAACGCCGAGGATACGGGCCGCCTCCGCGACCGGGTATCCCTGCATGTCGACCAGGACGAGGGCGGCGCGCTGATCGGAGGGGATCGAAGCCAGTGCGGCGAGGACCTCACGGTGGATGTCCTGCCGCTCCACGGGAGCCTCGGCGGACTCGTGGGGCTCGAGGAGCTGCTCGAAGCGGTCGTTGTCGTCGACGGGCGAGGTTCTGCGTGACGCCGTCTTGCGGAGACGGTCGAGGCAAGCGTTCACCGTGATGCGGTGGAGCCACGTCGTGACGGCCGACTGGCCGCGGAACGTGTGGGCGGCCCGGAAGGCCGACAGAAGGGCGTCCTGGACGGCGTCAGCGGCCTCCTCGCGGTCCCCCAGGGTTCGCAGGGCCACCGCCCAGAGCCGGTCGCGGTGGCGCCGTACGAGCTCACCGAAGGCGTCGGGATCCCCGGCGACATGACGAGCCAGGAGTTCCTGGTCGTCCGTGGCGTCGTCTATCGGTCGGTCCAACGGTGAGCCCCCTCCCCTCCGGTCGTCAGCCCATGATCTTGACTTCGCTCAGCTTGCCTCGGTAGCCCCCGTCGTTGGAGGGCAGTTGCGTCAGCCACACGAGAACGTAGCGGGTCGTGACGGGCTTGGTGAGCTTCAGCGCCACCTGGCTTCCGTCGCCGGACGCCTGGGTCGTGTACGCGTCGGGCAGGGACGGCTCCGACGTCGCGTCGGACGGCGCCGTGCGCAGTTCCACCGAGGTGTGGCCCACGAACGACAGGTCGACCTCGCTGATCTTCTGCGCCTTGCCCAGGTCGAGCACGAGGCCCACGCCGGTCTTCAGATTGGCGAAGTCGGAGCCGTAGTAGTTCTCGGTGTACCAGGACGTGCTGGGATCGCCGTCGTAGGCGAGGTCTATGGCCTGGGGCTTCTCGGAGCCGTTCCCCAGCGGGTCGAAGTCGCGGGCCGACTTGATGGTGACCGGCTTGAGCGGCGCGGGCTTCTCGTCGACCGTCGGCGACGGGACCGGAGCTTCCTTCTGCTCGGAGTCCGGCGCGAGGAGCCGGTCCGCGATCTGCCAGCTGCCGAGGCCGAGGGCTGCGATCAGGAGGGCCGCGACGGCCCACTTCAGCGCCCTGCCGGTACGGCTCTGCAGCGGGGGCGGCGGGACGACCACCGGCTGGGTGGTCGCGGGATGGGCCTGGGGACGCCCGTACGTGCCCTGCTGGTACGTCGTGCGCTGGTACTCGGGCGGAGCGGTGAACTCGGGCTCCGGGGGCTTCACGCGGGGCATGGCGGCCACGGCCTTGGCCAGCTCGTCCGGAGTGGTGCAGGGCGGCTCCTGGCGCGAGGCGGTGGCCCCGTCGTTGGCCAGGGCGCGCATGGCGATCTCGGAGAGTCCCCGGTGGACACCGGCGCGGACCTGGTCCGGCGGGAGCAGGCCGACGCCCTTGGGCAGGCCGGAGAGCCCGTAGGCATCGCTGTCGTACGGCCAGCGCTGGGTGAGCGCGGCGTACAGGAGCGCGCCGATGGCCTCGGTGTCGCTGCGCTGCGGACGTTCGGCGGTGATGCCGCGCAGGGCGGCGTTCACGGCCAGGCCGCGGATCCGGTACTGACCGGTGGAGCTGCGCAGCACGGCGCTCGGCGTGAGCCGGAGGTGGGCGAGGCCTTCGCGGTGGGCGGCTGCCATGGCCTGGGAGACCTGGCTGACGAGCTGGTAGGCGTCGTGGGGCTCCAGCGGGCCGGCCGCGAGCAGCGTGGTCAGTTCGGTGGAGTCGGGCAGCCACTCGTGCACCACGTACACGAGGTCGTTCTCCTCGACGGCGTCGAGGACCTGAACGAACCGGGGGTCGCCGAGGAGGGCCGAGGAGCGGGCCGCGGCCAGGACCGAACGGGCTCTGGGATGGTCGGCGGGCAGCAGGTGGACCCCGACGGCACGCCGCAGCTTCTCGTCGACGGCACGCCAGCTGCTGAAGCCGTCCAGACGGGTGACGCACTCCTCCAGCCGGTACCGCCGGGCCAGTTTGTGGCCGCTGTGCAGCTCCGGAGCCGTGATGGAGGGCTGTTCGCCGCTCTGTCGTTCGACCGCCTTCTTCTCCGTGGCCTCGGCGGGCTGTTCCGCCGTCTTCTTCTTGTCCGCCACCCCGTCGGTCGCGGCCTCCGCCTTGGCGGTCAGCGGGTCGTCACCGCTGTTGTCGGCCACGTCGACGGCAGCCGTGCTACGTTCCGCCACCGTCGTTCCTGCCTCCCCATCCGTTGCGCCACATCCAACAGCCAAGCCAATTGTGCCCACAGTCGGACGCTATGCACGACACGCGGTTCCCCCCGATGGTTGTGCGGGAGCTGTCGGCTCAGCGTCCCAGACGTCCGCGCACCATTCCGACCAGGGTGTTCAGCTCCGCGATCCGCATCCGCTTGGCCGCGACGAAGAAGACACCGAGGAGCACCGCTCCGCCGACGATCAGGGCGACGAGCGAGCCCAACGCCCCCTCGCCGAGGAGCTTCAGCAGGCCGAAGCCGACGGCGCCGGAGACGATGGCGGCGGGCACGGAAGCCATGCACAGGCGGGCGTAGGTCCGCATCACATGGGTGCCGTCCAGGTCGCCGCCCAGCCGCTTGCGGAGGCGGCGCCAGGCGATGCCGACGCCGACGGCGTAGGCAAGACCGTACGAGGCGGCCATGCCGACGACGGCCCACTGGGCGGGCAGGACGACGTAACAGATCGCGGAGGCGGCCGCGTTGACGGCGGCGACGATGACCGTGTTGTAGAAGGGCGTCCGGGTGTCCTCGTAGGCGTAGAAGCCCCGGAGCACGACGTACTGGACGGAGTAGGGGATCAGACCGAGGCCGAAGGCCATCAGGATGAAGCCCATGCCCTGGGCCGCCTCGACGCCGCTGGAGGCGTAGAGCAGGGTGCACATCGGGACGCCGAGCGCCAGGAAGGCGAAGGAGACCGGGACGATCGCGACGGCCGAGTTGCGCAGCCCCTGGGAGATGTCGTCGCGGACGGCGCCCGGGTCGTCGTCGTGGGCGGCGCGGGAGATACGCGGCAGCAGCGCGGCCATGACGGAGACCGTGATGATGGCCTGCGGCATGCCCCAGATCAGCTGGGCGTTGGAGTAGGCGAGGAAGCCGGCGCCGTTCTTCCCGGACTCCTCACCGGCCGCCGTGGCGAGCTGGGTGACGACCAGCACGCCCGCCTGGTTGGCGAGGACGAAGAGCACGGTCCACTTGGCGAGCTTGACCGTCTTGCCGAGCCCGTGTCCCTTCCAGTCGAAGCGGGGCCGGAAGCGGAAGCCGGTCTCCCGGAGGTACGGGATCATCGCCAGGGCCTGGACGACGAGTCCGAGCAGGGTGCCGATGCCGAGCAGGCGGATGCCGTCCTCGGGGATGGTCTGCACACCCATGTGGGACTCGGCGGAGGTGCCGTAGACCCAGATGAACAGGCCGAAGGTGACGATCATGACGATGTTGTTGAGGACCGGGGTCCACATCATCGCGCCGAACTTGCCCCGGGCGTTGAGGATCTGACCCATCACCACGTGCACGCCCATGAAGAAGATCGTGGGCAGGCAGTAGCGGGCGAAGGTCACGGCCACGCTGTTGGCCGCGGCATCGTCGGCGATGGTGTTCGACATCAGCCGGATGAGCAGGGGTGCCGCGAAGACGGCCAGGACCACGATCGCGCCGAGCGCCACCATCACGAGGGTGAGCAGGCGGTTGGCGTAGGCCTCGCCGCCGTCCTCGTCGTTCTTCATCGAGCGGACGAGCTGCGGGACGAAGACCGAGTTGAGGCCGCCGCCGACGGTGAGGATGTAGATCATCGTCGGCAGGGTGTAGGCGAT
>NZ_LIPQ01000176.1 GCF_001418135.1 Streptomyces aureus
AGGCGGTGGGCCGGGTGGCGGCGACCGCGCACACCCTGGTCATGGCGCCCAACGCGCTGGCCCTCGCCCTCGGCGCGGGCCTGGTCGCCCGGGTCGACGTCCGCGTCCTGCTGCCGCTGCTCGCGCTCGCGGGGACGGGGGGGGCGGCGGTGGTCGCGGTAAGGGGGCGGCGCGGGCGCGACCGGGAGACGCGTACCCGGAACGCGTCCGTCCCGGCCGGCTGACGGCCCCGTACCGACCCCGCTTCCCCGGGGCGTCCGGCCGATCGGGCCCGGCACCCCCGTGGCGCTCGCGGTGCGGGGCGACCGGTGGGCGGCGAGCATGGAAGAAAGCTCGGGCGCGGCGGGAGGAGGGCAGTGTGACGGCCGGTTCCTTCCCGGGGACGACGGGGCGGGTCGGCGTGCCCCTCGACGGCAAGGGCCTCCTCGACGTACTGGGGGTCGCCGCCGTCGTCATCGACGCCCACGGCCGGATCGTGCTCTGGAGCCCGCAGGCCGAGGACCTCTTCGGCTTCCGTGCCGAGGAGGCCCTGGGCCAGTACATGGCCCGGCTGGTCGTCGGCACGGACCACCGGGAGGAGGCGCTGCGCCTCTTCGGCGAGGTCCTGCGCGAGGGCACGACCTGGGCGGGCGTCTTCCCCGTGCGGCACAAGGACGGCAGCGTTCGGAACGTGGAGTTCCGCAACATGCGGCTCACCGACGACCTGGGGGGTCTGTACGCGCTCGGGATCGCCGCCGACCACTCCGCCGTCGAACGGGTCGAGGCCGAGCTCGCGCTCTCCGACCGGCTCGTGTCCCAGTCCCCGATCGGCCTCGCCGTCCTGGACACCGAGCTCCGCTACGTCCTGGTGAACCCGGCCCTGGAACGCATCAACGGGATCCCGGCCGCGCTGCACCTCGGACGGCGGATGGGCGAGATGGTGCCCGAGATGGACGCCCCGGCCCTGGAGGCCGCGCTGCGCGCCGTCCTGAGAACCGGCACACCGCTGCTCGACCATCCCACCGTCGGACGGACCCCCGCCGACCCGGACCACGACCACGCCTGGTCGGTTTCCTTCTACCGCCTGGAGGGGCCGGAGGACCGGATCCTGGGGGTCGCCGCCTCCGTGATCGACGTGACCGAGCGGATGCGGGCGGACGCGGACGCCGACCGGTCCCGGCGGCGGCTCGCCCTCATCGCGGACGCCTCGGCCCGGGTCGGCACCACCCTGGAGGTGGAGAGGACGGCCGACGAGCTGGCCTCGGTGGTGGTGCCGGAGCTCGCCGACATCGCCGCCGTCGACGTCCTCGACTCCGTCCTCGCCCTGCGCAGACCCGGCGCGCCGGAGGAGGGGCCCGAACTGTTCCGGGCGCTCGCGGTGAAGGCCGCGGGCCGGACGGACGCGCTGCCGGCGGCGGACCCGCCCGGGGCGATCACCATGTACGGGGCGGACCGGCTCGTCACGCGGTGCGTGCACACCGGGCTGCCCGTCCTCGTGGAACACGTCGGCCCCGGGGACCTGTCCCGGATCGCGCGGAGTCCCGAGGCGGCGGCGCTGCTCGCCCGGGCGGGGGTCCACTCGTATCTGGCGGTGCCGCTGATCGCGCGCGGCGAGGTGCTCGGCGCGCTGGACCTCAAGCGGGACCGCAACCGGCTGCCCTTCGACGGCGACGACGTGCTGCTCGCGACGGAGCTCGCGGCCCGCGCGGCGGTCAGCATCGACAACGCGCGCTGGTACCAGAGCGTGCGGAACTCGGCGGTGACGCTCCAGCGCAGTCTGCTGCCGGGCGCGCCGCCCGAGCGGGCGGGTCTGGAGGTCGCGGCCCGCTACCAGCCCGCGCAGGCGTCGAGCGAGGTCGGGGGCGACTGGTACGACGTGATCCCGCTGCCCGACGACAAGACGGCGCTGGTCGTCGGGGACGTGATGGGCAGCGGCATCGACGCGGCGGCGACGATGGGCCGGCTGCGGACCGCCACCTGCGCGTTCGCCGACCTCGACCTCCCGCCCGCCCAGGTCCTGCGGCATCTGGACCGGATCACGGCGGGCCTTGAGCACTACATCGCGACCTGTCTCTTCGCCGTGTTCGACCCGACGCTCGAACGGTGCCGCATCTCGAACGCGGGGCATCTGCCGCCGGTACGGGTCCCGGCGGACGGCCCGGCCGAGCTGGTGACCGTACCGCCGGGGACCCCGCTCGGGGTCGGCGGCGGCACGTTCCGTACGACCCGGACGCCCTTCCGGCCGGGGGACCGGCTCGTGCTCTACACGGACGGTCTGATCGAGACCCGCCACGACGCGATCGACGAGCGGCTCGCCCTGCTCGTGGGCCTCCTCGACGACATGCGCGGGCCCCTTGAGGAGACCTGCGACCAGCTCCTCCGGGCACTGCGCCGGCCCGGCGCGGCGGACGACGTGGCGCTGCTCATCGCCCGGAGCACGGGATGACGGCCCGGGACGGGGCACGCGGGAAGGGCCACGGGGCACCGGGGAAGCACCACGGTGAGCGCGGGACGGGGCTGCGGAGCGTGGCCGGGCAGGTGTTCGCCCTGGAGGCGCTGATCGCGCTCCTGGTGATCGCTGCGGTCGTGTTCGTGACCTTCTACCAGGCGCGCAGCGACACCGAGCGGGACGCCAGGGTCCGCTCGCTCGCGGTCGCGGAGGCCTTCGCGAAGGCGCCCGGCATCGACGCGGCGCTCGCCTCGCCCGACCCGACGGCCGTGCTCCAGAACCGGGCCGAGGAGACCCGGCGGGCGACGGGGGTGGACTTCATCGCCGTCCTGAGCCGGGACGGCGTCCGCTACACCGACTCGGAGCCGGAGCTGATCGGCCGCAGGGCGACCGGCGACCTCAACCGGGCGGTGGTGGACGGCGAGTCCTACACGGAGCTGTTCCGGGGCGCGCCCAACGACGCCGTCCGGGCCGTGGTCCCCGTCGTGAACGACCAGGGCCGGATCGTCGGCATCGTCACCAGCGGCGTCGAGGTGGAGAACATCACGGACGCGGTGCGGGACCGGCTGCCGCTGCTCGTCGGCGTCGCCGGCGGCGCGCTCGTGCTCGCCGTGGGCGGGGCCGCCCTGGTGAGCCGGCGCCTGCGGCGGCAGACGCACGGCCTCGGCCCGACCGAGATGACCCGGATGAAGGAGCACCACGAGGCGGTGCTGCACGCGGTGCGCGAAGGGGTCCTGATCGTGGGCCCGGACCGCCGGCTGCTGCTCGCCAACGACGAGGCGCGCCGTCTGCTCGGCCTCACGGCGGACATGGAGCGGCTGCACGTCTCGGAGCTCGGACTCGACGCCCGTACGGTCGAACTCCTGGAGTCGGGCCGGGCGGCGACGGACGAGGTGCACCGGGCCGGCGACCGGCTGCTCGCGGTGAGCGTACGGCCCACCCTTCCGGACGGGCGGGAGTCCGGCTGCGTGATGACGATGCGGGACACCACCGAGCTGGCCGCCCTGACCGGCCGGGCGGCGGTGGCCCGCGGCCGGCTCCAGCTGCTCTACGAGGCGGGGGTACGGATCGGGACGACCCTGGAGGTCGTACGGACGGCGGAGGAGCTGGCGGAGGTCGCGGTGCCGCGGTTCGCGGACTTCGCGACGGTGGAGCTGCTCGAACCGGTGCTGCGCGGCGAGGAGCCGCCGCCGTCCTCGCCGGCGACCACGGAGATGCGGCGGACGGCGCTGAGCGGGCTGCGGCCCGACCAGCCGCTCCAGCCGGTCGGGGACACCATCAGGTTCGACGTCCGCAGCACCCCGATGGCGACGGCCCTGAACGCGGGGCACGCGGTGGCGCAGGCGGAGCTGGCCTCGGCGGAGGGCTGGCGGGAGCAGGACCCGGAGGGTGCGGCGCAGGCCCTCGCCTACGGCATGCACTCGCTGCTCACGGTGCCGCTGCTGGCCCGCGGTGTGGTCCTGGGCATGGCGAACTTCTGGCGCGCGGACACGCCCGAGCCGTTCGGCGAGGAGGACCTGTCGTTCGCGGAGGAGCTGGCGGCGCGGGCGGCGGTCGCCATCGACAACGCGCGCCGGTTCACCCGGGAGCACGCGATGGCGGTGACGCTCCAGCGGAGCCTGCTGCCCCGGGTGCTGCCGGACCAGAGCGCGGTGGACGTGTCGTACCGCTATCTCCCGGCGAAGGCGGGGGTGGGCGGCGACTGGTTCGACGTGATCCCGCTGCCGGGCGCGCGGGTGGCGCTCGTCGTCGGGGACGTCGTCGGGCACGGGCTGCACGCGGCGGCCACCATGGGGCGGCTGCGGACGGCGGTGCACAACTTCTCGACCCTCGACGTGCCGCCGGACGAGCTGCTCGGGCATCTCGACGAGCTGACGGCCCGGATCGACGACCGGGAGTCGGAGGGGCCGGACGGCGAGGGGCGGCGGCGGGAGGAGGGCATCACCGGCGCGACCTGTCTGTACGCGATCTACGACCCGGCGTCGGGGTCGTGCACGGTGGCGAGCGCGGGTCATCCCGGTCCGGCCCTGGTGGGTCCGGACGGACGGGTGGAGTTCCCCGAGCTGGCACCGGGGCTGCCGCTGGGGCTGGGTCTGGGCGATGTGCCGTTCGAGGCGACGGAGCTGCTGCTTCCGGAGGGCAGCAAGCTGGTGCTCTTCACGGACGGGCTCCTGGAGGACCGGGGGCGGGACCTCGACACGGGTCTCGGTCTGCTGAGGTCCGCCCTCGCCCGCCCGGACCGGAGCCCGGAGCAGACCTGCGCGGACGTCCTCGCGACCCTCCTCTCGCCGACGCCGCGCGACGACATCGCTCTCCTGGTGGCCCGCACCCGGCTGCTCGAACGCGAGCGGATCGCCGAGTGGGAGGTGGCGCGCGACCCGTCGGCGGTCTCGCCGGTGCGGAACGCGGCGGCGGCGAAGCTGTCGGAGTGGGGGCTCGACGGGCTCGCGTTCACGGCGGAACTCGTCCTCAGCGAACTGATCACCAACGCGGTGCGGTACGGGGCCGACCCGGTCCGGGTGCGGCTGCTGCACGACCGGACGCTGATCTGCGAGGTGTCGGACGGCAGCAGCACCTCGCCGCATCTGCGGCACGCGGCGGCGACGGACGAGGGCGGGCGCGGGCTGTATCTGGTGGCGCAGTACGCGGAGCGCTGGGGCACCCGCTACGGCCGGCGCGGCAAGACGATCTGGGCGGAGCTGCGGGTGGGCGCGGACGACCCGGAACCGGTCGCGACGACGGTGCCGGATCTGGACGCGCTGGAGGATCTGGCCTGGTGAGGAGCGGGGCGGGGGCGCCGACGGACTCCGCGGTATACCAGATCGCGGCACCGCATTCCGTACCGTCGACCGCTCGGCGGCGCGGCCCTCCTGGGCCTCCCGAAGGCGGACCTCCGCTCCGGCTCGCCCCCCGACTTCATGCTGCTCGACGGGGAGTGCCTCCCGCAGGCCGTGGTGGACCTTCCGCGCCGCGACGTGGTGGTCCGCGCGGGCCGGGTGGTGGCCCGGGACGGCCGCCTGGTCTGACCCTGGTATACCGAATGCCAAGCGACGGTTCGCGGGGCCGAGCTCCGCGGGCCGGGCCGACGGCTCCCCGTCGCGAACCCGTCTGCGAAGATCGAAGGAGCAGACAGCCACCCGACGGGAGCCGCCCCCATGACCGTCCACCGCCCCGCCGCCCGCGGCACCGCCCTCGGGGACACCCACCAGTCCCTGCGGGAACGGGTCTACGTGGAGCTGCGCGAGCGGATCATCGAGGCGGAGTACCCGGCGGGCACGCGGCTCGTGGAGCGGGAGATCGCCGACGAGCTGCGGGTCTCCCGGGTACCGGTGCGCGAGGCGATGCAGCGCCTGGAGTCGGAGGGCTTCCTCTCGGTGCAGCCGCGCAGGGGTTCGGTGGTGGCGGACTTCGGCCCGGAGGACGCCGAGTACCTCTTCGACGTACGGGCGAACCTGGAGGGCCTGGCCGCCCGGCTCGCCGCCCGGCACGCGAGCGCCGTCCAACTGCGCGACCTGGAGCGGCTGCTGGCGCGGGCCAGGAAGGCGGCGGAGTCCGGACGGCTCCGCGAGCTCGTCTCCCTCAACGCCGACTTCCACCGGCGGATCGTCGAACTCTCCGGCAACCCGCTCCTGGTGGACCTGATGGCGCCGCTCGACTCGCGGCTGCGGCGGCTCTTCCGGCTCACCTCGGCGCAGTCGGACGGCGAGCCGATGTGCGGCGCCCACGAGCGGCTCTACGAGGCCGTCCGCGACCGCGACGAGGACGGCGCGGAGGCACTGGCCCGCGCCCATGTCGCGGACACCCGCGCCTCCGCCGCCCGCCTGCTGGCCGCTTTTCCGGCGGAGCCGGAGAAGGCGTCCTAGGAACAGGGAGGTGCCCCTACGGGTGTCCGGCCCGATCGGCAGGACACCCGCGGCAGCCCTGGAGTCCCTAGCCCAGCTTCCGCAGGGCCGTCCGGACGGCGGTCAGGTCCTCGTCCGTGGCCAGCCCGGCGTGGTAGAGCCGCAGTTCGGTGGCGCCCGCCTCGCGGGCCCGCCCGGCCTCGTCGGCCAGCCGGTCGGGCGCGCCGCCCATGCCGCTGACGACGGACAGGTTCGCCGCGAGGACGGTGTCCACGCGCGCGTGGGCCGCGAATTCCGCGACCCGGTGCGGCCGGGCGACCACCCCGTCCGCGAGGCCCAGGACGTGCGCCGGGTCGGTTCCGGTGTCGGCGCCGCACCGGTACGGGTCGGGTTCGGCGTGCAGCAGCACCCGGAAGCCGGGCGGGGCCGCGGCCCGTACGGCGGCCACGGCGGCCTCCTGGAAGGTGCGGGCGGCCCCGGCGCGCCAGGCCCTGGCCGGAGCCTCCAGGGCACCGAGCCCGCCCGGCGGCGGACCCGATCCGGCCCATACGGGCTCCAGGGCGCCCCGCACGGCGGCGGCCAGTTCGTCGGGATCGGCGCCCTCTTCCCCGTACCCCTCCCGGCAGGAGGGGCAGAAGCAGAGCGACATCAGGAACTGCTCGCGCTCGCCGAGGGCGACGCCGCCGGTCTTGTCGTGGGCGTGGAGATGGGCGAGGCCGTACCAGCCGCAGGACTCCAGTTCGGTACCGACGGCGCCGGGCCGTACGGCGGCCTCGGCGGCCAGTTCCACGAGCAGGGCGTGGACGTCGGGGCGGGCGACGCAGGGCGCCCAGGGGTAGCGGTCGCCGTAGGCGTTGACGACGGAGGTCTCCGGATGTTCGGCACCCAGGCGGGAGTTGTGCGCGAGCACGACCCAGCTGTGCACCTCCAGGCCGGTGGGCGCGAGGGCCTCGGCGGCCCGCCCGAAGGCGTCGCCGGGGGCCCACTCCCCCGCCGGGTACGGGCGGAGCGGCCGGCCGGCCCAGCGGTCCGGGTCCGGCGGGTAGAGCACGGCGGCGTGCTCGGCGGTGACGATCCGGTGGGCGGGGTGACGGGGGGTCAGTGCCCGGGTGGAGTGGTAGGCGGCGGCGAGGGTGACCTGCGCGAGACCGAGCTCGGCGAGCAGGCCGGGGGCGGCGGGGTCGCCGTCGACGTCCCAGGGGTAGACGAAGGCACCGGCGCGCATGCCCCCGCCGCCGGCGCCGGCGCCGGCGCTGGCGGTCCCGGCGACCGCCGCGTCCCCGCTCACGCGCCGAGCTCCTTCAGGGCGGCCCGTCCCTGCTCGACGAGCAGCATGAGGGCGTCGACGTGGCCGGGCGCGGGTTCGCTCAGCGGCGGCCGTACGTGCCCCACGTCCAGGCCTCCCCGCCGTACCGCCGCCTTGACGAGCGAGACGGCGTATCCCCTTCCCTGGGCGCGGAGTTCGACGAGCGGCCGGTAGAAGTCGTCGACGAGCCGGTTCACGGTGGTGTCGTCGCCGGTGGTGAGCGCGCGGTGGAAGGCGAGGGCGATGTCGGGGGCGAAGCAGAAGACGGCGGAGGAGTAGAGGGTGACGCCGATGCCCCGGTAGGCGGGGCCGGTGAGTTCGGCGGTCGGCAGACCGTTGAAGTAGAGCAGGTCGAGACCCTCGGCGCGGACGGCGCTGACGATCCGCTGCATCAGGTCGAGGTCGCCGAGGCCGTCCTTGAGGCCGATGATCCCGTCCGTGCGGGCGAGGGCGACGGCGGTGGCCGGGGTGAGGATCGCGTTGTCGCGCTGGTAGACGATGACGTCGAGCGAGGTCGCGGCGGCGAGTTCGGTGTAGTGGCGGAGCAGTCCGGCCTGGTCGGCGACGACGAGGTACGGCGGCATGGCGAGGAGCCCGTCGGCGCCGGCCTCCTCGGCGAGCCGGGCGTACCGGACGGCGAGGGCGGTGCCGTAGCCGGCGCCCGCGACGACGGGGACGCGGCCGGCGGTCTCCTCGACGGCGGCGGCGACGCAGTCCCGGAACTCCTCGGGGGTGAGGGCGTGGAATTCGCCGGTGCCGCAGCAGGCGAACACGGCGGCGGCGCCCGCGTCGACGCCCGCGCGCACATGGGCGCGGAAGGTGTCGAGGTCGACGGAGCCGTCCGGCGCGAAGGCGGTGACGGGAAAGAACAGCAGGCCGTCGAGCCGGCCGGCGAGCGGGGCAGTGGTCACGGTCGCTCCCAGGGAAGTCCGTCGTGCAGGGCCATCTCGTGCACAGTTATGACTGTCATCCATATTCTTGAACGCTGACGATCCGCACGCTAGAACAGCACGGAAGGGCCGGTCAAGGAGAGAACGCGCCCTGTCGCACACTCTTGACGCTCCGTCGGGCCGCTCCCTAGCGTGTCCACGGTTGTGAATGCCACTCAGGTGAATGCCACGGGCGCGCGGAGGGAGACCACCGCGTGCCGCTCGACGGAGGAGATCCGCTCCATGGCCGTACCCCGCACCGTCCTGCTCACCGGCGCCGCCGGAGGCGTCGGCACGCTGATGCGGGAGCTGCTGCCCCCGTACGGCCACGAGCTCCGCCTCCTGGACGTCGTCCCCGTGCCGGGGGCGCCGGACGCGATCGTCGCCGACCTCGCGGACCGCGCGGCGCTGCGCGAGGCGGTCCGGGGCGTCGACGCGATCGTGCACCTGGCGGGCATCTCCCTGGAGTCGACCTTCGACAAGATCATGGCCGCCAACATCGCCGGGACGTACAACCTCTACGAGGCCGCCCGCGAGGAGGGCGTCCCGCGCGTGGTGTTCGCCTCCAGCAACCACGCCGTCGGCTTCACCCGGCAGCCGCGCGCGGGCGACCCGCTCGTGCCGGTCGACACCCCGCACCGCCCCGACACCTTCTACGGCCTGTCGAAGTGCTTCGGCGAGGACCTGGCACAGCTCTACTGGGACCTGCACGGCGTCGAGACCGTCTCGGTCCGCATCGGCTCCTGCTTCCCCGAGCCCACCTCGGTCCGGATGCTGTCGATGTGGCTCAGCCCGGCCGACTGCGCCCGTCTGCTGCACGCCACGCTCACCGCCGAGGACGTGGCCCACACGGTCGTCTACGGCTCGTCCGCCAACACGCGCGCGTGGTGGGACCTCTCCTCGGCCCGGGCGCTCGGCTTCGCCCCGCAGGACGACTCCGAGGTCTTCGCGGAGAAGCTCATCGCCGACAAGGGCTTCCCGCCGGAGGACAGCGCCGACGCCCTCTACCTGGGCGGCCACTTCTGCGTGACGCCGCCCCAGTGGCCGCACTGACCCCGCGCGACCCCGCCCCGGGGGCCGCACCGAACGACAGGAGCATCCCCATGGACCAGCGTCCGCTCGCGCTCGTGACCGGCGTCGGCCGTACGGTCGGCATCGGCGCGGGCATCGCCGACCGCCTCGCGGAGTCCGGCTGGGACGTCGCGTTCACGTACTGGACCCCGTACGACCGGCGCATGGAGTGGGGCGAGGAGCGGGGCGCGGCCGCGGCCGTCACCGGGCGGCTCGCCGCGCGGGGCGCCGCCTGCACGGCCGTCGAGGCCGACCTCGCCGACCCCGAGGCGCCCGCACGCGTCTTCGACACGGCCGAGGAGCGGCTCGGACGCCCGGTCACGGCCCTCGTCATGTGCCACTGCGAGTCGGTCGACTCCGGGCTCCTCGACACCACCGTCGAGAGCTTCGACCGCCATTTCGCGGTCAACACGCGCGCGTCCTGGCTGCTGATCCGGGAGTACGGCCGCCGGTTCACCGGCCCTCCGGGGACCGGCCGCGTCATCGCCCTGACGAGCGACCACACCGTGGGGAACCTCCCGTACGGGGCGAGCAAGGGTGCTCTCGACCGCATCACCCTGGCCGCCGCGCGCGAGCTCGCGCACCTCGGGGTCACCGCCAACGTCGTGAATCCGGGTCCGGTGGACACCGGCTGGATGACGGAGCCGCTCCGGGAGGAGATGGTGCGGCAGACGCCGCTCGGCCGCCTCGGCACCCCTCGGGACACCGCGCACCTGGTCGACTTCCTCTGCTCGCCCGAAGGGCAGTGGATCAACGGGCAGTTGCTGATGAGCAACGGAGGGCTTGCCTGACACTCCCCGCGGCTCAGGGGTGGGGGCGGCAGAAGCGAGCGGGGGTACGCAGGACCCGGCCGGACTGATACGGGGGAGCCGGCCGGGGCCCGGGTCACAGCGCACGCCGGCGCCGGACCTGCCCACCGTAGGCCCGGACGAAGATCATCGCGAGCCGCGGAACGCGACCTCTGTCCGGAATGCGCGGTGGGTTGATGCATGGAATCTCACCGGTCAGCGAATTACGCGCCCCTTTCGCGCCCCCGGCGTACGCCGGACCGGCGGCGCCGGACGCACGACCCCCGCGTCGGGGGTGCGGACGGCCCGCTCAGCGACACCCGCGCAAGGTCTCCGACGGCGACTCGCCGAACTTCTCCCGGTAGCGCGCCGCGAAACGGCCCTGGTGGGCGAAGCCCCAGCGCCAGGCCACCTCACTCACGCCCACCTCGTCCGGCGCGGCCGCCCGCAGCTCCTCGCGGACCCGGTCAAGCGGGTGATGGACGCGGTGCGGGAGCGGCCCGAGCATCCGTTCACGACCACCGAGCTGGCCACCCTGGCCCGGGTGAGCGTGCGCCGCCTCCAGGAGTCGTTCCGCGAGTACGTGGGGATGTCGCCGATGGCGTACGTGCGGGAGGTCCGCCTCGACCGGGTCCGCGAGGAGCTG
>NZ_LIPQ01000177.1:0-324 GCF_001418135.1 Streptomyces aureus
TGCTCGGCCTGCCGGACGACGCCGAAGGACGCCCCGTCGACGAAGTCGGCATGGACGGCCGCATGGCGGAACTCCTGCTGTCCGGGCGGGTGGCCACCGACGAGGTGGTGGAGGCCGGGGACCGTCTGCTCGTGGTCAATCAGCGGCCCACCCGGCCACGGGGCTCGGCGGTCACCATCCGCGACTCCACCGAGATGCAACTCCTGAGCAGTCGGGCGGAGACGGCCCGAAGGCGGCTCAAGCTGCTCTACGACGCCGGGGGTGACATCGGCACCACCCTCGACGTGGTGCGCACCGCGGAGGAATTGGCCGACGTCGCCGTTC
>NZ_LIPQ01000177.1:424-3617 GCF_001418135.1 Streptomyces aureus
GTGCCCGATCTCCATGACGCGCCGGGCTGGCACGCTCAGGACGCGCTGCGGGCATCGGCGATCGTCGGCTACGGGATCCACTCGCTCATCGCGGCTCCGCTGAAGGCGCGGGGCGTCGTGCTCGGAGTGGTCAACTTCTGGCGGTCGCAGAAGCCGGAACCGTTCGACGAGGACGACCTGTCCCTGGCCGAGGAGCTCGTGGGCCGCGCCGCGGTCACCATGGACAACGCCCGCCGCTACACCCGCGAACACAATCTCGCCGTGACGCTCCAGCGCAGCCTGCTGCCACAGGATCTGCCCGAGCAGAGCGCGGTGGACGTCGCACACTTCTACCAGCCCGCCCAGTCCGGAGTGGGCGGGGACTGGTTCGACGTGATCCCGCTGTCGGGCAGCCGCGTCGGACTCGTCGTCGGAGACGTCGTCGGGCACGGCCTGCACGCCGCGGCCACCATGGGGCGGCTGCGCACGGCCGTGCACAACTTCTCCTCCATGGACCTGCCGCCCGACGAACTCCTCGCCCGTCTCGACAATCTTGTCCAGCGCATGGACCAGGAAGGCGACAGGGCCGCCCCGGACGGCGGCGTCCTGGGCGCGACCTGCCTCTACGCCGTCTACGACCCGGTCTCCCAGAACTGCGCCATGGCGCGGGCAGGGCACATGCCACCACTTGTGGTCGCCCCGGACGGCACGACGACGATCTCGGAACTTCCGGCCGGCCCCCCGCTGGGGCTGGGAGGCATGCCGTTCGAGACCATGGAACTGCACCTGGCGGAAGGCAGTCAGCTCGTCCTGTACACCGACGGACTGGTCGAGGAGCGGAACCGGGACATCTCGGAGGGCTTGGAAAAGCTGCGCACGGCGCTGAGCCACCCCGACCGAGACCCGCACGCCAGCCGCCGCGCCGTACTCGACGCCCTGCTCCCCAGCCGGCCCTCCGACGACATAGCGCTGCTCATCGCCCGGACACGGACTCTGGGCCCCGGCCGGGTCGCGGAGTGGGATGCGCCGTTCGACCCGAGCGAGGTCGGCGCCATGCGCGGCCTCGCGGCCGACCAACTCGAGGAGTGGGGACTCCAGGAACTCGCCTTCACCACGGAACTGGTCCTCAGCGAGCTCATCACCAACGCCATACGGTACGGCGCCCCACCGGTTCGCATTCGTCTGTTGCGCGATCGCACTCTTACCTGCGAGGTGTGGGACGGCAGCAGCACCGCCCCACACCTGCGGTACGCCGCCACCACGGACGAGGGAGGCCGCGGACTGTTCCTGGTGGCGCAGCTCAGCGAGCACTGGGGCACCCGGTACACACCGGAAGGCAAGGTCATCTGGGCCGAACAGGCCCTGCCCACGCCGGCCGTGCCCTCTCCTGGAGCACAGTTCTTCCGCTGACCGCCGTCGCACCAACCGGTTCCCAGCCCGGCGCCCTGCCCAGGGGGCCGCCCGGGGTTCGCACACATCGAGTGCGCCTCGAACGCCTGGCCCCCCAACGTCAGGCGCCGGCCCGGCGCCTGCCCCGCACGCGGCGCGGGTACGGGAAGAGTCGCGGAGAGCGTTTGGCGGCCACGTCCTCGACCCAGCCGAAGGTCAGCACCAGCAGTCCGGTCAGTGGGATCGCCACCATCAGCGGAAACCACTGGCTTCTCAGCAGCCACTGGAAGTGCTCGTAGAAGACGCCGACCGACCAGAGGGGGTCGATCAGCGGGATGGCGGCCACCAAGGCGACCTGGTGCCAGAGGTAGACGCTGACCGCGCGTGCGTTGAGCAGGCTGATCAGGCCGTTCCAGCGTTGCAGCGGTCGGGGCCACTGTTCCCAGGAGGGACTGAGGTGGAGCAGGAGCGCGACGAAGCCGAAGGACCACAGGGCCTGGGCGATCGGCCAGCCCTCGATGTCGGTGGGCACGGTCGGATCGACCGGCCGGGTCTGGAGGTACCACCAGCCGGCCACCATGATCAGCGGCGCGACGGACGGCACGACGTACTGCGGGATCTTCTTGAGCAGGCCCTCCTGGTGAGCCATGCCGAGGATCCAGCAGGAGCCGAACATGGCGAAGTCGCTGAGGTTCTCCCAGACCCGGCCGTAGAGGAACTCCTGGTCGATGAAGAACGCGTTCATCACGATCGTCACCGCGAGCGGCACGGACAGCGTCACCACCGGCATCCGCCGCAGCGCCCACAGCATCAACGGGGAGAGCAGGACGTACCAGAGGTACGCGCGGAGGTACCAGAGCGGGACGACGACCTGCACCGCCCAGCCCTGCCCCACGAGGTGGTCGAAACCGTTCAGCGATTCGGCGTACGGCGGAGTGCTCAGCGGCACGAGCCAGAAGAGCAGCTTGCCCCACCACCAGTTGGGATGCCCCTCGTCCTCGGGCCCCCAGCCGTCGACGATCTCCAGGGTGAGGACGACCGCGCCGAACAGCCACATCGGCGGCAGCAGCCGGCGCAGCCGCCCCCGGATGACGCCCGGGGCGGGACGGCTGAGCGAGCGTGCCATCAGCGACCCGGCCAGCGCGAACATCACGCCCATCGACGGGAAGACGACGGGCAGCCAGAACCATCCGAAGTTGTGGTAGATCACCACACGGACCAGCGCCAGCGCGCGCAGCAGGTCGAGGTAGCGGTCCCGGCCGCCCTTGCGCGGGGCCGGTCTCGACGGCTCAGGGTCCGGCGCCGGCTGGGACTCCCGTCGCAGAGCGGCGGGGATCCTCAGCCGGAGGGTCTCCTGGGTTCCCCCGAACTCGAAGGATGCGGTCATGCTCAGGCCTCCACCGGTGCGGCGACCTCGCCGGTGCGCCGGAGCTTCTGCCAGCGCAGTCGGCCACCGGTCAGCGCCGTGATCGTGGACTGCAACAGGACGATGTACATCAGCTGCCGGTAGACCAGTTGCTGGATCGGCAGGCTGATCAGATGCAGGGGCTTCTCGCCGTCGAGCCGGAAGGCGTACCAGGACAGCACGGCCTGGAGCAGGATGAAGCCGCCCCAGCTGGCGAGGGTGATCGGGGCATCCCCGAACAGCACGCCGTACAGCAGGAACATGTCGACCAGCGGCGCGAGCAGCGGGGCGACCACGCCGAACATCACGACGAGCGGCAGCCCGAGGCGGCCGAAGCGTCCGGCCGGGCCGCGGGAGGTCACGGCGCGGCGGTGCTTCCACATCGCCTGCATGCTGCCGTAGCTCCAGCGGTACCGCTGG
>NZ_LIPQ01000178.1 GCF_001418135.1 Streptomyces aureus
CTCCACGCGCGCGTGGAGGCCTACGGCAGCCCGGGTTCGGTGCGCCCTTCGAACCTGTACGAGGCGCAGCGCGCGCTCAGTCGGCGGTAGCCGCGGCCAGGCCCGTCCGGTACTGCCCGGGGGTCGTGCCGAACTCCCGGCGGAAGGCGTGCGACAAGGCGTACGGCGTGCTGTAGCCGACGCGCCGGGCGACGGCGGCCAACGGGTCCGGGGTGTCGCGGAGCAGGGCGGCGGCGCGGGTGAGCCGCCACCAGGTGAGGTAGGCCATCGGGGGCCGGCCGACGAGGGCGGTGAAACGGCGGGCCAGGGTGGGCCGGGAGACCCCGGCCTCGGCCGCGAGGAGTTCGTTGGTCCACGGGGCGGCCGGGTCGGTGTGCAGGGCCCGCAGGGCGGCGGCGGTCACCGGATCGCCGAGGGCGGCCGGCCAGGTTCCGGCCCTGCCGGCCCGGCTTCCCGGGGCGGCGTTCGCGGCCGTCCAGGAACGGATCATGTAGACGAGGAGCAGGTCGAGCAGGCTCGGCAGGGCGACCCCGGAGCCGGGGCGCCGCTCGCCCACCTCGTGGCCGAGCAGGGCGATGGCGGAGCGGAGGCCGGGATCGGCGCCGCCCGCGCCGCCGGTGCCGTCGGGACCGTCGGCGCCGCGGTCGTCCCGGTTCGGCAGGTGGACGAGCGGGGGGAGCTCCGCGAGGAGCGGGTGGACGTGGCTGCGGTCGAGCCGGTACTTGCCGCACAGCATCTCGACCGCGGCGCCGTCCTCGACCGCGGCGCCGTCCTCGCTCCCTGCGACGACGGGCGGCCGCGACCCGGTCCCGGCCGACCACCGCTCGAAGGACACGGCGCGCGCGAGCCGCGCCGCGTCGGCGGGCCCGTCGGCGATCACGTGCCCGGTCCCGTGCGGCAGCAGGACGGCGTCGCCCGGGCCGAGTTCGACCGGCTCGCCGCCGTCGGGCAGCAGCCAGCAGTGGCCCTCCAGGACGACGTGGAAGCCCGCGCCGTCGTACGGGGCGAGGCGGGTGCACCAGCTCCCGGCGACCCGGACCCGCTGGGAGGAGGGCCGTCCGATCCGTACGGCCGAGATCGCGTCGCTCACCACGTCCATCGCGCCAGCGTAGCCCTGCGGGGCCGACCGGCGGCGCCACGGTGAGACGTACGCGTATCCGGTGGAGTCGTACGGGCATTGAGAGGCTCATCCGCGCTCCCTAACGTCGACGGCATGACACAGGAGAGCGCACAGCGCGTGGTGGTGGGGGACGTCGAGGTCGTCCGGGTCGTCGAGTGGCAGGGGCCGTTCGCGACCGCCGGCGAGCTCGTCCCCTCGGCCGACGGGGAGACCTGGAAGGACAACGAGGACTGGCTGGCACCGGACCACTGGGATCCGGAGAGCGACCGGGCGGTCATGGCGCTGCAGACATGGGTGCTGCGCAGCGGGGGACGGACGATCCTGGTCGACACCGGGGTGGGCAACGGGCGCGAGCGGCCCGGCTCGCCGCAGTTCCACCACTGGCAGGGGGACTTCCTCGGCGTCCTGGAGCGGGCCGGGGTCCGCCCCGAGGACGTGGACGTCGTCGTCAACACCCATCTCCACGCCGACCACGTCGGCTGGAACACCCGAGCCGCCGACGGCAGCGACAGCGGCGGGGACGTCGGCGGCGGCATCGGTGGCGGGGAGTGGGTGCCGACCTTCCCGCACGCCGAGTACCTCGTACCGGCGGCGGACGACGCCCACTTCGGGCCGGACAACGCCTACGGCGGCGGCCGGAGCGAGAGCGACCGATTCGTCTACGAGGACAGCGTCGCGCCCCTCCACCGCGCGGGGCGGATCGTGCTCTGGGACGGCGTCCACCGCATCGACGAGCACCTCACCCTGGAGTCCGCGCCCGGTCACACGCCCGGGTCGGCCGTGCTGAGACTCGCGTCGGCGGGGGAGCGGGCGGTCTTCGTCGGGGACCTGCTGCACAGTCCCGTGCAGATCCTCGACCCCGCGCACAGCAGCTGCTTCTGCCTGGACGCGCGAGGGGCGTCGGTGAGCCGCCGCCGGATCCTGGAGCGGGCCGCCGACGAGCGGGAGCTGGTCGTGCCCGCGCACTTCGGCGGGTCTGGCATCGCCGAAGTGCGCAGGGAGGGGAGCGGGTTCAGGATCGCCGGGAGGGGGCTCCGGGTCAGGCGCTGACGGGGGACTTCCCGGCGGATCCGACGTCGCCGACGCCCTTGCCGGGCTCGACGGCGAGGCCGGGCTCGACGGCGGCGTCGATGGCCGCGTCGACGACGCTGCCGCTGTCGGCGTCACGGTCGATGGCGATGTCGTCGTCGAGGGCCTTGCGCAGCCGCACGGTGTAGCCGACGGCGGCGAGGACGCCGATGGCGAACGTCACGGCCCAGAGGACGTTCGGGCCGGGACCGCCGACGAGGGCGCCGGCGCCGATCGGGGCGACGAAACCGGCGACGGCCCAGGACATGCCCATGACGCCCTGGTAGCGGCCGCGGGCGTGCTCGGGAGCGAGGAGGGCGGTGGCGGCGGCGTTCGTCGGGACGTGGATCATCTCGCCGACGGTCCAGACGACGACGGTCGCGGCGAAGGCCACCACGGAGGAACCCGCGAGGGCGGTGGCGCCGGTGCCGAGGGCGAAGAGAAGAGAGGAGAGGGACAGCAGGAGGACGGGGGAGCGCTTGTCGGTCACCTTGTTGACGAGCAGCTGGAAGCCGACGATCACGATGCCGTTGACGGCGATGACGACGCCGTAGGACGAGGGCGAGAGGCCCTTGTCCGCCATGGTGAGGGGCAGGCCGATCCATGGCGCGGTGAAGACGAGGCAGACGAAGAGGTTGAGGAGGACGAGGGTGCGGAAGGGTGCGTCGCGCAGCACGGTGAGCATGCTCACCTCGGCCTCGACGACCGGCTTGCCGGCCTTGTCGGTCCGGGCCTCGGGGCGGGTCTCGGGGAGGCGGAGGAAGACGATCAGGGCGCACAGCGTGGTGGCGACGGCGTCGACGACGAACAGCGTCCGGTAGCCGAGGAAGATCGCGGCGCCGCCGCCGATGGAGGCGATGGCGAAGCCGAGGTTGAGGGCCCAGTAGTTGAGGGCGTAGGCCCGGCGCACGTCGTGGGCGGGGACCATGTCGGCGATGGTGGCGTTGATGGACGGGCGGACGGCCTGCATCGCGACGCCCATGAGGAGGACGACCGTCGCGATGGCCCACGCGCTGGTGACGAAGGCGAGGGCGGCGGCGGACGCGGCGGCCGCGAGGTGCATGGTGACCATGGTGGGGCGGCGGCCCCAGCGGTCGGTGAGCGCGCCGCCGAGCGGGGAGCCGGCGACGCCGCCGAGGCCGTGCAGGGCGACGACGAGTCCGGCGAACCACGCCGAGTGTCCGAGCTCCACCGTCAGATAGAGGGAGAGGAACGTGAGGACGAAGGCCCCGGTCCGGTTGACCAGGGTCGACAGCCACAGCCACCAGAAGCCCTGCGGGAGGCCGGAGACGGTCTCACTGGCTGATCGTCTGAGCGAAGCGATGGACATGTGTGGCCGGCCCCCTGCTATCTGTAAGTCCCTCTTACGGCTCTCGTAACTTACGCATCTCAGGTGTCGGACGCCAGCGGATTGACGACGCGTGTCAATCGTCAGGGGTCCATTAGGCTCGTACGCATGGCCGACGCACCGTACAAGCTGATCCTCCTCCGCCATGGCGAGAGCGAGTGGAACGAGAAGAATCTGTTCACCGGTTGGGTGGACGTGAACCTCACCGCGAAGGGTGAGAAGGAGGCGACGCGCGGCGGCGAGCTGCTCAAGGACGCCGGCCTGCTCCCCGACGTACTGCACACCTCCCTCCAGAAGCGCGCCATCCGCACCGCCCAGCTCGCGCTGGAGTCCGCGGACCGCCACTGGATCCCGGTGAACCGTTCGTGGCGCCTCAACGAGCGCCACTACGGCGCCCTCCAGGGCAAGGACAAGGCCCAGACGCTCGCCGAGTTCGGCGAGGAGCAGTTCATGCTGTGGCGCCGCTCCTACGACACCCCGCCGCCGCCGCTCTCGGACGACAGCGAGTTCTCGCAGGCGCACGACGCGCGCTACGCGACGATCCCGCCGGAGCTGCGCCCGGACACCGAGTGCCTGAAGGACGTCGTGGAGCGCATGCTCCCGTACTGGTACGACGCGATCGTCCCGGACCTCCTGTCGGGCCGCACGGTCCTGGTCGCGGCTCACGGCAACAGCCTCCGCGCGCTGGTGAAGCACCTCGACGGCATCTCGGACGAGGCCATCGCGGGCCTCAACATCCCGACGGGCATCCCGCTGGCCTACGAGCTCGACGAGAACTTCAAGCCCCTCAACCCGGGCGGTACCTACCTCGACCCGGAGGCCGCGGCGGCGGCCATCGAGGCGGTCAAGAACCAGGGCAAGAAGTAGCGGCAACCGTGATCATGCCCCTGGCCTGCGCTCATGGCGCAGGGCAGGGGCATTCTCGCGTTCTGGGCCCACGCTGGACCCTCAGCGCGGACCGGCGCGCACCCGTGCGGCTGCGGTCGGAGGAGCCGACCGCCGCGACCCGCTTCCCTCTCACACCGCCACTCGGTCCGGTGCGCCGCCCGGCGGCGGCCCGAGTACGGGCCCGGCCGGAAAAACACCGGCGCCCGTCCCTCCCCGCCGTTACCGTCGCGCCATGAGCACCCGTTCCTCCCTCCGCCTGGAGAAGGTCACCCCCGCCACCATCGACGCCGCCCTCGACCTGCGCGTCCACCTGCACCAGGAGCGGAACGTCTCCCCCGTCGTGCGGTCCCTCGCCGAGGCCTACGCCTACGGGGAGGCCGCCTGGCCGCGGCTGATCTTCGACGGGGACGAACTCGTCGGCTTCCTGATGGCCTTCCTCGACCTCCAGTGGGACGCGCAGAAGGACCCCGCCGACCGGCGCAGCGGCCTCTGGCGGCTCAACATCGCCGCCGAAGGGCAGGGCAAGGGGTACGGCCGCTTCGCCGTCGAAGCCGTCCGCGACGAGCTGCGCCGACGCGGCGCGTCGCGGCTGTACGTCACCTGGGCACCCGGCGACGAAGGGCCCGGCGCCTTCTACGAGCGTCTCGGCTTCCGTACGACGGGGGAGACCAGCGGCGACCAGGTCGTGGGTGTGCTGGACACATAGGGGCGGGGAGAGCCAGGACCGAGGGGGTGGGGTGCGGATGCCGCACCCCACCCCCTCGGCCACATCCGATCAGCCCGAGCAGCCGCCGCACTGGCACGGGCCGCCCGACTGGCAGCCGCAGCCGCAGCCCGAGCCGCACCCGCAGGCGCCCACGAGGGGCAGGTGCACCGCCTCCCGCGGTGCCTCCGCCCCGGAGTCGGTCGTGTTGGGGGATTCGGCCATGGGGGTCCCTCCCTTTCGAGGCGCACGTCGCCTCCCCCCATTGCATGCCCACCCGGACCGGCGCATCAACGGCGCATCGGCGCCCGTGGCGCTACGCGCCCTCGACCGGCGCGTCCGCCGCCTGGAGCTCGTCCGCGTGCTCACCCGTCACCAGGTACACCACACGCTTCGCCACCGACACCGCGTGGTCGGCGAACCGCTCGTAGTAGCGGCCGAGCAGCGTCACGTCGACCGCCGTCTCGATGCCGTGCTTCCAGCGGTCGTCGATCAGGTGCTGGAACAGCGTCCGGTGCAGCAGGTCCATCTCGTCGTCGTCCTGCTCCAGCTGGAGCGCCAGGTCGACGTCCTTCGTGATGATGACCTCCGCCGCCTTCGCCATCAGGCGCTGCGCCAGCTGCCCCATCTCCAGGATGGTCGCGTGCAGGTCCCGCGGCACCGCGGACTCGGGGAACCGCAGACGGGCCAGCTTCGCCACGTGCTGCGCCAGGTCGCCCGAGCGCTCCAGGTCGGCGCTCATCCGCAGCGAGGTGACCACTATCCGCAGGTCCGTCGCCACCGGCTGCTGCCGCGCGAGCAGTGCGATGGCCCGGGCCTCCAGTTCGTGCTGGAGGTCGTCGACCTTCTGGTCGGCGGCGATCACGCTCTCCGCGAGCTTGAGATCCGCGTCGAGCATCGCCGTGGTGGCGCGCCCGACCGCCGACCCGACGAGCCGGGCCATCTCGACCAGGCTCTCGCCGATCGAGTCCAGTTCCTCGTGGTACGCGTCCCGCATGGATGTCCCTCTCTACGCAAAGCTCGGCAAAGCTCCGGGGTCCGGATTGGGGTCCTCGGATCCCCACGCTCCCACGTTCGGCCCCTCACGCGTCCGGCTCCACCCGCGCACATGAATCAATACTTTCCCTCAGGTGAACTCTGGGCGACGTAAGCCATCGCTCCTCTGAGGGCATGTGAACCACTCAGGTCCTCGGAGTGAACTCTGAGCGACGAGTGTTCGAGCAGCCACTCGGACGGCTGGGAGAGAGTCCTCGCACCCGCATAACCTGGGAGGCATGGACGTGAACGCGGCGGTCGCCGCATTGGCCGCGATCGCCGGCGTGTGCACCGGCGTGATCGCCATGCTGGCGTTCCGCTGGAGCGAGCGCGACCAGGCGAGACCCACCCGTACTTCCCTGCACACCGACGCCGTGCTCCCGCCCGGAGTCGACACCGTGCTGTCCGTGCTGCGCTCCTCCGCGGTCGTCCTCGACGAGAGCGACTCCGTGGTGAAGGCCAGCTCGGCGGCGTACGCGCTCGGCCTGGTCCGCGGCGGGAAACTGGCCGTCGAGCCCATGCTCAACATGGCCCGTGACACCCGCCGGGACGGAGAGATACGGCAGGTGGAGCTGGACCTGGCCCGGCGCGGCAGCGGACGCGGCGAGGCCCTCGCCGTCTCCGCCCGGGTCGCCCCGCTGGGCTCGCGCCTCGTGCTGCTGCTGGTCGAGGACCTCACCGAGGCCCGTCGTATCGAAGCGGTACGGCGCGACTTCGTCGCCAACGTGAGCCATGAGCTCAAGACCCCGACGGGCGCGCTCTCCCTGCTCTCCGAGGCGGTCATGGACGCCTCGGACGATCCCGAGGCGGTCACCCGCTTCGCGGGCCGCATGCAGATCGAGGCGACCCGCCTCACCAACCTCGTACAGGAGCTCATCGACCTCTCCCGCGTGCAGAACGACGACCCGCTGGAAGACTCCGAGCCCGTGTCCGTGGACGAACTCGTCGCCGAGGCGATCGACCGCTCGCGGCAGCCCGCCTCCACCAAGCAGATCACCATGGTGTCGGGGGGTGCGGCCGACCTCTACGTCTGGGGCAGCCGCGGCCAGCTCGCCGCCGCCCTGGGCAACCTCGTGGAGAACGCGGTCAACTACTCACCGGCCCGTACGAGGGTGGGCATCGCCGCCCGCCGCATCGCGGCGCCGGGCGGGGACCTGATCGAGATAGCCGTGACCGACCAGGGCATCGGCATCTCCGAGAGGGACCGCGAGCGCATCTTCGAGCGCTTCTACCGCGTCGACCCGGCCCGCTCCCGCGCCACCGGCGGTACGGGACTCGGCCTGGCCATCGTCAAGCACGTGGCCGCCTCCCACGGCGGAGAGGTCACCGTCTGGAGCACCGAGGGTCAGGGCTCCACCTTCACCTTGCGGCTGCCCGAGGCGGGCGCCGTACGGGACCGCCGACCCGCCTCGTCCCCCACCCCTGATCTCATGACCGAACCGCTTCCTGCCCCGGAGGTCCTTCCGTGACCCGAGTGCTTGTCGTCGAGGATGAGGAATCCTTCAGCGACGCCCTGTCCTACATGCTTCGCAAGGAGGGCTTCGAGGTCGCAGTAGCGGCGACCGGGCCCGACGGTCTCGACGAGTTCGAGCGCAACGGGGCCGACCTCGTCCTCCTCGACCTGATGCTTCCGGGGCTCCCCGGTACCGAGGTGTGCCGTCAGCTGCGCGGCCGCTCGAACGTCCCCGTCATCATGGTGACGGCCAAGGACAGCGAGATCGACAAGGTCGTCGGGCTGGAGATAGGAGCCGACGACTACGTGACGAAGCCCTTCTCCTCGCGGGAGCTGGTCGCCCGCATCCGCGCGGTCCTGCGCCGCCGCGGTGAGCCGGAGGAGGTCACCCCCGCGGCCCTGGAGGCCGGCCCGGTCCGGATGGACGTCGACCGCCACGTGGTGACGGTCGCGGGCGGCAAGGTCGACCTGCCCCTGAAGGAGTTCGACCTCCTGGAGATGCTGCTGCGCAACGCGGGCCGTGTGCTGACCCGTATGCAGCTGATCGACCGGGTCTGGGGCGCGGACTACGTCGGCGACACCAAGACCCTCGACGTCCACGTCAAGCGCCTCCGCGCCAAGATCGAGCCGGACCCGGGCGCCCCGCGCTACCTGGTCACGGTCCGTGGCCTGGGCTACAAGTTCGAGCCGTAGACCGAAGCCCGTCCCACGCGCCGGACGGAGTCCGGCGCAGGGTCAAGCAGGCCGGATACGTGTGAAGGGCGCCCTCCCCGCCGGGGAGGGCGCCCTTCACACGTCCGCGGTCAGTGGCCGGCCGAGTGGCTCGCCTCGCCCGACGGCTCGCCGGTGGCCTCGCCACCGTGCTCGCCCTCGCCGCCGTGCTCGCCCTCGCCCGAGGGCGACGCCGTGGCGGTCGGCTCGGTGCCCGGGGGCGCCGGGATGATGGCCGGGCCGAAGTCCTTGAAGTAGCTGGTCGCCGGGACGACGAAGGCGTCCAGGCTCACGTCGCCGGTGCGGCTGAGCTTGAAGACGACCTCCTGCGCGTCACCGTCGCGGGTGGCCTCGCTGCCGTTCTCGATGACGGCGGAGGCGTTGCCCTCGCCGCCGATGACGACGGAGCCGTTGGCCGGGACGACGACCGGGCCGGCGCCCGAGGCCGGCTTCAGCGCCACGGAGGTGTTGCTGCCCGGCAGGGTGATGGACTGGATCGTCTGGGGCAGCCCGCCGTTGTTGAAGACGGTGGCCGAGACGACGGCCGGGCCCTTGGCCACGTTCAGGGGCTGGGTGATCACCAGAGCGTTCTGGATCTTGACGTCGTCCACGGTGACGGCGGCGTTGTCCGGCTTGACGCCGAGCGTCTGCGCGTCGTTGCCCGCCCCACAGGCGGACAGTGCGGCGATGGAGAAAGCGATGGCGGTGGCGGCGAGGGCGCCGCGTCGAAGGCTGCGGCTCACGGCGGCGGCATCTCCTAGGACGTACGGACTGGCTACGGACAGGCTTCGGACCACTCCGGGACCAAAGACCAACTAAGGGTGTGTCAGCGCGCTCAGGTTACCGAGCCGCACTCTCCGTCCCGCACCCGACCCGCCCCTTACCGGCCACAGGGTCTCCGGGGGCGGCGCCGGGGACGGCGCCCGGGCGGCCCCGGTACGGCCACGGAGCGGTCCCGCGTGCCGTCCGCCTCTCGCCGTGATCCGGCCGCCATGGCCGGATCACGACCCATTGACCTGTTGTTCACATAACCGCCTTGATCAATTCGAGGGCCGCCCCGCATTCCCCGGAGCCGTACCTCCGGAAAAGCCGGGACGGGCGTCCGCTGATCAATTGCGGAATCACCCCGTGATGCATCCGTACGGGTGGACGATCCTCGAACGGAGTACGTTGGGAAGGCCACGCCGAACCCGACAAAACGGGGCATCGGCCCTCCTTGGAGGGGCTTCGGGTAGGTGTAACGTGCGCGTTTCTCTCCGTCCGCGCAGCCGCTCCGACCTGCGAATACCGCCTTCCGGAAGCCCTCCGCAGCACGTTCGTGTTGCTGTTGTCAAGCCCCGAGATATGCCCTGACCTGCGAAAACGCCATTCAGAAGAAGCTGTATCCGTGTTACCCTGGATAGCCACGGAAGGGGTACCTGTCACATGACGTTCAAGGTTGGCGACACCGTGGTCTATCCCCATCACGGGGCCGCGCTGATCGAGGCCATCGAAACTCGCCAGATCAAAGGCGTGGACAAGACCTACTTGGTGCTCAAGGTCGCGCAGGGCGACCTGACGGTTCGTGTGCCGGCGGACAATGCGGAGTTCGTCGGTGTTCGCGACGTAGTCGGTCAGGACGGGCTGGACCGGGTCTTCGAGGTGCTGCGCGCACCGTACGCCGAAGAGCCGACGAACTGGTCCCGTCGCTACAAGGCAAATCTCGAGAAGCTCGCCTCCGGCGATGTCATCAAGGTCGCCGAAGTAGTCCGCGACCTGTGGCGGCGTGAGCGCGAGCGCGGTCTCTCCGCCGGTGAGAAGCGCATGCTCGCCAAGGCTCGGCAGATCCTGGTCAGCGAGCTGGCCCTCGCGGAGAACACGAACGAGGACAAGGCCGAGGCTCTCCTCGACGAGGTCCTCGCGTCCTGAGCGTGCTCTGAAGACATCCGAGCGCGCTACCAAGTGAAGCGATGCCGCGGTGCCCGCTGGCGTGCTGTGATCCACACAGTGCTGCCGCCGGGCACTGCGGCATTTCACGAGTGCCTCGCTTCACCACCGAGACAGTGCACGACCGCGACAGCACGCGTGCTCCTGTACGCACGTTCGCGTACGCGTGTTCATGTACGTATGCTCTCGTTCCCCCTGTTACGTCCGAACCCCTGTGCGCGGGCGCCAACGCCTCGACCGTCGTCACGGAAAGGGCCCGGCCAAGGCGGAGCGTCCGGCACGGTGAGGCCATACCCATGTCGGCCGCGGAAACAAACCTGCCGGAGTGCAACCGATGTCAGACGAAGCGCGTCCTCCTCGTACCGCTGTGGTGATCCCGGCGGCCGGACGGGGCGTACGCCTCGGTCCGGGCGCCCCCAAGGCGCTGCGCGCGCTGAACGGCACCCCCATCCTCATCCACGCCGTCCGTGCGATGGCCGCCTCCCGCGCGGTCTCGCTCGTCGTCGTGGTCGCCCCCTCCGACGGCGTCGCCGAGGTCAAGAACCTCCTCGACGCCCACGCCCTCCCCGAGCGCACCGACTACCTCGTCGTACCCGGCGGTGACACCCGCCAGGAGTCCGTACGCCTCGGACTCGACGTGCTCCCCGAGGGCATCGGCACCGTCCTCGTCCACGACGCGGCCCGCCCGCTCGTCCCCGTCGACACCGTGGACGCGGTCATCGAGGCCGTACGGGACGGGGCGGTCGCCGTCGTCCCCGCGATGCCCGTCTCCGACACCGTCAAGGAGGTCGAGCCGGCCGAGAAGCCGGGCGACCCCGAGCAGGTCGTCGCCACCCCGGTCCGGGCCCGGCTCCGCGCCGTCCAGACCCCCCAGGGCTTCGACCGCGACACCCTGGTCAACGCGCACGCCACCGTCGCCCTCACCGGTGAGGGCGCCACCGACGACGCCGGTATGGTCGAGCGGCTCGGCGCGCCCGTCGTCGTCGTGCCCGGCCACGAGGAGGCCTTCAAGGTGACCCGCCCCCTCGACCTCGTCCTCGCCGAGGCCGTACTCGCCCGCAGGAGGGCCAACGATGGCTTCTGATCTCCCCGTGCTGCCGCGCACCGGCATCGGCACCGACGTCCACGCCTTCGAGAAGGGCCGCGAACTCTGGTGCGCGGGCCTCCTCTGGGACGCCGACGAGAACGACGGGCACGGCCTCGCCGGGCACTCCGACGGTGACGTGGCCGCCCACGCCGCCTGTGACGCGCTCTTCTCCGCCGCCGGCATCGGCGACCTCGGCGCCCACTTCGGCACCTCCCGCCCCGAGTACTCCGGCGCCTCCGGGGTCACCCTCCTCGCGGAGGCCGCCCGGATCGTCCGCGCCGAGGGATACGAGATCGGCAACATCGCAGTCCAGGTCATCGGCGTCCGCCCCAAGGTCGGCAAGCGGCGCGACGAGGCGCAGAAGGCGCTGAGCGAGGCGGCCGGCGCACCGGTCTCCGTCTCCGGCACCACTACGGACGGCCTCGGTCTGACGGGCCGCGCGGAGGGCCTCGCGGCGCTGGCGACGGCCCTCGTGTACCCGGTGGCCCGCCCGTAACCGCGTTCCGGGGCGTCCGTCATCACGTTCACCGGTACCGGCATCCACCGGTACCGGTGAAAAACGTCATCGGAGACGGCGAACAGGTATCGGGGCACTACCACACGCCCACTACCCTGGAGTGGTGACTATTCGCCTGTACGACACCAGCGCCCGGCAGATCCGTGACTTCACCCCGCTCACGCCGGGCCAGGTCTCGATCTACCTCTGTGGTGCCACCGTCCAGGCGGCCCCGCACATCGGCCACATCCGGTCGGGGCTGAACTTCGACATCATGCGCCGCTGGTTCGCGTACCGCGGCTACGACGTCACGTTCATCCGCAACGTCACCGACATCGACGACAAGATCATCAGGAAGGGCGCCGAGCAGGGCCGCCCCTGGTGGTCCATCGGCTACGAGAACGAGCGCGCGTTCAACGCGGGCTACGACGCGCTCGGTTGCCTTCCGCCGACGTACGAGCCCCGCGCCACCGGGCACGTCCCCGAGATGATCGAGATGATGCGCGGCCTCATCGAGCGCGGCCACGCGTACGAGGCCGACGGCAGCGTCTACTTCGACGTGCGCTCCTTCCCGGGCTACCTGGAGCTGTCCAACCAGGACATCGACGACCTCCGCCAGCCCGACGAGGGCGTCTCCGGCAAGCGCGACCCGCGCGACTTCGCGATGTGGAAGGCGACCAAGCCGGGCGAGCCCGACTGGGAGACCCCGTGGGGCCGCGGCCGTCCCGGCTGGCACCTGGAGTGCTCGGCGATGGCCCACAAGTACCTGGGCTCCGCCTTCGACATCCACGGCGGCGGCCTCGACCTGATCTTCCCGCACCACGAGAACGAGATCGCCCAGGCCAAGGCCTTCGGCGACGACTTCGCCTCGTACTGGGTGCACAACGCCTGGGTCACCATGGCCGGCGAGAAGATGTCGAAGTCGCTCGGCAACAGCGTGCTGGTGTCCGAGATGGTCAGGAACTGGCGCCCCATCGTCCTCCGCTACTACCTGGGCACCCCGCACTACCGCTCGATGATCGAGTACAGCGAGGAGTCCCTGCGCGAGGCCGAGTCGGCGTTCGCCCGGATCGAGGGCTTCGTCCAGCGCGCCACCGAGAAGGCGGGCAAGGACGTCGCCCCCGCCGCCGAGGTGCCGCCGGCCTTCGCCGAAGCCATGGACGACGACCTGGGCGTGCCGCACGCGCTCGCGATCATCCACACCACCGTCCGGCAGGGCAACAGCGCCCTCGCCGCGGACGACAAGGACGAGGCCATCGCCCGCCTCGCCGAGGTCCGGGCCATGCTCGGCGTCCTCGGCCTGGACCCGCTCGACCCGCACTGGGCCGAGGAGAGCGGTGGCGGCGACGAGCTCCACGGCGCCGTCGACACCCTCGTACGGCTCGTGCTCCAGCAGCGCGAGTCGGCGCGCGAGCGCAAGGACTGGGCGACCGCGGACGCGATCCGCGACCAGCTCAACCAGTCCGGCCTCGCCATCGAGGACAGCCCCGACGGACCCCGCTGGACGCTGGGCAACCGTTAGAAGACGTGCCGCTCGGGCCTCCGGGCGGCACACTTCAGTTACAGACCTTGTACGAGGGCGAGTACGCCTCCGTACGCAACACCGAGGATTAGGTAGTCATGGCCGGGAACAGCCAGCGCAGGAACCGTCGCACGTCCAACAAGAAGGGTGCGACGATCGGCAGCGGTGGCCAGCGGCGCAAGGGCCTCGAAGGCAAGGGCCCGACGCCCAAGGCCGAGGCCCGCAAGGGCCACAAGGCATTCCGCGTCAACAACGCGATGGCCCGGAACGCGGCCAAGCGCAAGCCGGTCGCCCGCCGCGGCGGCAAGGGCCTGTCCGAGATGGTCGTCGGCCGCAACCCGGTCTTCGAGGCCCTGCGCGACGGCGTGCCCGCCTCGACGCTGTACGTGCAGCAGTTCATCGACAACGACGAGCGCGTGCGCGAGGCCCTGAACCTCGCCACCGGCCGCGGCAACATCAACATCATGGAGGCGCCGCGCCCCGAGCTCGACCGGATGACGAACGGCCTGAACCACCAGGGCCTCGTCCTCCAGGTCCCGCCGTACGAGTACGCGCACCCCGAGGACCTCGTCACGGCCGCGTTCGACGACCACGACGACCCGCTGATCGTCGCCCTCGACGGCGTCACCGACCCGCGCAACCTCGGCGCCGTCGTCCGCTCCGTCTCCGCCTTCGGCGGTCACGGTGTCGTCGTGCCCGAGCGGCGCGCCGCCGGCATGACCGCCGGTGCGTGGAAGACGTCGGCCGGCACCGCCGCCCGTACCCCGGTCGCCCGCGCCACCAACCTGACGCGCTGCCTGGAGCAGTACCAGAAGGCCGGTGTCACGGTCGTCGGCCTCGCCGCCGACGGTGACCGCGAGGTGCACGAGCTGGAGGAGCTGGGCGGTCCGGTCGTCATCGTCGTCGGCTCCGAGGGCAAGGGCCTGTCCCGCCTCGTCGGCGAGACCTGCGACTTCCTCGTCCGCATCCCGATGCCGGGCGGCGCCGAGTCGCTGAACGCCGGTGTCGCCGCCGGTGTCGTGCTCTACGAGGCGGCCCGCCGCCGGATGGCCCGCTGACACTGGGCCCGTGACGCAGCGGCGGTACGTGCGCCGGCAGCCCGCCTGCTGTTGCGCTCCGGCAGCCCGCCTGCTGTAGCGCTCCGGCAGCCCGCCTGCCGTGATGGACCGCCGGTGCGCCTCGCCGGACCGGCGCGCGTTCCGGCGCCCCTGCCCCGTCCGTACCCGCGCCCGCCTCAGGCCGTCAGGCCTGCCAGGCGGGCGCGGGTCATCGCGGCGATGGTGAAAGCGTCCGTGACACGGCCGTCGGCGATCATCTCCTCGGCCTCCGCGAAGGGGATCGTCAGCGAGCTCCGGATCGCCTCCGACGCCGCCAGCCGCCCGATCGCGTCGATCCGGGCCGCGAAGAGCAGGACGCGGTCGCCCGTCATCCCGCTGTCCGGATGCAGCTCGCCCAGCGGGATCAGCTCCCGCACCCGCGCCCCGATCTCCTCGTCGAGCTCCTTCGCCGCGTTCGCCGCGCCCGTCAGGCCCCGGGTGCCGAATCCCCGGGGCAGCTCCCACTGCCAGGACCGGGTGGCGTGCCGGTAGTGCTCGATGAGCACCACCCGGTCGCCGAGCAGCGGCAGCACCACACAGCCCGGCTCGGCCGTCGTGCTCACCGAGCGGATGTACGTGCCCTCGCGGCCGTCCGGGAAGCGCACCGGGTCCCGGACGAGCAGGACGTACGGGTCCTGGTAGAGCACCCCGCAGTCGGCGGCCGCGACCGCTTCAGGGTCGGTGAGGATCTCGATGCCGCCCGGTTCGTTGCGGAACAGCTCGGGCCGCTCCGTACGCAGCTGCTCGTAGCGGTGTGCGGGCTCCATGCTCATGTGCGGACTGCCTTTCCCGGCCCCCCGGGGCCGGCTCGTGCTCGGCGCGCCGGTCGGGATCGGATCCGGCGCTCGTGGTCGGTCGGGCGCCGGTCCGGGGTGGGCTCCGGCGCTCGCTACGGGGCGGGCTGGCACTGCTGGTCGGCCTGGCGGGGCGCGCCGGGCAGCCGTCCCGTCTCGACGACCCGCCCGCCGTACGCCCCCAGGATCGCCTCCCAGTCCCGCTTCAGACTGCCCAGCCGCAGCGTCGGCAATGTCAGCGAGTGCCCGAGTCCTCCGCGCCGGCCCTTCCCGCCCCGGTCACGGAACTCCAGCCGGAGCGTCAGCGCGCCCGCGGCCGCGGTGAGCAGCTGGATCGACCCCGCGAGCAGCGACACTTCCTCGCCGCTCGTCACCTGGAGGGCGACCCCGCCCGCCTCGATGACCAGGACCGAGACGATGTCCCGGGTGAAGCCGTTCCCGCTGCCGCTCGTCGCGCGCGCGGTCCGCAGCATCCGCGCGTGGCGCCGCGCCACCTCGGAGGTGCCCGCCGCGAACTCCTCGGGAGTGGGGATCCGCCCGTCCTCGAAACCGCCCCGGACGAATGTGTCCAGGGAGTCCACGTACGCCCGCCACTCCTCCTCCCGCCGCAGCCGGTTGATGTCGGCGAGGGAGAGACCGGCGTACGAGTTCGGCCCGTCGACCGCCCGGTGCAGCGCGTCGGCGAACAGATCGCGCAGCAGTCGGCCGATCGCCTCCGGGTCGTCGTCGCGGGGCCGCAGGTCGGTGCGGAGCTCCTGGAGCGTCGAGCGGGGCGGGGAGTCCGGCGGGGTGACCGGGATCAGCCCGCCGGCCCGGGGCACGCCCAAGCTGTAGAGCAGGTCCACCAGTTGCTTGGTGGGGACGACGTGATCGCCCTCCCGCAGCAGGTTCTGGTACGGCTCGGTGCCGGGCCGGGTGATGAACCGCTGGTAGAGAGCGTTACGGGTGATGTCCCGGTCGTTGTCCTGCTCACCGGCCCAGAAGTAGATGTCCTTCAGGACGCCCTCGCGCATCGACCGGGCCAGCTCCTCCGGGATGCCGAGGTCCTTGGCGAGCTGCGGCGCGCGCAGCCGGCGGAGGGAGGAGACGTTCGTGGAGAAGAAGTTGCCGATCTGGCCGGCCTTGTCGCGGTTGGCGTCGTCGTCCCAGTCGAAGCGCACGAGCGCGGGCTCGGCCTCCTCCGTGACGAGCCGGCGCCAGGCGTGTCCGACGGCACGGTCGTAGGCCCAGGCGAAGTCCGCGGCGGGCTCCCGTTCCGTGTACAGGTAGGGGACCAGCACCCGGTCGTTGAGGAGCCGGACGAAAGCGTCCCGCTCGATGGGATCGGCGGACGGCAGGTAGTTCGAGTACAGCGCCTCGTTGTTGAGGAGGAACGCCCGGTTGACCACCAGGGTGCCGCTGTTCACGAGCGAGCGGCGCAGTTCGGCGGAGGCCGCGGAGACCGCTTCGGCGGGCGGCCCGGCGGGCGCGGAGGCGTGCTGGCGGGCGTCGGCGAGACCGGCGGG
>NZ_LIPQ01000179.1 GCF_001418135.1 Streptomyces aureus
GGGCGGAGACCCCGCCCCGCGGCCCGCCGCCCCGGCCCTCCGCCCGGCTCTCCGGATTTCCCTTCTGCCCCCTCGCATCTGTGTGCGAAGATCGCGGCGCCGTGCAGGTGAAGATCTTGAAAGGGGGGCTTGCACGCCCATGAGCATGTGTTTCGCCCGTATTCCGGGCCGCGACTCGCCGGAACTCCCGGCGGCCGCTTTCCATACGTNNNNCTGACAGCGGCGGCCGCCGCTCCGGCCCTCGCCTCCGTCGGACCCGCCCAGGCAGCCGCGCCGAAGGCCACGCCCCTCGCCGGCACCTCGTCGGTCGCCGCCCCGGCGTGGCCCAGCCTGCCCCCGGGGTACAGGTTCGACCTGAAGGACGAGCCCGTCGACCTGTTCGGCAGGGAGCTCCCCCTCACGTACACCAGGGTGCACCAGCAGGTCGCCTTCGATTCGGTGACCGGCCTGGCCTACGCCGTGCAGGGCATCAGCGGCGGGGTCAAACTCTCCGAGGACGACACCGTCGTCCGCCGCGAGGACCACGACGCGCGGGGTGACCTGTGCGTCAACCAGGTCGCGCCCGACGGCACCGTGCTCGCCTCCATGCACCTGAGTGGCTTCGGCCACGGAGCCGGGTTCGGAGTCGAGAACGTCGACGGCACCGTGTGGCTGTGGCTGGAGACCCACGCGGACGTCGCCGCCGCCGGTGAGAACGCCCACGGCAAGTACATCGGCCGGCTCGCGTTCCAGCCCGGCACTCTCGTCGATGCCAGGAGCGGCCCCGTCGAGGTGTTCAAACCCGTCGGCGAAGGCTCCGCGGTCACCCCGTCCCTGGACCTCGACCACGGCCACATCGCGGTACGCCACGTGACGTCCGGCACCGTGGAGTACCGCGTCTACGAACTCGACGCCTTCAAGCGCCACGACTTCACCACCCTGGCGCGCTTCCCGGGCAAGCACAGCACCCAGTCCTGGTGCCTGTACGGAAACTTCGTCTACCAGAACGCGGGCACCGCCTACGACGAGGACAACCCGCCCCCGGGCAATTCCTGGTGGACCGTCTACGACGTCGTCCCGGGCGCGGTGATCGAGCGGATCTTCAACGACACCGCCGTCGATCTCGCGCACCGGGAGACCGAAGCCATCACCGTCCGCCGAACGTCCGACGGGCCGCAGCTCGTGTTCGGCTTCGCCACCCAAGGAGACCGACGCATGGCCCTCTACGGCCTCTCCAGCACCACCCCGTGGACCCCTCTGACGTACGACGAGAACGTCTACGGGGCTACCAACAGCTACAAGCCGCAGTACCGCCAGACGGGCGACCGCGTCGAGCTCCGCCTTCGGGTGACACGCAACACCAACACCCCGTGGACCAGCGGCGAGACGATCCTCACGCTCCCGTCGCACCTCCACCCCATCCGCACCCAGGGCATGGTGGGTACGGCGACCGGCGCAGGGGACATCACCGGTCCCCTCACCGTCCGCTGGGAGGTCACCCCCGACGGCTCCCTGCGCATCTACGACGAGCGCGGGTTCAAGGGCTGGATCGCGCTGGACGCCGGGTACTTCACCAGCTGACCGCGCCGGGCCGGCCGCGTGACCGGCCTGTCGCGTGACCGCCCGGTCAGGCGACGGGCCGGCCGCCCGAACGCCACGGGAGCGGCCGGTCCTCAGACCCGCCGCTCCAGTACCTGGCCCGCCCAGTCCCCGACCAGGAACGTGTCCGTCGGGGTGAAGCCCTGGCCCTCGTAGTACGCGACCAGCCGGCCCTCACTGCCCGCGAAGCAGTCCACCCGCAGCAGCGACACCCCCTGCCGCCGCGTCTCCTCCGCCGCGTGGGCGAGCAGCGCCGAGCCCACCCCGTGGCCGTGGAACCGGGCGTCGGTCGCGAGGAGCCGTACGTACACCTCGGGCTCGTCCGCCGGCTCGATGTACTGCCCGGGGAACGGGGTCAGCGTCATCGTCCCCGCCGGTACGCCGTCGATCTCGGCGATCCACGGATCACCCGCGGCCATCGTGTCCTCGACCTGCTTCACCGCCTTGGGGCGCCCGGAGAACGACTCCGTGCCCCACTGCGCGGTGATCCCCTTGCCGTTGAGCCACACCACGGCGCTGTCGAGGACGCCGAGTATCGCGGGGAGGTCCTCCGCCCCGCCCTTCCTGATGGAGATCTTCATGCCGCAGAGGCTAACCGCTGCCACACTCACCCCATGAGGCTCTTCGCCGCCGTCCTGCCGCCGCCCGAGCAGCTGGACGAACTCGGACACGTCGTCGACCGGCTCCACCGGCTGCCCGGGGCCGACCGGCTCCGCTGGACCTCGCGGCCCGGCTGGCACCTCACGCTCGCGTTCATGGGGGAGGTCGACGAGGAGCTGCTGCCCGACCTGCGCGTCCGGCTCGCCCGCGCCGCGCACCGCACACCGTCCTTCCCGCTGCGGCTCCACGGCGGCGGGCACTTCGGGCGGCGCGCCCTGTGGGCCGGGATCGCCGGGGACCTGGACGAGCTGCGGCTGCTCGCCGAGCGCGCCGACGCCGCCGCGCGCAGGGCCGGGGTCCCGATGGACGAGCACCGCCGCTACCAGGCGCATCTGACGGTCGCCCGCGCGCGGGGCGACGACGCGGACGTCCATCCCTTCCTCGACGAGCTCGGCACCTTCGAGGGCACCCGCTGGGAGGTGGGCGAGCTGGCCCTGGTGCGTTCGAACCTGCCGGTGAGCGGGGTGCGGGGCGAGCAGCCCCGGTACGAGAAGGTCGACGGCTGGCCCCTTGAGGGGCCGCCGGGGCGGCCGGGTTAACCTCGACGGGTGGACCCTAAGACCCGTAACCGCATCATGGCCGGCGTGCTCGTACTGATGTTCGCGATCATCGCGGTGGCTTCCGTGACCGGACAGTAGCCGTCCTTCGCCGTCGCCTCCCGGCGCCTGCCACCCCGTGGGAACCCCCTTGCTTCGAGCGCACTCGAAGCAGTTGGCTTGGCGCTCATGGAGTACACGCAGCTCGGACGCACCGGACTCAAGGTCAGCCGACTCGTCCTCGGGACGATGAACTTCGGACCCCAGACGGACGAAGCCACCAGCCACGCCATCATGGACACGGCGCTGGACGCGGGGCTCAACTTCTTCGACACCGCCAACGTGTACGGCTGGGGTGAGAACAAGGGCCGGACCGAGGAGATCCTCGGTTCCTGGTTCGCGAAGGGCGACGGCCGCCGCGACCGTACCGTTCTCGCCACCAAGGTGTACGGGAACATGGGCACCGACGGCGAGGCCTGGCCCAACCACGACAAGCTCTCGGCGGTGAACATCCGCCGTGCGGTCGAGGGCAGCCTCAAGCGCCTCGGCACGGACTACATCGACGTCTACCAGTTCCACCACATCGACCGCTCGACCCCCTTCGAGGAGATCTGGCAGGCGGTCGACGTCCTCATCCAGCAGGGCAAGATCCTCTACGCCGGCTCCTCCAACTTCCCCGGCTACAAGATCGCCCAGGCCAACGAGACCGCCGCCCGGCGCGGCTCGGTCGGCCTCGTCAGCGAACAGTGCCTCTACAACCTCTTCGAGCGGCGCGCGGAGATGGAGGTCATCCCGGCCGCGCAGGAGTACGGCCTCGGGGTCATCCCCTGGTCGCCGCTGCACGGCGGTCTGCTCGGCGGCGTCCTGAAGAAGGAGGCCGAGGGCAAGCGGCGTACCGAGGGCCGCGCGGCGGCCACCCTCGCCGACCCGGACTCCCGCGCCAAGCTCCAGGCCTACGAGGACCTGCTCGACAAGCACGGCCTCCAGCCGGGCGAGGCGGCCCTCGCGTGGCTGCTCACCCGGCCGGGCGTGACGGGCCCGATCGTCGGTCCGCGTACGCCCGAGCAGCTGGCGGGCGCGCTGCGTGCCCTGGAGCTTGAGCTGAGCGAGGAGGTCCTGGCGGGCCTCGACGAGATCTTCCCGGGCCCGGGCCCGTCGCCGGAGGCCTTCGCCTGGTAGCCGGGTGCCCGGACGTCGGGGTGGCGTGGCGTCCGGGGGCCTTCACCCGGGGGTCTCCACCCGGGGGTCGTCCGGGCCGTCTGATCGTCCTGGCCGTCGTGACTGTCCTGACTGTCCTGACCGGTCGGGCTGGTCGTGCCGGTCGGCCGGTCAGGGGGCGCCCAGCCAGCTGGTGGCGTCCAGGCGGAACGCCGTCTCCGCGGGGACGACGTTCCGCAGGGCCGCCTCCAGGTCCCGGACGCGGTCCGCGCCGAGGGTCGCCGCCCACTCCGCCCGCAGTTCGTCGAAGATCGCGGCGGAGCGGGCGAGGGCCTCGTACCCGCGTGGAGTGAGGTGGACGAGTTTGCGGCGGGCGTCGGCCGGGTCGTCGGCGCGCTCGGCGTAGCCGAGGGCGAGGAGTCGGTCGACGGTCTTCCCGGCGGCCTGTTTGGAGACGCCGAGGCGGCGTCCGATCTCGCTGGCGGTGGCGCCCCGCGCGCCGACGGCCTGCATGGCGAAGCCGTGGGCGGGGCGCAGGTCCGGGTGGCCCTCGGTGGCGAGGCGGGCGTGGAGGCGGTCGATGAGGGTGCGGAAGCCGCCGAAGAGGAGCAGGGGGAGTTCGTAGCCCCGGCCGCCGCCCTCGGGTCCGCTTTCCGCCTTGCCGATATCGACAACCTGGTTTACGTTTTCCTTCGCCACATGGTCAACCATGTTGTCGATTCTACCCGTTCCGCCCGCCCGAGCCTGGAGACGCCTTGTCCGTGGACATGTCCACCCGTACCGCCAACGCCGTCGCCCTCCTCAAGGAGTCGCCCGAGACCCTCGACGGCTTCCTGAAGCTCAGCCAGACCTTCGAGTCCACCACCCTCGACCCGCACTCCCGCGAGACGGTCGTCCTGACCGTCGCCGAACGCAATCAGTGCCACCTCTGCGTCGACATGCACGAGGCCAAGATGGCCGCCCTCGGTCCCGCGCCCGATGCCGAACGGCTCGCGGCCGTCCGCCTGTTCACCCTCCGGGTCCTCGCCTCCGCGGGTGCGGTCAGCGACGAGGAGATGGCCGCCTTCGAGGCCGCGGGATACACCCGCCGCAACGCCCTGGAGGTGGTCCTCGGCATCGGCGCGTACACGCTCTCGACCTTCGCGAACCGTCTCACCCGGGCCGCCTGAGCCCCGGCCGCTACCCGGCGTACGGGCCGCCCAGACCCCACGCCTGGTGCATCGCGTCGGCGAAGGCCGCCGCCAGTTTGTGCTCGCCGGAGGGGCCCGGGTGGGTGCCGTCATAGGTGTCCGCGTCGAGGTCGTACGACTCCGGGATCGCCGCCAGGAGGAGGGGCGAGGCCGCCGTGTCCAGGTCGGCGACCGCCTTCGCGAGCAGCTCGTTGAAGCGGGCGCACTCAAGGGCGAAGGGGGCGTCGTACCCGGCGCGCACGTTGGGGATGACCGGCAGGAGGACGGCCCGGACGCGCGGGTTCGCGGCGCGGGCCGCGGCGACGAACGCCCGGACGTTCTCCTCGGTCTGCTCGCTGTTGGTGTAGAAGCCGAGGTCGATCAGGCCGAGAGAGATCAGCAGCACGTCGGCTTCGGTCGCCACGACCGTGTCGCCGATCACGGGTGCCATGTGCAGCCACCCCTCGCCCCAGCCGGCCAGATGGCGCCGGGCGGGGGCGGGGAAGGCCGGGTCTGCGTACGTCTCCGAGCCCGGGGCGTCGGCGGCGGGGTCGTACAACGCGGTGCGGGGGCCGACGATCTCGTACCCGCCGGGCAGCGTCGACTCCAGGTGCCGCCACATGCGGTACCGCCAGGTCCAGTCGCCGGCGCGTCCGATGGTCATGCTGTCGCCGACGAACAGAAAACGCATGGTCATATCATCGCGGACGGCGTCCCGGACCTGCGACGTGATCCGGGACACGGGCCCACCGGGGCGAACCGCCTACCGCAGGAAGTCGCCGACCGTACCCGAGAACCGCTCCGCGTCGTCGTGCCACGGGAAGTGCCCCGCCCCCTCCAGGACGACGAAGGCCGCCTTCGGGAACAGCTCCGCGTACGCCGCCGCCGTCGGGACCGGGGTGTTGACGTCCCCCTCCCCGGCCACCACGAGCACAGGCCGCGCGAACTCCGCGAACACCGCGCGCGTCGCCTCCGGGTCGAAGGCCCCCTCACTCGCGAAGACACCCGCGCCCTCACGGTTCCGCTGCCCCTCCCCGGCGGCGTGCCGCTCCCGCGCCGCCTCGTCCCAGGTCCCGTGGAAGAACGGCGTCACGGCCTGGAAGCTCTCGCCGGTCCCGCGCCCCGCCGTGACCTCTTCGAGCGCCGCGTACGCCGGACCGAACCACGGCTCGTCCCGCCGCAGCCGCGCCGCCGCGAGCCGCTCCTCCGGCGCCGTGTCGAGCCCGACGGCCGCCGTGCCCGGAGTGACGAGCACGAGCCGGCCGACCCGCTCGGAGTACCGGGTCACGTACAGGGCGGCGAGGTTCGCGCCCGCCGAGTGCCCGAGGACGTCGACGGTGTCGAGCCCGAGGTGCGCGCGCAGCGCCTCCACGTCCTCGACGAGCCGGTCGCAGCGGTACGAGGAGGCGTCGTCCGGCACGGCCGACGCGCCCGTCCCCCGGAGGTCGAGCCGGATCAGCTGCCGGTGCGCGGTCAGTCCGCCGAGATCGCCGAGGTAGGCGGAGTCCTGGAGCGGACCGCCGGGGAGGCAGAGGAGCGGGGCGCCGGTGCCGGACACATGGAAGGCGAGTGTCGTGCCGTCGGGCGCGGAGAAGGTCTGCGGGGTGGGCATGAGCGCGACCCTGACAGCGGCCCAGGCGCTGGTCAAGCGGGTTTCGCCGCAGCGGGCGAGCAGGGCTTCCGGGCAACGGACGATCTTCGGCGCCCGGTGCCGGCGGCCGCGTCGTGGCAGGCTGGGGGACATGCGATCTGCTCTGTGCGCCCTCGGCGCTGCGGCGGCCCTGGTGCTGCTCCCGGCCGCTCCCGCCCTTGCCGAAGGGCAGGAGCCGGACCGGGACTTCACCATCGAGGACTCACGTGTCACCGAGTCCAGCGGCCTCGCCGCGAGCCGGGCCCACCCCGGGATCTACTGGACGCACAACGACCAGGACGCCCCCCTGATCTACGGCATCGACTCCCGCACGGGGCAGACGGTCGCGACCCTGACCATGCAGGGCGTCGGCACCCCCCGTGACATGGAGGCGATCGCGGTCGGCCCGGACGGCGACATCTACGTGGGCGACATCGGCGACAACCTCGACGGCTCCTGGGACCACGTCTGGGTCTACCGCTTCCCCGAGCCGAAGGTCCTCAAGGACCAGAAGGTGGCGGCGAAGCAGTACGTCGTGAAGTACGCCGACGGTGCGCGCAACGCCGAGGCGCTGATGGTCCATCCGAAGACCGGCCGGGTGTACATCGCCAGCAAGAACGAGGACGGCGGCGGCCTGTACGCGGGCCCCGAGCGGCTCTCCTCGTCCGGGACGAACGTCTTCCGGCGCGTCGACGAGGTCCCGTGGGTCACCGACGGCGCCTTCTCGCCGGACGGCGGCCGCCTGGTCCTGCGCGGCTACCTCATGGCCCGCGAGTACACGTGGAAGGACGGCCGGCTCGGCGACGAGGGCACGTCGATCGGAGCCCCGTTCCAGGGCCAGGCGGAATCGGTGACGTACACGACGGACGGCTCGGCGTTCATGCTCGGCTCCGAGGGGCAGAAGAGCCGGGTGGTGCGGCTGGAGCGGCAGGACGCCGGGCGCTCCCCGGACAAGCCGGGCGGCAGCCCGGACACCCCGGGCGCACCGCAGGCGCCGCAGTCGCCGGCGGCCGACGGCGAGAAGGGCAACGTCACGGTCGGCTTCCTGGTCCTCGCGGGCGCGTTCGTCGTCGTCTTCGGCGTCAAGCGACTGCTGCGGCGGGGCTGACCTGCGGTGTTCCTCCTCGCATCGACCCGGTGCGGCACGGGGTCGAGACTGGAAGGACAACGACCGTGGAGGAGCCATGACGGGATTCACTCGCGAGGACACCCCGGTCGCCATGGAAGGCGGCGGCCTGGACTTCCGTATGCAGGAGGCCGGCGGTGACATGACCGTCGCCTTCATCCACCTTCCCCAGGGCACGGACATGGCGCCGGCGCTCAAGGGGCTGGAGGGCGACCTGTGCCAGTGCCCCCACTGGGGCTATCTGTTCAAGGGCCGGATCAGGATGCGCACCGCCTCGGGCGACGAGATCTACGAGGCCGGGCAGGCCTACTACTGGGGGCCGGGCCACGCGCCCGAGGCCCTGGAGGACGTCGACGTCGTGGAGTTCTCGCCGACCGCCGAGTTCGCCGCCGTCATCGACCACGTGAAGGCACAGTCGGGCTGAACGGCGAAGGCCCGGCGCCGGACACTTTCTCTTCCGACGCCGGGCCTACTTCGGAGCAGGGCTCTACAGCTTCTCGATCACGTAGTCGATGCAGGCCGTCAGGGCGCGCACGTCCGCCGGGTCGATCGCCGGGAACATCGCGACCCGCAGCTGGTTGCGGCCCAGCTTGCGGTACGGCTCCGTGTCGACGATGCCGTTGGCGCGCAGCGCCTTCGCGATTGCTGCCGCGTCGATGTCGTCCGCGAAGTCGATCGTGCCGATGACCTGCGAGCGCTTCGCCGCGTCCGCGACGAACGGCGTCGCGTACTTGGACTCCTCGGCCCAGCCGTACAGCGCCTGCGAGGACTCCTTCGTCCGGGCCACGGCCCAGTCCAGACCGCCCTGGCCGTTGATCCACTTCAGCTGCTCGTTGAGCAGGAAGAGGGTCGAGAGCGCCGGGGTGTTGTACGTCTGGTTCTTCAGCGAGTTGTCGATCGCCGTCGTCAGCGAGAAGAACTCCGGGATGTGCCGGCCGGAGTCGTGGATCCTCTGCGCCCGCTCCAGGGCGGCCGGGGAGAAGGCCGCCAGCCACAGGCCGCCCTCGGCGGCGAAGGACTTCTGCGGGGCGAAGTAGTAGACGTCCGTCTCGGTGATGTCGACCGGGAGACCGCCCGCGCCGGAGGTCGCGTCGACCAGGACGAGCGCGCCCTCGTCGGCGCCGTCGACCCGCTTGATCGGGGCGGCGACACCGGTGGAGGTCTCGTTGTGCGTGTACGCGTAGACGTCCACGCCCGCCTCCGCCACCGGCTCCGGGTGGGTGCCCGGGTCGGAGGAGATCACGGTCGGCTCGGCCAGCCACGGGGCCAGCTTGGCGGCCTTCGCGAACTTGGAGGAGAACTCGCCGAAGGTGAGGTGCTGCGACTTGTGCTCGATCAGACCGTGGGTCGCGACGTCCCAGAAGGCGGTGGAGCCGCCGTTGCCCAGGATCACCTCGTAGCCCTCGGGGAGCGAGAAGAGGTCACGGATGCCGGTACGTACCTCGCCGACCAGGTTCTTGACCGGAGCCTGGCGGTGGGACGTGCCGAGGAGAGAGGTGCCGGTGGCGGCCAGGGCGTCCAGCGCCTCCGTACGCACCTTGGAGGGGCCCGCGCCGAAACGGCCGTCGGCGGGCTTGATGTCAGCGGGAATCTGGATATCAGCCACGAGGCGGAGAGTATCGGGTCGGGAAGGGGCCGGTCGCCGGATGTCCGCCCGATGAGACGAGTCCTGAGACATCCTGGGCTTGTGGGAACACACGAGGAACACACGTCCGGCCTGGCCGCCGACCTGCGCGCCGCCGTCGCCGGAGAGGTCGACTTCTCCGTCACCGCCAGGGCACTGACGACCATGGACGCCTCCAACTACCGCCGGATTCCGGCCGGTACGGTCGCCCCGCGCGACGCCGACGACGTCGCGGCCGTCCTGGAGGTGTGCCGGGCCCACGGCACCACCCCGGTCGTCGCGCGGGGCGCCGGGACCTCGATCGGCGGCCAGGCGACCGGCACCGGCGTCGTGCTCGACCTCACACGGCACATGGGCGGGATCGTCTCCCTGGACCCGGAGGCGCGGATGGCGGTGGTCCGGCCGGGGCTCGTCCTCGACCGGCTGCGGGAGGCGGCACGCCCGTACGGCCTGACCTTCGGCCCCGATCCGTCCACGCACAGCCGCTGCACCGTCGGCGGCATGATCGGCAACAACGCGTGCGGGGCGCACTCGGTCGCCTGGGGGACCACGGCGGACAACGTGCGCTCGCTGGAAGTGATGACGTACGGAGGCGTGGCGTTGACGCTGGGGCGGGGTGGGCAGGGCGCCCCCGCCGGACTCCTCGACCTCGTCGGCCGCCATCTCGCCCTCCTGCGGACCGGCTACCCGGCCGGTCTGCCGCGCCGGATCTCCGGGTACGCACTGGACGCGCTGCTCCCGGAGCGGGGCGTGGACGTGGCCCGCTCGTTCTGTGGCAGCGAGGGGACGCTGGGCGTGGTGACGGAGGCGACGGTGGCGCTCGTCCCGCTGCCGACCGCGCCGGTGCTGGTGGTGTTGGGGTACGCGGACGAGAGCGCGGCGGCGGAGGCGGCGGCGGGGCTCCTGCCGTCCGGACCGCTGACCGTGGAGGGGATGGCGGCGGATCTCGTACGGGGGGCTGCCGGGCTGCCTCGCGGTGGGGCGTGGCTGTTCTGCGAGGTCGACGGGGAGGGTGCCGCCCGGGCGCTGGTCCGGGCGGCCGACGCCATCGACTCCGCCGTGGTGAGGGACCCGGCAGGACAGCGGGCGCTGTGGCGGATCCGGGAGGACGCGGCGGGCACGGCGACACGGACCCCCGGGGGCACCTCCCGGACGGAGTCCGGGGGAGGCGGAGAGGCATGGCCGGGATGGGAGGACTGCGCGGTGCCGCCGGCGAGGCTCGGCGCGTACCTCCGCGAATTCCGGTCGCTCCTCGCCGACTTCGGCCTGCGGGGAGTGCCGTACGGGCACTTCGGTGACGGCTGTGTCCATGTCCGGATCGACTTCGACCTGTGGACGGAGAAGGGGGTACGGGACTTCCGCCGCTTCTCGGAGGCGGTGGCCGACCTCGTGGTCGCCCACGGCGGCTCGCTCTCCGGGGAGCACGGCGACGGGCAGGCGCGGGCCGAGCTGCTGCCGAGGATGTACGGGGAGGAGCTCGTCGCCCTGTTCGGCGCGGTCAAGGACGTGTGGGACCCGGACGGCGGCCTCAACCCGGGGATGCTGGTCCGCCCGCGCCCGCTCGACGAGGGCCTGCGGTTCGCGGGGCTGCCGCTGGTGGGCCTCGGCAGGGAGGCCGCCCGGTGCGTGGGGGTGGCCAAGTGCCGGGTGGATGGCCCGAGTTCCGGGCCGGGGGTGATGTGTCCCTCGTACCGGGCGACGGGGGAGGAGAAGCACTCGACGCGGGGGCGGGCGCGGCTGCTCCACGAGATGGCGCTCGGCGAGGTGATCACGGACGGCTGGCGCTCGGAGGAGGTCCGGGAGGCGCTTGACCTGTGTCTGTCGTGCAAGGGGTGCCGCAGCGACTGTCCGGTGGGCGTCGACATGGCCGCGTACAAGGCGGAGTTCCTCGACCGGCACTACGCGGGACCGCTCGGCTTCCTGCGCAGGCCGCGCTCGCACTGGACGATGGGCAGGCTGCCGCACTGGCTCCATCTGTTCGGCCGGGGGCTGAACGCCGGGATGAGGCTGCCGTTCGCGGCGCGCCTCGCGGGCGTGACGCCGGAGCGGACGATGCCGAGGGTGGCGGAGGGGACGTTCACGGCGTGGTTCGCCGAACGCGCCTCCTCCCGCCCGCCGACGGTGACGCTGTGGCCGGACACGTTCACGGACCACCTGGCACCGGAGGTGGGCAGGGCGGCGGTCCGGGTCCTTGAGGCGGCGGGGCTGGGGGTCGCGCTGCCGCAGGGAAGGGTGTGCTGCGGGCTGACGTATGTGTCGACGGGGCAGCTGGGGGCGGCGCGGAG
>NZ_LIPQ01000018.1:0-40622 GCF_001418135.1 Streptomyces aureus
CCGCGAGCCGGGGTTCTGGGGTGCGCCGGGTCAGGCGCGGGCGGCGACGGCCGAGGCCGAGCGGGAGCCGCCGGTGGCGAGGGCCGGTTCCGCTCGGACGGGCCCGTCGAGGAGGCGCCGCAGCAGGGCGGTGCTGCGGACGGGGTCGCCGCCGCCGTTGCCGCCTTCGGCCAGGAGCGTCGCGAGGAGCGCGATCCGTGCCTGCGCGGCGCGGAGCGTGCCGGTGAGCAGGGCTCCGGCGGCGACGAGGTCGACGGCCCCGCCGCCGGTGTAGATCTCGGCGAGCGGCCCGGCGGGGACACGGGTGGTCACGGCGACCAGGACGCCCTGGGCGACGGCGTCGGCCACGGCTGCGGCGATCTCGGGAGTGGCGTTGCCCGCGCCGGTGGCGACGAGGACGATGCCCCGGGCGCCGGCGCCGACGGCCGCGTTCAGGAGGAAGGGATCGCCGTCGGAGTGGTGCGTGACGATGGCGACCCGGGGCAGTGGGACGGCGTCGGGGACCTCGGGGTCCGCCTTGTCCGCGGCGGCGGGCAGCGGCAGCGGCGTCGGGCGCTCCGGCTGCCGCTCGATGTCGACGCGGGAGAAGCCGACGCGCCCCAGGCGCTCGGCCGAGGGGTCGGAGAAGGCGTCGGCGGCGAGCGTCTGGGTCTTGACGGTGCCGCGGGCGGCGTGGACGCGTCCGTCGAAGACGACGAGGACACCGAGGTCGCTGACCGAGGAGGCGACCTGGAGCGCGTCGTACAGGTTGCCGGGGCCGTCCCCGTCGCCGGTGCCGAAGGGGCGCTGGGCGCCGGTGAGGACGACCGGGCGGGCGTCGGCGTGGTGGAGGTCCAGGAAGAAGGCGGTCTCTTCGAGGGTGTCGGTGCCGTGGGTGATCACGATGCCGTCGACGCCGGGGTCGGCGAGGGTCTCGTGGACGGTCCGCAGCAGGGCGAGCTGGTGCGCCGCGGTCATGCGGGAGCTGTTGACGTTGAAGAGGTCGACGACCTCGACGGTGACGCCCTCGGGAAGCGGGGCGGTGGCCAGCACGTCGTCGCCGGAGGCGTCGGCGGCGTAACCGGTGCCCTGCCAGCGGCTGGCGATCGTGCCGCCCGTGCTGATGACGACGATCCGGCGCGCTCCCCCGTCGTTCGTCCGCTTCATGCCTGCCGTCCTTACTCCGTACCGAAATCGCCCTGCGTCGCAACGATAGGACAGAAGGCGCGCAAGACGATTGCGAAATGATCCGCTGTACCGTTTCGCCGTGGTAGATAATTGCGCCATGGACCGAATCGATCTCCACATCTTGCGCGAGCTTCAGAACGACGGCCGGCTGAGCAACCAGGAGCTGGCCCAGCGGGTGGGGCTCAGCCCGTCACCCTGTCTGCGCCGGGTCCGTCAGCTGGAGCAGGACGGGGTGATCCAGGGGTACCGGGCGATCATCGATCCGGAGGCGGTGGGGCGCGGCTTCGAGGTGCTCGTCTCGGTGGAGGTGCGGCGGGACCGGGAGACGGTGGAGGCCTTCGAGGAGGCGCTCCAGGACGTGCCGGACGTCATCGAGGCGTACCGGCTGTTCGGGAGCCCCGGCTGTCTGCTGCGGATCGCGGTCGCCGATCTCGCGGCGTACGAGCGGTTGTGGATCGAGCGGCTGACGACCCTCACCGGGGTCACCGAGGTCAACTCGCAGATCATCATGAAGCGCGTCAAGGAGCCGAAGGGGATGCCGGTGGACGTTCGGGGCACCTGAGGACGTCCGGGGCGTCCGAAGGCCTCGGGCCGCCCGGACCCGACGGGTTCGAGCCCTCCGACGAGCCCTGGAGGGGCCCTCGTCTCGGCCATATGCAAACTCGTCATGGAACAGCCTTCTCCTCGTTACATGACAGGTACCTGCCGTGTGCCACTCTCCCGGTGACACGAAGTCAACACGCGTAGACAGCGGAGTCGTCGAGCCGACGCCCGTCGTCCCACGCGTACCGTCCCCGGGAAAGGGCCCCCCATGTCCGTTGTGCGGATCGGCAGATGGAAGGTGTGGGCAGCGGCCGTCGCCGCCACCCTCGTCGGCGTCACGCTCCCCACGGTCGCCGCCACCCCCGCCGGCGCCACCACCACCGCGTACGACAGCACGTACTACAAGAACGCGATCGGCAAGACCGGCACGAGCCTCAAGTCCTCGCTGCACACCATCATCAGCAGCCAGAGCAAGATCTCGTACGACGCGGTCTGGAACGCGCTGAAGGTCACCGACCAGGACCCCGCCAACACCAACAACGTCATCCTGCTCTACAGCGGGACCTCACGGAGCAAGAGCCTCAACGGCGGCGACGTCGGCGACTGGAACCGCGAGCACACCTGGGCCCAGTCCCACGGCAACTTCGGCACCTCGGCCGGCCCCGGCACCGATCTGCACCACCTGCGCGCGGCGGACGTCCAGGTCAACAGCATCCGTGGCAACAAGGACTTCGACAACGGCGGCAGCGCGGTCAGCGGCGCTCCCGGCAGCTACACGGACAGCAACTCGTTCGAGCCGCGCGACGCCGACAAGGGCGACGTGGCCCGGATGATCCTCTACATGGCCGTCCGCTACGAGGGTGACGACGCCTGGGCCGACCTGGAGCCCAACGAGTCGACCACCAACGGCAGCGTCCGCTTCCACGGCCGCCTCTCGGTCCTGAAGCAGTGGAACGAGCAGGACCCGCCGAGCGCCTTCGAGGAACGTCGCAACGACGTCATCCACAACACCTACCAGGGCAACCGCAACCCGTTCATCGACCACCCGGAGTGGGTCGAGGCGATCTGGTAGACCGCCACAGCGGTGAATGGAGCCGGGCCGGGGTCGTCGCACCCGGCCCGGCTTCGGCACGTTCCGGGCCGGGCACGTCGGGCGCCGTTCACGGACGAGCCTCTACGCCTGACCACTGAGACCGCCTTCAAACGTCAAATGGCGGATGTTCTCACGCTCTTGGCGCGAAGGAAGGATGCACTCCAGAGGCGTTACCCATCCGTTATAAACGGTCATTTCGTCCCGTTTCAAGTGCCTTTTCCGTGCGGCGTGGCACACATTTCCACCCCGGAGGCCGTCGACCCATTTATCACGGACCGGTGTCCACAACAACCCCTCCGGACCAGGAAGTTCCGAGATCCACTCGGTAGCTTCGGCGCCCATGACCCCGTTGACCACTGACCGTACGACCACGACTCCCCGCACCACCCCCCCGACGATCGCGGACGGCGCCGAGCTCTGGCGGATCGCACGCGGCTCGGGCGAGCTCGACCTCAACTCGCCGTACAGCTATCTGCTGTGGTGCCGCGACTTCGCCGGCACGACCACGGTCGCCCGTGACACCTCCGGACGCCCGATCGGCTTCGTGACCGGCTATCTGCGCCCCGACGAGCCGGAGACCCTCTTCGTCTGGCAGATCGCCGTCGAGGGTTCGCATCGCGGAAGCGGGGTAGCCGGGACCCTGCTCGACGCTCTGTCCGCGCAGGTCGCGGCCGAGCACGGGATCAGCCGGATCGAGGCGACCGTCACCCCGGGAAACCTCGCCTCCGACCGGCTGTTCCGTTCGTTCGCACGCCGACATGGCGCGGAGGTGACGCAGGAGGTCCTGTTCCCGGCCGCCGCGTTCCCCGCGGCGGGCCACGAGTCCGAGGTGCTGTACCGCATCGGCCCCCTCGGCCCGCCGGCCTCCTGAGCCGTCGGCCGCGCACGCAACACCCCCGAACAACACTCTGGAGAAGAGTTTCGTGACCCTGACCGACATCGCCACGCCCTCCGTCTTCGAGACCGTCGAATCGGAGGTCCGCAGCTACTGCCGCGCCTGGCCCGTCGTGTTCGAACGCGCCAGTGGCAGCAGGCTGTACGACGAGCAGGGGCGTCCGTACCTCGACTTCTTCGCCGGCGCCGGCTCGCTGAACTACGGCCACAACAATCCCGTGCTCAAGCGGGCCCTCCTCGAATACCTCGGCAACGACGGCATCACCCACGGCCTCGACATGTCGACCACCGCCAAACGCGACTTCCTGGAGACCTTCCACACCACGGTCCTGGAGCCCCGCGCCCTGCCCTACAAGGTGATGTTCCCCGGCCCCACCGGCACCAACGCCGTGGAGGCGGCGCTGAAGCTCGCCCGGAAGGTCACCGGGCGGCAGACCGTCGTCTCCTTCACCAACGCGTTCCACGGCATGTCGCTCGGCTCGCTCGCCGTCACCGGCAACGCCGCCAAGCGCGCCGGCGCGGGCGTCCCGCTGCCGCACGCCATCCGCATGCCCTTCGACGACTACCTCGACGGGCAGCTCCCCGACTTCCTCTGGTTCGAGCGGCTCCTCAACGACGCCGGCTCCGGCCTCGACCACCCGGCGGCCGTGATCGTCGAGACCGTCCAGGGCGAGGGCGGCATCAACGTCGCACGGGCCGAGTGGCTGCGTGCGCTCGCGGACCTCTGCCGCCGGCACGAGATGCTCCTCATCGTCGACGACGTCCAGATGGGCTGCGGCCGCACCGGCGACTTCTTCTCCTTCGAGGAGGCGGGCATCACGCCCGACATCGTCACCCTCTCCAAGTCCATCAGCGGCTACGGCCTGCCCATGGCCCTCTGCCTGTTCCGGCCGGAGCTCGACGTCTGGCAGCCCGGCGAGCACAACGGGACCTTCCGCGGCAACAACCCCGCCTTCGTGACCGCCACGGCCGCCCTCGACGCCTACTGGCGCGACGGCGCCCTGCGCGGGCGCACCCTGAGCCGGGCGGACCGGGTGGAGCGCGCCCTCCTCGACCTGTGCGGGGGCGACGGGCGCACCGGCCTGTCCGTCCGCGGCCGGGGACTCGTGTGGGGCCTGGAGTTCGCCGACGGGGAGCGCGCCGAGGCCGTGTGCCGGCGCGCCTTCGAGACCGGCCTCCTGGTCGAGACGTCGGGCCCGAACGGTGAGGTGGTCAAGCTGCTGCCGCCGCTGACCGCGACGGACGACGAACTCGACGAGGGCCTCGGGATCCTGGCCCGCTCCGTCCGCCACACCGCCTGACCCCTCTCCCGACCCCACGTTCCGACGGCCGGCCGACAGCCGGCCCGATGACCCGATGACCCGAAAGGCAGTCGTACCCCATGATCGTCCGTACCTTCGACGAGCTGGAGAACACCGAGCGGCACGTGAGGTCCGCCTCGGGCACCTGGGAGAGCAAGCGCATCGTCCTGGCCCGTGAGCGGGTCGGCTTCTCCCTCCACGAGACGGTGCTGTACGCCGGTACCGAGACCGCCATGTGGTACGCGAACCACGTCGAGGCCGTCGTCTGCACGGCCGGCGAGGCCGAGCTCACCGACCACGAGACGGGCCGCACGTACACGATCGTGCCCGGAACGATGTATCTGCTCGACGGGCACGAGCGCCACACCCTCAAGGTCAAGGCCGACTTCCGCTGCCTGTGCGTCTTCAACCCGCCCGTGACGGGGCGGGAGGACCACGACGAGAACGGCGTCTACCCGCTGCTGACGGAACCCGAGCCCGCGTCCGACGACGTCTGAGTCCGGCACGCCACCGACACCCCTACGCGAAAGGAAGCACGCTCCCTCATGCCCTCCGCACCCACTCGCCCCGTCGACCTCTACCCCACCCGTGGCCCCAAGGAGGAGCTGATCGGCCGCAAGGACCCCGTCGTGTGGTCCGAGCCCGGCACGGCGGGCCCCTTCTGGGCACGTGAACTGGAGGAGTACGACCGCGACGGCTTCGTCACGGTGGACGAGATCGTCACCCCGGACGAGGTCGACGTGCTCAGGGCGGAGCTCGACCGGCTCGTCTCCGATCCCGCCGTGCGGGCGGACGAACGGGCGGTCGTCGAGCCCCGTTCCCAGGAGATACGTTCCGTCTTCGAGGTGCACCGGATGAGCGAGGTCTTCGGCCGGCTCGCCCAGGACCCGCGGATCCTCGGGCGCGCCCGCCAGATCCTCGGCTCCGACGTCTACATCCACCAGTCGCGGGTCAACGTCAAGCCCGGCTTCGGGGCCAGCGGTTTCTACTGGCACTCGGACTTCGAGACCTGGCACGCGGAGGACGGGCTGCCGAGGATGCGGACCGTGTCGGTGTCGATCGCGCTCACGCCGAACCACACCACCAACGGCAGTCTGATGATCATGCCGGGTTCGCACCGCACGTTCCTCGGCTGCGCGGGTGCCACTCCGAAGGACAACTACAAGAGGTCGCTCCAGATGCAGGACGCCGGTACGCCGTCCCACGAGGCGCTGACCACGTTCGCCGACGCCTGCGGCATCCGCCAGTTCACGGGGCCGGCGGGCTCCGCGACCTGGTTCGACTGCAACGCCCTGCACGGGTCGGGCGACAACATCACCCCGTACCCCCGGAGCAATGTGTTCCTCGTCTTCAACAGCGTGGAGAACCAGCCGGAGGCGCCCTTCGCCGCCCCGGTCCGGCGGCCCTCGTTCATCGCCGCACCCTCATCGGATCACGTATGACCGGCTCGCGCGCCTGGACCGACGCGGCTTCCCCGGCAGAACGGCGCTCCTCGGCGGCCTCGCCCTGACCCCTGGGCTCCTTTCGGCCTGAACCCGCACCCAGGCCGGCACGGGCGCGCCCGATGACGACGGCGCGCTCCTGGCGCGGCTGCGGAAACAGGGCTTCGCACGGGTCGGGTTCGCCGGGGAGGCGCCGTACGGCTTCCAGGACGGCGCCTCCCCGGCCGGCCGGGCGCGACCGGGCTTGCGGGACGCCTTCGACTCGGAGCTCCCCAAGATCACCGGATCCCCCGACCGGTTCGTGGACCCCGTGGCCGCTACGGCTTCACCGCACGCGAGGTGCCGCCCCGGTCCCTGCGGACCGCCGACCTGTGCGCCGCGCGAAGGGCGACCCGGCGACGGGCGGCACGGCGGGCACGGTGACGGGCGGCACGGTGACGTGGCACGCCTCGGGACAGGGGGCGGCCGCAATGGCTGAGTTCCTCCCCGTGCTCCGCCGGGCACTGCCCCGGCTCGGCGAGGGCTCCTGACCACGGTCGAGGCCACGGTGCTCGGCGCCGCGCTCGCCCTGCTCCTCTCGTGCACGCTCGGCCTGCTGTCCCGGTCGGCGCGACTGCCGGTCCGCGGGGCGGTGCGGGTCGTCGTGGAGTTCTTCCGGGGCACCTCGCTGTACGTGCAGCTCTTCCGGCTGTTCTTCGCACTGCCGATGGTCGGCTTCCGGCTGGAACCCCTGGCCTGCGGCGTGCTCGCGCTCGGCCTCAACTTCAGGGCGTACGGCTCCGAGGTCGTACGGGGCGCGGTGACCGCGGTCCCCCGCGCTCAGACCGAGGCGGCGATCACGCTCGGGATGGGCCCTGCGCTGCGGCTGCGGCGGGGCGTCCTGCCGCAGGCGCACGCCGTCTCATAGTGGCGCCGTTCAAGAACCTGCTCGTCCAGCTGCTCAAGGCGACGCCGCTGCCCTCCCTGGTCACGGTCCCGGATCTCACCTTCCGGATCGACCAGTTGCGCTCCTCGACGGCCGCGACGGCGGCCTCGTACCTGCTGCTCCTGGGGCTCTACTTCGGCATGGCCGTGGTCCTGGGGTCCGGTGGGCCCCATGGGTCCGGTGACGCGCGGCCCGGCGCCGGCCGGGCCGCTCGTTCCTCTCGGCCCGGCAGCCCTCTCAGCCCTCACCACCGTCCTCGACCATGCCGTCCCGCAACCGGTCCAGGTTTCGGGCGAGCAACCGCGAGACGTGCATCTGCGAGACGCCGAGCCGCTCGCCGATCTGCGTCTGGGTGAGCTCCTCCACGAAGCGGAGGTGCAGCAGAAGCCGGTCGCGGGGGGCGAGGGCCTCCACGAGCGGGGCGAGGGTGTGGAACTCCTCGAAGAGGGCGAGCGCCGGGTCCTCCTCGCCGATGAGATCGGCCAGGGCGGCGTCCTCCTCCTCGCTGTCGCCGCCGGCGAGCCTGGCGTCCAGGGACGTGGAGTGGTAGCCGTTGGCGGCGACCTGGGCCTCGACCACCTCGTCCTCGGACAGGTCCATGGCCGGCGCCAGCTCGGAGAGGCGCGGGGCCCGGCCGAGCCGTGAGCTCAGCTCGTCGGTCGCCCTGGCCAGCTCCACCCGCGCCTCCTGGAGGCGGCGCGGGACGTGCACGGCCCAGGTGGTGTCGCGGAAGAAGCGCTTGATCTCGCCCACGATGTACGGCACGGCGAAGGTGGCGAACTCCACCTCGCGCGACAGGTCGAAGCGGTCGATCGCCTTGATCAGGCCGACCATGCCGACCTGGAGGATGTCCTCCCGCTCGTCACCGCGCGCCCGGAACCGCCCCGCCGCGTACACCACGAGCGACATGTTCATCTCGATGAGGGTGTTCCGGACGTACTGGTGCCCCGCGGTGCCCTCCTCCCGAGCCGCCAGTTCACGGAGGAACACCTTCGACAGGGCACGCGCGTCCCGGGGTGGAACCGCGTGCGGGACCTCGGGAAAGGGCAGTTCCTCGCCCACGCCGTTCGTCGCGTACGCCGTCGTCGCCTCGGCCGGATCGGTCCGCACAGGAACAACCTCCTCTGGCTCGCGGTCCGTTCAGCGGTCCCGGTTCACGTACCCCCGCTTCCGAGACGCACTCCTTGTCCGCTCCTGGCCGATTCCGCACGGATGGAAGGCATCACCCCGTCTCGAACGGGCAGACGAAACCCATCACCTACTGAGAAACCGCCCAGAAGAGGAAGAAAGGGATGCGCGATGAAGACCCGGAGCGACACCCGGCGTCCGGCCCCCGGGGCGGACTCGCGCGGCGCCGGGAACGCCGGTTCGCCCCCGGTTTGTTCCCCGGCCCAGGCGCGGCAGCTCGTCCGCCACACCCTCGCCGCGCTCGGCCCCCTGCGGCCCGCCCAGGTCGAGGACCTGCTGCTCGTCACCTCGGAGCTGGTCACGAACGCGCACCGGCACGCGGGCGGCGTCACGGGCTTCGGGATCGGGGTCGGACACGACCGGGTGACGGTGTCCGTGTCCGACGCCAGCGGGGAGGCGCCGCCGTACGAGCGCCGCCGGGGGCTGCGTCCCGGTGGCTACGGCTGGCCGATCGTGCTCCGGCTGTGCCGTGAGGTGACCGTGGACGCGGGACCGGACGGCAAGACCATCCACGCGGCGGTGACGGTCGACCGGTGAGCGGGGGCCGCGCCCGGCGGCACGGCGCGCACCGGGCGCACGCCGCGGCGGGCCCGACCTGTGGAAGGCTGAGCCGATGACCCCACGCTCGTACGACGTCCTCGCCGGCGACCCGGACTCCCCCGTCATCCTCCATGTCCCGCACTCCTCCCGGGTGATACCCCCGGAGGTGCGCGACGGCATCCTGCTCGGCGACGGGGAACTGGCCCGCGAGCTCGACCACATCACCGACGCCCACACGGCGGAGATCGCGGCCGTCGCCGCGGCGGCCGCCGGCGCGACGCCGTGGCAGTTCGTCAACCGGCTGTCCCGGCTGGTCGTCGATCCCGAGCGCTTCCCCGACGAGCGCGAGGAGATGCTGGCCGTCGGGATGGGCGCGGTGTACACGCGGACCACGCACCGGGCCGCGCTCCGCCCCGCCGGCTTCGACCCGGCGCCGCTGATCGACCGGTACTTCACGCCGTACGCCGAGGGCATGGCCGCCGCCGTCGCCGCGCGGCTGGAGGCCACCGGGCGGGCCGTGATCCTCGACGTGCACTCGTACCCGACCGGGCCGCTGCCGTACGAGCTGCACGGCGAGGGGCCCCGCCCGCCGGTCTGCCTCGGTACCGACCCCTTCCACACGCCGCCGCCCCTGCTGGACGCGGCACGGGAGGCGTTCGGCGGGTTCGGGGGCCTGGCGACCGACACGCCCTTCGCGGGGACCTACGTACCGCTGTCGTACTACGGCAGGGATCCGCGGGTCAGCGCGCTCATGATCGAGGTTCGGCGCGATGTCTACATGAGTGAGCCGGGCGGCGCGGCGGGACCGGGGGCGCGGGCGCTCGGGGCGGCCCTGGCGGCGCTCGTCGACGCCGTACCGCCGCACCCGGCGGCGTAAGGAGGGACGGTAGCGCGGGTCCCGGGCGCCTGCTCATGCGTTCGGTCGCTGCCGAGCGACCCCGGGCCGGGGGCCTGCGCGGGCTGGGGGTGGTCCCGGGAGGGGCCGCCCCCCGTGCGTGAGGAGACCGTCGATGACGGTGCCCGATTCCGCCCAGTACCGGCACGACGATCTCAGCGCGCTCTACTTCGACTGCACGCTCAAGCGCTCCCCCGAGGTCAGCGACACCGACGGGCTGATCGAGCGCAGCCGGTCCGTCATGGAGGCGCAGGGCGTGGCGACCTCCCTGGTGCGGGCCGTCGACGTGGACATCTGCCCGCGCTGTACGAGCGGGTGATGGCCGCCGACATCCTCGTGCGGTGCGGGCCGATCTGATTCGGCGACACACGTCATGGTGGTGAGGCCACGCGGGTGATGGGGTGGACGACTTCGTCGGACTCGCGTGGCGTTTCGTCCATTCCGTCCCACGAGGCGAGAGAGTGGACGGGATGTTCGGTCGGCCCGACCGGAGCCCTATCGACGTCGGCAACCGGGCGTGTTTCGCCGCCCGACCCGCCCACTCGTCCGCAGGGGAACGCATCCATGACCGACACTGGCACGTCCTACCGTGGTCTCCGGGCCCTGGTGATCAATTGCACGCTCAAGCGTTCGCCGGAGCGGAGCCACACGCAGGGGCTGATCGACATCAGTAGCGGGATCATGGAGCGCCAGGGCGTCGAGGTCGAGGTGCTGCGAGCGGTGGATATCGACATCGCCACCGGGGTGTGGCCCGACATGACGGAGCACGGCTGGGAGACCGACGAGTGGCCCGTCATCTACTCGAAGGTGATGGCCGCGGACATCCTTACCTTGGCTGGACCTGTATGGCTGGGGGACAACTCTTCCGTCATGAAGAAGGTGATCGAGCGTCTGTACGCCTGCTCGTCGATCCTCAACGAGCGCGGCCAGTACGCCTACTACGGTCGTGTGGGCGGCTGCCTGATCACCGGCAACGAGGACGGCGCGAAGCACTGCGCGATGAACGTCCTCTACAGCCTGCAGCACCTCGGATACGTCATTCCGCCGCAGGCGGACGCGGGCTGGGTCGGGGAGGCCGGCCCGGGCCCGTCGTACCTCGACCCCGGCTCCGGCGGGCCGGACAACGACTTCACGAACCGCAACACGACCTTCATGACCTGGAACCAGCTCCACCTGGCGAGGATGCTCAAGGACACCGGTGGCATCCCGGCCCACGGAAACCAGCGCTCCGAGTGGGACGCCGGCTGCCGGTTCGACTTCGAGAACCCCGAGCACCGTTGAGCGCGGGCCGGATCGGTCGGAGGTCCGGCGGCCTGTGGTCTCGGTGGCGGCCCACCTTGGTGGAGAAGGGGTAGAGCGGGGGCAGGAGGGCGGCGGCGAGGACGGTCCAGAGCGCGGTGTGGGTGCCGACGTGGGTGGCGAGAAGGCCGGCGATGAGCCTGCCGAGCGGCATCGCGCCCCAGGAGACGAACCGACCCCGCGCCTTCAGCCGGGTCGGTGGGCCTCCGGCGCGTCGAGGCGATCGCCGTCGTAGCCGACCACCTCGCCGAACCGGTCGGAGGTCATCCGGTCGTCCCTCGCCCTGCGGATCTCCTCGTCCGTACGGCCCACGCAGTTCCACCACATCACGATCAACGCACCTCACCTTCCAGCCACTCGGCGGGGGTCCGCCCGACGACCTTCGGATGGTCGAAGAGACGTCCCGCCTTGCAGGCTGGGGCGTGACACGCCGTACGCACGAGCACGAGCTCGACATCTCACACCGGTTCACCGGCCGGTGCGGCGGACCGTCGTGACGCCGGCTACGGGGCGTTCGCCCGGCCATGGCGGCAGACCACCTGGAGAGGATTCTTGTGAACACCGCATCCGCCCCGGAGACGACGGGTGCCGAGTCCCCGCGCGTCCGCGAGACGCTCAAGGCACTGTACGGGTATGTCCGACCGCACCGGTGGAACGTCGTACTCGGTCTGCTGTTGGCGCTGGTCGGGTCCGCCGGAGGGCTGCTGCAGCCGCTGGCCACGAAGGCGCTGGTCGACCGGCTCTCGTCCGGTGGCACGCTCGCCACCCTTCTGCTGGCGCTGACCGTGCTGGTGCTGCTGAGCACGGTGGCCGAGGCGTTCGGTGCCTATGTGCTGGAGCGGACGGCGGAGTCGGTGGTCCTGGCCGCCCGCCGCAGCCTGATCGGCCGGCTGCTGCGGTTGCGCCTCGCGGAGGTGGACCGGATGCAGCCGGGCGATCTGATGTCACGGGTGACGTCCGACACCACGCTGCTGCGGGCCGTCAGCACCCAGGCGGTGGTCAACGCCGCGACCGGGGCGCTGACGTTGATCGCGGCGGTCGTGGTGATGGCGTTCCTGGACGCCGTCCTGGTCGGCGTCGCACTCGTCGTGGTCGCGGTCGTCGGCGCGGGCGCCGCCTGTGTGATGCCGAAGATCGGGCAGGCCGCTGAGCGTTCCCAGGCCGCGGTCGGGGACATGTCCACCGGCCTGGAGCGGGTCTTCGGTGCGTTCCGCACCGTGAAGGCGTCCGGCGCCGAGGAGCGGGAGACCGCCCGCGTCGAGGCGTCGGCCGGGCGGGCGTGGCGCCACGGCGTGCGCGGCGCGAAGTGGGAGGCCTTGCTCGGGACGGCGGACAACCTCGCCGTCGAGCTGGCGTTCCTCGCCGTGCTCGCGGTCGGCGGGGCGCGGGTGGCGTCCGGGGACATCCCCGTCTCCACGCTCATCGCCTTTCTGCTGTACCTGTTCTACCTGATGGAGCCGGTGTACAAGCTGGTCGAGGCCGCCTCCGCGTACCAGGAGGGCGCGGCCGCGATCTCCCGGATCAAGGAGGTGGACCGCCTCGCGGCGGAGCCGCCGACCACGCCGCAGCCCGCGCGGGCCCAGCCTTCGGCAGCCGTACGGCGCCCGGCGTCGGTCCGCTTCGAGGAGGTGTCCTTCCGCTACGGGCCGGGGCTGCCGCCCCTCCACCAGCAAGTGGACTTCGACGTGCCGGGCGCCGGGATGACGGCCTTCGTGGGGCCTTCGGGTGCGGGCAAGTCGACGGTCTTCTCCCTCATCGAGCGGTTCTACGAGGCGAGTGGCGGCCGGATCCTGGTGGACGGCAAGGACATACGCCAGTGGCCGCTGCCGGAGCTGCGGTCCGCCATCGGGTACGTCGAGCAGGACGCGCCGGTGCTGGCCGGCACCCTGCGGGAGAACCTGGTCTTCAGCGCGCCCGGCGCGACGGACGACGACATCCGCGCCGTCCTCGCCCGGACCAGGCTCGACACGCTCGTCGAGCGTCTCCCGCAGGGTCTGGACACCCTGGTCGGGCACCGCGGCTCGAAGCTGTCCGGCGGCGAACGCCAGCGCGTCGCGATCGCCCGGGCACTGCTGCGCAGGCCCCGGCTGCTGCTCCTGGACGAGGCCACCTCGCAGCTCGACGCCGTCAACGAGCTGGCGCTGCGCGACGTCATCGCCGAGACGGCACGCGAGACCACCGTCCTGGTGGTGGCACACCGCCTGTCGACGGTCACGGACGCCGAGCGCGTCGTCGTCATGGACGCCGGCACGGTCCGCGCGATCGGCACCCATGAGGAACTGCTGAACAGGGACGAGCTCTACGCACAGCTGGCCGCGACCCAGCTCCTGATCCCGGCGGGGCGCTCCGGCGGGTAGGTCGGGTGTCCCACCGGCTGCCCCCGCCGCACGGCGGAGCGGAGGTGCACGCCGAGACCACGAGGAGTGCCACGCCTGATCGAGCGGGAGTCCGGTCGGCGGCGTGCCGACACAGGGCTACGCTGCTGTGCCGTGAGCCGTGACCGGCACGCCCACGCCGGGCACCGCACCCGCAAGGGCTGATGGGAACAGCCACTTGCGGGTCACGTGGATCGGCGCCGCCGGGACGGGCCGTGCGGGCCGACCGTCCCGGCCCGGCCTCATCGGATGTGCTTCGCCGGCCTGGTGACGGCGTTGAGCAACGCCTCCAGCGGTCCGCGGCGGAAGAATCGGGACCAGCCCGCGGCGAACGCGATCGCTCCGAGGACGAACAGGAGCACGGGGATCCAGGACGTCTGGCTGCTTTCGCCGGCGGATATGCCGAGCATGGACTGGGCGAGGAAGTGACCGACGTAGGCCGTCAGGGACATGGTGCCCACGGCGATGACGGGTTTCGCCAGGCTGCGCAGTCGCGGCAGGCGGTCCATCAGCACCGTCCCGCCCACGAGCACGAGGATGGCGACGCCCACGCTGCCGACGATGTCGAACGTGGTGCCGCTGTGCGGCCCGGCGGACAGCAGTTCCGAGGCCGCCCGCCGGGGGGCCTCGAAGGATCCGCTGCCGAAGGACGACGCCTTCTCGAACCCGGCGGACGACTTCCCGTCCTCCGCCATGCTGCGCAGCGCGTCCTTGCCCGTCAGCAGCAGCGACAGGCCGTAGGCGCCGACGGTCAGAGCGGCACCGAGCGCGGCCAGACGACGCTGGACGGAGACGGCCGACAGGTCGAGGCGGGCCAGCGCCATGCCGGCGACCACGAACGACATCCACGTGATCGTCGGATAGAAGCCGGTGAGCAGCAGGTCGAGCACGCCGACCTCGCTGATCCTCTTGAGCGGGTCGTGGGCGTCGATGGTCTGCTGGACGGACTCGCTGAGCCGCGCGTCCAGGACGAACGCCAGCTGGGGTGTGACGAGCGCGAGCCCGGCAGCGGTGATCGCCAGTGCCTCGGCGGACAGCCGCAGCAGGAGCAGGGCGAGGAGGAAGTAGACACCGTAGAAGCCGAGGATGATCACTCCCCCGTACTCCATCGCCAGCATGGTGCCCAGCGCCAGCAGGACCACGGCGCGGATCGCGATCCGGGCCTTCGCCTGCCGGCCCGCCAGGCCGGTCTTCGGCTCACGGCGCCCGGCGATCAGCATCAGCGAGAACCCGGCGAGGGTGGCGAACAGAACCGACGAATGGCCGTCGGCAAGGTACCGGACCCATCTGGCGACGCCGTCCGTGGCCGACAGCGGCGGGCCGATGTGCACGATGTACATGCCGAACACCGCCAACGCGCGGGCCAGATCCACCCCGACCAGGCGCCCCGTCGATGATCCCCCGGAGAGCTTCCTGGCGGACTCGGTCGAAGTGCGGGTCAGTGGAGGCGAGTTCTCCTGCGGCGGCTGTATCTGTGTCATACGGACAATCTCCGGGCGCCGCCGGGAAGCGGACCATCCGACGGGCTTCGGTGAGACCCCCGCCGACCGGCCGGGACCAGCCCCGCCGAGTGGCGGAACGGCGCCCAGGACGGTTCGCGGGCCCGGACGGCCCGCCGTCCTACTTGATGACGGCGTTGGCCACCACGACCACGAGGCCGAGCAACGCGTCCACCGTGCCGATCCTCACGGCGGAGCCCCAGGTGCGACCGGCGGCGCGGGCCGCGGACAGACCCCAGGCGAACAGCAGCACCACGTTCACGGCGAAGACCACGCACTCGACGTCCTCCGTGGGCCACCATCCCCAGGCGGCGCCGAGCAGCACGCCCAGCGTCGGCACCGTCGCCGCCACCAACGGCCACTCGGACAGCAACAGCCGCACCCCGGCGCGCACACCGTGATGGGTCCGGTCGCCACGCAGGGCCATCAGATGCGCGTAGCCGTGGGCCAACGCCGAGGCGAAGGCCGTCACCAGGAGCCATTGGGCGCTGGTGAACCGGTCGGCGGGCGCCGTCTCACCCTGTTCCGTCAGGGCGGCCACCATGGAACTGGCCAGCACCGCCCCGTACACACCCCCGAAGAGCACACGGGGTCGCGCCGCACAGCGACGCAGAGCGTGGACGGGCTGACGCGGGAACGGGCGGGGCATGACGGGGTCGTCCTCGAACGGTAGGGAAACGGCTGTGGCCCGCGGACTCGTGCGGGCCCATGGACCGACTCCAGCGGACGAGGACGAGGGACACCATCCGCCGTCCTTCGTGCACCTGCCCGCCGACGGTCGGGATGGTCCCCCCGAACGGCTGGAGCCGACCCGCCGGATGTCCACACTCCACGGTCATCGCGCCACCGCGTACCCTGCCGGACGTACTGTCGACGGCAGGCGATCACCGTACGAGAGCGTGGACGCCCCGGTGCGGGTGCCGACACGGATCGCCGAGAGGCCGGACGGAGCAGACGAGTGTGAGGCGGAACGCCGGTGATCCGGGTAGTGGTGGTGGATGACGAGGCCCTGGTGCGGTCCGGTTTCCAGATGATCCTGAACGCGTCCGACGGCATCGAGGTCGTCGCGACCGCGGACGGGGCGCAGGCGGCCGACGTCATCCGGCGCGAGAGGCCGGACGTCGTACTCCTCGACATCCGCATGCCGGACGTGGACGGCCTGACCGTCCTGCGGAAGATCCAGGAACTGGCCGCACCGCCGCACGTCGCCATGCTGACCACCTTCGACACCGACGAGTACATCCTCACCGCGCTGCGGTCGGGTGCCGCCGGCTTCCTGCTCAAGGACACCGAGCCCGAGCAGCTCGCCCAGCTCGTGCGCACCCTGGCCGCCGGCGGGGTGGTGATGTCCCCGAAAGCCTCACGCGCGCTGCTGCGCGGTCACCCTGGAGCGGGAGCACCCCAGGACGCGGAGGTGGCACGGGTGAACCTGCTCAGCGACCGGGAGCGCGCCGTCCTCGTCCTGGTCGCGGAAGGACTGTCCAACGCCGAGATCGGCACCCGTGTCCATCTGAGCGCGGGCACCGTCAAGGACCACGTCAGCTCGATCCTGAACAAGCTGCGGGTCGCCGGCCGTGTCCAGGCCGCACTGCTCGCCGAGCGCGCCGGACTGCTCGGCAGGAACGACGACAACCCGTCGCGGGACGACGGGCGATGAGCACGGGCCGGGCACTGTGGCGGCGCGTACCCCACTGGGCCGTCGACGGGGGTCTCGTCGTCCTCGCCGTGCTCGACGCCTGGATCAACCTCTACGGCGAGGGGACCCCTCTCGTCTGGGCCTGCGTCGCCCTCGGCAGCACGGCGTTGTTCCTGCGCAGGCGCTTCCCGCTCGCCGTCTTCCTGTTCACCCTGCCCATGACCCTGTTCATGGACGTCGCGGTCGCGCCGATCACCGCCCTGTACACACTGGCCGCCTCCACCCGCAACCGACCGATGCTGGCCGGCTGTGCCCTGCTGAACGCGGGGGTGGACACCCTCGTCTGGCCGTTGTCGGACGCGTTCGACGGCGACCGGACATGGACGCTCGTCCAGTTCGTCTACACGCTGGCCACGGCCGTCGCCCCCGTGCTGTTCGGCCAGCTCGTGCAGGCCAGGCACGACGTGGCCCGACAGCTCGTCGAGGTCGAAGAGGCCCGGGAACACGAACGTGCCCTGCACGCCCAGACCGTCCTCGCCAGCGAGCGCGCCCAACTCGCCCGCGAGATGCACGACGTCGTCTCCCACCAGGTCAGCCTCATCGCCGTACAGGCCGGAGCGATGCAGGTGGCCGCCAAGGACCTCGACGCCCGAGAGGCGGCTCGCACCATCCGCACCCTGAGCGCGAACACCCTGGACGAACTCCGTCACATGGTCACCCTGCTCCGCGCCTCGGGCGGCAGGGAAACCGCACTCACCCCCCAGCCCACGCTCGCCGACCTCCAGAAGCTCATCGCCAACAGCGGCATCGAGACCACCCTGGCCGGGGAGCTCCCCGCCGGCATCAGCACCACCGCTCAGCGCACCGTCTACCGTACGGTCCAGGAAGCACTCACCAACGTGCGCAAACACGCCCCCGGCGCCCGCGCCGAGGTACGCCTGTGGCACGACGCACACCACTTCGGCGTCACCGTGACCAACACCGCCCCCACCCGCCCGTCCGTCGCCCTGCCGAGCGCCCACCACGGCCTTGTCGGTCTGAAGGAACGCGCCGAACTGCTCGACGGCATCCTCACCGCCGAATCCACCCCACAGGGCGGGTACAAGGTCGAACTACGAGCCCCCGCCCGGTCCGACTGAGCCGGGCGCGCAAGCAGCCCGCCAGGCGGGTCGGCAGCGGGTCGCCCCTCCGGGTGGAGGCCGTGGCACCTGCCGGGGCCGCAGGCATCGTGCCTGCGGCCCCGCTCGGGGGGAGTGTCAGGACGGGTCGCCGTACTGGAGGCCGCGTCCGTTGGTGCCGACGAAGACGCGCCCGTAGGTGTCGGGGTCACCGGTGATGACGCCGACGCCTCCGATGGCGCCCCACTGGTGGGCGTCGTCGTTGACGCGGAGCCAGGTGGCGCCCTTGTCGGTGGAGCGGAAGACGCCGGTGACGTCCTTGACGGTACCGATCAGATAGAGGGCCTGGTAGGAGGCGCCGGGTGCGGCCTTGCCGAAGCCGAGGGCGGACGCGGACCGCACCGTGGTGAGCGTGGTGAAGGTGCTGCCGCCGTCGGTGGAGTGCAGCAGTCCCTTGGCGCCGCCGGCGATCCACAGGTCCCCGGCGACGCCGGGGACGGCCGTGAGCCGGCCGGCGGGCAGGTTCGTGGCGCGGGCGGTGAAGGTCGCGCCGCCGTCCGTGCTGGCGTGGAGCGTGCCGCCGGCCAGGGAGTAGAAGGTCCTGGCCGAGGAGCGGTCGGCGACGACGACGGCGTCGGTGCCCAGGCCGCGGACCTTGGACCAGCTCGCCCCCTTGTCGGTCGAGCGGTGCGGAGCCTGGCCGGCCTGGGTCCAGACGATGGTGGAGCCGTCCGCCGCGAGCGCGACATGGCCGTCCTGGGCGCCGGTCGCCGGCTCCGCCTTGAAGCCGGTCCAGCTGGTGCCGCCGTCGGTGGAGTATGCGCCGTCCTGCGCGCCGCCACGGCCGACCCGGACCATCATCGAGGGGTTGGCCTGAGCGAAGTCGATGTCGGTGCTGTTGGTCATCATCGGGTTGCTCAGTCGCCCGGCGGGCACCTTGGTCAGGTCTTCGTGGCGGAATCCGCCCTGGTCGCCCATGGCGGTGAGGACGGTGGCGCCGCCCGGTGGGGCGATCGCGTCCATCAGCGCGGTCTCCTCAAGGCCGCGTGCTCCGGCGGTCCAGTGGCTGGTGCCGCCGCTGTCGGTGGCGGTGGCGTCCTTGCTGCGCCAGATGCCGTTGCCGGTGCCGTACAGCACGTGCCCGGAGTCGAAGGGGTCGATGGCCAGGGCGGTCATCCAGTGCCCGGTGTGGGTGCCGACGTAGGGAGCGGCGGAGGCGTTCCGCACCGACTTGTCCGCCAGCGCCTTCCAGGTCGTGCCGCCGTCGGCGGTGCGGTAGATCTCGTCCTCGGGCCACCAGCGGTCGAGGGTGGTGACCATCACCGTGGACGGCTTGCGCGGGTCGACGGCCAGTCCGGAGAAGCCGTAGCTGCCCTGAGAAGGGGAAACGTTCTTCCAGGCCCCGCCGCTCGGCGTGTGCTTCCACACCGAGCCGCCCGTCACGCCGTTGGGTCCGGGGGCGTTGGTGTACGTCAGGTAGAGCGAGCCGTCGCCGGAGAGGACACCGTGCTGCGGGAACTGGCCGGTGGGCTGTCCGGGGACGGCCTGCCAGGTGGTGCCGCCGTCGGTGGAGCGGTACAGGGAGGTGGACTTGTCGGCGACGCCGACGTAGACCGTGTTGCCGCCTGCCGGACCGTACGTCACGAAGGAGATGCCCGCGCCGCTGCTCGCCCCGTCCTTGACGGGGAACGAGGAGACCTGCCGCCATGTCACACCGCTGTCCGTGCTGCGCCACAGGCCGTTCTTGCGGGTGCCCAGCAGTAGGGTGCGGTTGTCCGCGGGGTCGATCACGAGCCGTTCGCCCGCCCCGCGGCCGTCCTCGTTGCCGCCCAGCTTGAAGGGCAGGTCGGTGCGCCGGAAGGTGCGGCCCCGGTCGGTGGAGCGCAGGAGCGCGCCGTTGCCGGCCCACTCGTTGGTGTAGGTGCCCGCCGCGAGGTAGAGCCGGTCGGGGTCGCCGGGGTCGGTGGCCAGCGCGTCGATGCCCAGCAGGTTCCAGTCCTTCTCACCGAGCCAGTCGGTCAGCGGGATCCACTGCTCGGCCGCGCTGTCCCAGCGGTAGGCGCCGCCCATGTCGGTACGCGCGTACAGCAGCCCCTTCTCCCGAGGGTTGAACACAAGCCCGGTGACGTAACCGCCGCCGACCACCTGGGCGTTCCGCCACGTGTACGGTCCGGCCGCGGCCGACTGCGCGTCGGCGACCTTCAGCAGCTTCCACTGCTGGTTGGCGCTGCCCCTGCCGGGATACTGGATGATCGCCGCGCCCTGAGCCGTGGAGCCTCCGGAGACGTCCAGGACCTGGCCGCTCCCGCGGGAGGTGAAGGTGACGGCGCCGGAACCGCTCACCTCGTCGATCCGCCACTCCTGGGAGGCGGAGGAGCTGTCGGTCTGCTGCTCGACGGCAGCCGCCTGTGCGGTCGAATCGCCCGCTATGCCGAGCACTTTGCCGCTGTTGCGGTTCACCAGCTCGTAGTAGCCGTCGCCGGTGGACCGCAGCCGCCACTGCTGGTTGGCGGTGTTCTGGTCGGTCCACTGCTGGATGCGGGTTCCGTCGGCGGTGGAGAAGGCGTTGACGTCCAGGGCCTTGCCGCTGCGCACGGAGATCAGGCGGTAGTAGGCGTTGGCGTCGACGGTCGCGGCCTGCGAGTCCTCCTGGGTGAACAGGAGGTACGGGACGACGGCGGCGGGCACGCCGAGCAGCAGGGCGGTGGCGCTCCAGCGACGACGGTGACGCCCGCGGCGCGCGCCGTTCGTGGGGTTGTTCATGAGGGGGGTGTTCTCCTTGTGTAACCGTGGATCGGGCGGGTCAGCGCTGCAGCGTGAGGACGCCCGGCCGGTACGGCAGTCGGTCGTAGGGGCCACCCGCGGTGCGGGACTTGCCCTGGTAGAGGAACTGCAGGTTGCAGGGGTCGATCGTCATGGTCTGATCGGGGTTGCTGCGGACCACGTCACCGTGGCTGATGTCGTCGGTCCAGGTGGCGCCGCTGTTCGCCCTGCCCGCGAAGGGGTTGCTCTCGGTCGCGGCCTGCGGCGTCCACGAGCCGTTGAGGCTGGTGGCCGTGAACGAGCGGAAGTAGCGGTGCTCGCTCGCGCCCCGGGCCTCGACGATCATGAGGTACTGGTTCTGGCCCTTGACCTTGTAGACCTGGGGCGCCTCGAAGAGGTTCTTCTCCGTGTCGCTCATGACCGTCGTGTACGACGGGCCGAAGCTGCCGGGGAAGTTCCCGATCGGCATGCTCGCCCGGTAGATCTTGCCGTTGTCACCGGCGAAGAACAGGTACATGTTCCGGTCGTCGGCGATCAGGGTCTGGTCGATCGGGCCGGTGCCGGATTCGGTGCGGGGGATGCTGCCGGTGAACAGTGGCTTCGGCGCGGACCAGCCATGGGGGTCGGTGGGGTCGCTGGACGTGCGGTAGCTGAAGGGCGACGCACCCCACTGGTACGCAAGGACCCAGATCTTCTTGGGCGCGAAGTAGAACAACGTGGGCGCCACCGTGTTCTGGCCCATCTTCGTCTGGCCGGCCGACGCCATGTCGGACCAGTGCGTGAAGGGGCTGAACGCCATCGAGCCGTACGAGGTTCCCGACGCGCTCGACGCGTAGACCAGGTGCTTGCCGTTGTGCATGACGTGGGTGAAGTCCTTCACCGCGGCCCATCCGTTCGCCGGCTGGGCGAGGGCGCCCGTCGAGCTCCACTTGTACGTCGAGGGAAGAGCACACGCGCCGCTGCCCGTCGCGGAGGGGGCGGTCCACTTCTGGTTGCCGACCGACGCGCAGGTGTAAAGCTGGATCGTGGTGCCGTTCGCGGTGGCCGCGCCGACGGCGTCGAGGCACAGCCCGGACTGGACGCCGGTGATCGTGCCGTCGGCGTTGATGTCCCACTGCTGGTTGGCGCCGCCGTTGCAGTCCCAGATGATCACCGGGGTGCCGTTGGCGGTTCCGTTGCCCTTGGCGTCCAGGCACTTCTCGCCGTGGACCTTCAGCTGCTTGGCGGCGGTGTGGGTCCAGCGCTGGCCGGCCTGTCCGCCGCAGTCCCAAAGGTGCGCCCGGGTGCCGTTCGCCGTGGCGGAGCCGGGGATGTCGATACAGCGGCCGGAGGCCACACCCTTGATCTCCCCGGCACGGTCGGTCGGCTTGGTCGGCGTGGTGCCGGAGCCGGACGTGAGAGCGTTCATGACGGCGGTGTAGGCGGGCTTGGGCTTGCCGTTCCGGTCGAACAGCAGGGGGCTTTCGCCGCTCCGCCAGGAGTCGCTGTCACGGACGCCCCACACGGTGATGCCGGTGCACCGGGCCACGGACAGGCAGGTGCTGACCGTGTTCGCGTAGTGGGTGGGTGATGCCTGGGCGATGTCCAGCTCGGTGATCTGGACGTCGACGCCCAGGGCGGCGAAGCCGGCCAAGGTGGTCTTGAAGCTCGCCGGCGGGCCGCCCGCCCCGAAGTGGCTCTGGAACCCGACGCAGTCGATGGGCACGCCGCGGGACGTGAAGTCCTTCACCATGCGGTAGACGCCCTGGGTCTTGGCGTCCGACCAGTTCTCGATGTTGTAGTCGTTGTAGCAGAGCTTGGCCGAGGGGTCGGCCGCGCGGGCGGTGCGGAACGCTTCCTCGATGAAGCCGTCGCCCAGCACCTTCTGGAAGACCGAGTCGCGGAGCCGGCCGCCGCCGCCGTCGGCGAACGCCTCGTTGACCACGTCCCAGGCGTAGATCTTGCCCTTGTAGTGGGCCAGTTGGGTGGTGATGTGGTGGTTCATCACGCCGCGCAGCGTCTTCGCGTCGCGGATGGAGCTCACCCAGGAGGGGAGCTGCGAGTGCCAGACCGCGGTGTGGCCGCGGAGGCGCTGGCCGCGTGCCAGGGAACGATCGACGATCCGGTCCGCCGGGCCGAAGTTGAATCTGCCGCGGGACGGTTCGATGGCGTCCCACTTCATCTCGTTCTCCGGGGTGATCATGTTGAACTCCCGGTCGGCGATCGCGGTGTACGCCGAGTCGCCGAGCCGGCCTGCGGCCACAGCCGTGCCGAAGTACCGGCCCGAAGGGGCCGCCTCGGTACCCAGGGCCGCGGCTCCGGCGGAGTTGGGGAGGAGCGTCAGGGCACCGGCGACCACCGCTGCGGCCGACAGTCCTGTCGCCCAGGTACGGCGACGCCGGCGAAGCCGGTGCACGCCCTTCATGCTGTTCCTCGCGGGTCGCGGTTCACATGGGTGCGTTGCGTCATGGGAGGCCTCTCTTCAGGGGGATACGCCAGTGGGGGAAGGTCACCCCTGAAGTGGAGGCCGCCGAACTCGCGGTCGCGTAACAGAAAACTCGCGCCGTCCGGAAGTTCGCTCAGTGACGCATGTCGCAGGCAGAAAGCGTTATGCCGAGCCCCGCGGTTCGGTCGTCCCCGCGGAGGCGGTGCGAGACACCCGACTCACTGCCTGGTGGGAAACGGCCTGGCGCGGGAGCGACTCTCAGGACCAGGTCCGGCGCACGATGAAGGATGCCTGCCCGGCGAAGGTCCGTGTTCCGTCGGAGCCGTCGAGCCAGATGCCTCCGTCACGGTGGCGGAGGACGGAGCCGGGATAGTTGTGCGCGTGCAGGGTCACCGACCCCGCGACCGACCCAGGGCGCGGACAGAAGGTCGCGTCTTCACGGAACAGATCGCTGCCGTCGTCGGTGCTCAGCCGCAGCCGCAGGTAGGAGTGGCGAAGGTACCGGCCGTCCGCGGCGCGGAAGGTGACACACCGTGTGTCGGCCAGACCCGCGATGACCGTGAAGGTGCCCCGGTTGCGGGTCTGCGCGCCGCTGGACGCGGAGACCCGGCCGAGCGTCGCGTGGTCGCCGGTATGGGTGACGAACAGGCCGGGCTCGTCCACGGACTCCAGCGAGCGCGCGCCGAGCGGAACGGTGGCTGCGGCGGCGGGCGGACTCGCGGGGGACGGTTCGTCCGACGTCGTGGTGCGCGACGGGGCCGGCGAGGCGGTGCCGGCCGTGGGGGCGGCGACGACGGCGGGCACCCGAGGCGCCGGTTCGGGCCAGCTCACATAGGTGGCCGTTCCGGCGACGAGCACCGCGCCGGTGGCGAGGCTCACCAACGGGTGAGCGGTGATCGCCGCGAGTTTGCCGGTCAGCGCGACGTGCAGGCCACCTCCCCCCGTCGCGCTGCCGACAGCGACGTGTGCCGCGGCCGGCCCGGCGGCGATCGCGGCGGTACCCGACAGCAGACCCTTGGCGGCGAGCGCGGAGATCAGTCCGGCCGGGACGGCCAGCGTCGCGAGGCCGAGGGGGAGCAGTTCGGCCGGAACCCGTTCCGTCGTCGGCCCCGTGCAGACCGGGCAGCCACGGGTGTGCCGCGCCATGCGCTTGCGCCACACCGATGCGCGCAGGCCGTCCCAGCCGACGACGGCCTCGTCCAGTCGGGGACAGCGCGGGTCGGCCTCCAGCGCGGCGACGATCGTCCTGCACAGTTCCAGCTGCTCGCGCATGCGTTGCAGGCGTACTCCGACGTGGGCGACCGTGAGCCCCGTCGCGGCGGCGATGTCGTCACGGCTCAGCGAACCGGCGCATTCCTGCCACCAGAGCGACAGCAGCACCCGATGATCCGGATCAAGCCACCGGCTGGCTTCGACGACGCGACGGCGCTCGTCCGAGACATGCAGCCGGAGGATCGCCGTGTCCACGGGCTCGGCGCCGGCATCCGGTATCTGGTGCGCCTCGTCGATGGCCGTGGTCCGTTCGGCGAAGGCGTGTCTGCGGTGCAGGTGGGTGTTGATCTGGCGGAGCGTGATCGACACGAGCCAGGACCGGAAGCTCTCGGGGGCGCGCAGGGCAGGCAGGTCACGCACCACCCGCAACAAGGTTTCCTGGACGACGTCGTCGACGTCGGCGTGGCCGCTCAGCGCTCGCCCGACGATGTTGTAGACCAGCGGCAGGTACGCGGCGATCAGCTCCTCGCGCGCCCGGTCGTCACCGGCCTGCGCCGCGACGACCAGCCCCGCGTGGTCCACGTCGATGAGCCCCATTCCCACCCTCTCCAGGGAAGCGGTCCACCGGCGGACGGCGACCGGCCTCTGCGTCGGCAAAGAATACGACGTGAGACGGGGTCGGTCCGCCGGCGTCGCCCGGTGGGCGGCCGTCACAGGCGACGCCGGTCCCGGACGCGGCCCCGGCCCGTGACCGTGGCGGGCTCGGGTGACCACCGAGCCCGCCACGTCGTCAGCGCTGGAGCGTCAGCAGACCCGGGCGGTAGGCCCACTGGCCGTAGTCACCGCCGGAGTTGGGGTCACGACCCTGGTAGAGGAACTGCAGGTTGCAGGGGTCGATCGTGAAGGTCTGGTCGGCGCCGGCGCGGATCAGCTCGCCGTGGCTGATGTCGTTGGTCCAGGTGGCGCCGCTGTTGGCCTTGCCGGCGAAGGGGTTGCTCTCGGTCGCGGCCTGCGGCGTCCACGAGCCGTTGAGGCTGGTGGCCGTGAACGAGCGGAAGTAGCGGTGTTCGCTCGCGCCCCGGGCCTCGACGATCATGAGGTACTGGTTCTGGTCCTTGACCTTGTAGACCTGGGGCGCCTCGAAGAGGTTCTTCTCCGTGTCGCTCATGATCGTCGTGTAGGACGAGCCGAAGCTGCTCGGGAAGTTCCCGATCGGCATGCTGGCCCGGTAGATCTTGCCGTTGTCACCGGCGAAGAACAGGTACATGTTCGTCCCGTCGCCGATGAGCGTCTGGTCGATGGGGCCCGTTCCCGACCCGGCGATGGTTCCGGAGAAGAGCTCCTGCTCCGCCGACCAGCCGTTCGGGTTGGTGGGGTCGCTCGACGTCCGGTAGGAGAAGGCGGTCCTGCCCCACTGGTAGGCGAGCACCCAGATGTTCTTCGGCGCGAAGTAGAAGAGCGTGGGTGCGACGACGGAATTCGACATCTTGTTCTGGCCCGTCGTGGCCATCTGGGACCAGTCGGTGAACGGGGTGAAGTTCATCGAGCCCCAGCCCACTCCCGTCCCCGTGGTGCCGTGGGTCGTCGCGTAGACGAGGTGCTTGCCGTTGTGGGGGGCGACGGTGAAGTCCTTGAGCGAGGCCCATCCGGCCTTGGGCTGCGCCAGCGCGCCCGTCGACGACCAGCGGTACGTCGAGGGAAGGGCACAGGTGCCGGGGGTTCCGCCGGCGACCTTGACGAGCTGCCACTGCTGGTTGGCGCCGCCCCAGTCGTCGTACTGGACGACGTTCGCGTTGTCGGCGGTGGAGCCGCCCTGGACTTCGAGGGCCTTGCCGCTGTGGCGGGCGACGAGCCTGATGTGACCGTCCGCGCTGTCGGCCGGCCGCCACTGCTGGTTGGTGCCGTTCACGTCCGTCCACTGGACGATCGCGCCGCCGTTGGCGGTGGAACTGTTCTGGACGTGCAGGACCTTGCCCGAGTGGCGGGACTTGACGCGGTAGTAGCCGTCGCCGGAGGCGACGAACTGCCACTGCTGCTGGTTCTGGTCGTTCCTGGTCCACTGGGTGATGCGGGCGCCGTCGCCGGTCGCGAGGTTGTAGACGTCCAGGGCCTTTCCGCTGTTGCGGTTGACCAGCACGTACCAGGCGTTGGTGTCGATGGTGGCCGCGGCGGCGGGCGGGGCATTGAGGAGAGTGGCCCCGAGCAGCAAGGACGACAGGACCGCGAGGACGAGACTCAGGATCAGGGGTGGATGGCGAAACCTCATCAGGAGGGCTCCTTCGGGGGTGGGAGGTGAGGTGACTCCGACGAGCCGCGCGGCGGCCGCGTCGTCAGGGGGACGGGGACGGGATAGGCGTGGAGAAGGCCGCACATGCCGAAGAGCGGTTCCTCCGGGCGCTCCAGCCGCGACACGTCGCCGTGATCGAGGTGGGAGAGGTCTCCGGTCTTCAGCCCTGCCAGTTGGCAGCCGGTGGCGAGGGTCGCCGCCAGCGGGCCGTCACGCCAGCGGAACCACCAGGCGTCAAGGAGGTCGCGCTTCAGGCGGTGGGCCGCGGCGTGGAACTCCCGCAGCCCACCTTCACGCAGGGCCAGGAAGCCTTCGAGTGCCAGGTCGCGGCGGCGGCGCGCCGCCGCGGCGTGGTCGCCGGTCAGGACGGCCGCCGCCCGGTAGGCGTCGGGATCGGCCAGTACGGGAGGGGGGAAGGTGAAGACGGCGTCGCCCGCCTCGGGAAGTCCGCTGTTCTGCATGAGGACCACGAGACGCAGGGCGCCGGCGTTGACGAGACGGTGGATCGTTCCGGGGGTGAACCAGACGACGTCACCGGGGCGCAGCGGCGTGTCGGTGAAACCGGAGGTGGTGAGGGTCTGGACGCTGCCGGATCCGCCGATCACGACGTAGGCCTCGGAGCAGACGAGGTGCATGTGGGGGGTGCCGCCGCACAGCCCGTCGGCGGCCTCCCAGTCGTACACGGTCAGCCCGGAGATCCCCACCCCGCCGGGGAGCGGAGTCACCACGGGTGTTCCTCGACGTGGCGGGACAGGCGCGCGAGGGTCCACGCGTCGTCGGCCACGACGATCCGGTAACGGCGCGACAGGGTGTCGCCCGGGGCCAGCGGCAGTTCCTTGCCGAACGCCAGGGACGGGTTGACGGCGGGAAGGGGCTCACTGCGGACGAACCAGTGGCCGGGGACGTCCGGATCGTCCAGGAAGAGCAGAGTGGAGGAGCGGTCGACCTCGTCGTGCCTGCCGATGAAGGCCAGCCACTCGCCCTGCTCGCCCATGCCGGGGCCGATCACGTCACCGCCGGTGAAGTCACGCGGGCCGCGCCAGAACAGACCCGAGTATCCGGCGAGTTCTCTGCCCTGGGTGCCGGGGCTGCCGAACATCAGGTCGGTGTCCAGGACGTTGGTCAGCGCGGTGGTGATCTCCAGGGTCCAGGAGCCGGCCTCGACGTCCCGCGCGGTGAGCGTGCGACGCTCGTCGATCCAGTGCTCCCCCGCCATCGTGTGCCAGGCCAGGTGCTCGGTGACGACGGCACGGCCGTGACTCGTCTCGCCGGACACGGTGAGGCTGCGCATCGTGCCGAGGTTCGGCAGGTCGACATAGCCCCGGCCCCGCAGGTACGTGCCGCCGCCCCAGAAGTTCTGTCCCGACACCCATGACGCCGTGAACTGGACGCCCTTGTGCCAGCGGTGGTCGTGCGGCCGGTATCCGGTCACCACGTCGCCGGCGAGCGTACGCACCGGATGCAGGTAGGGCTTCGGTGCCTCGAAGGGGTCCATGACCGGCCGGTGCACATAGCGGAAGAGGTCGACCCCGCGAGCCCGGACGATCAGCGAGTCCTCCTTCTCGAGGAGTTCGAACGTCATCGGAGAGCCTCCGGTCGTCCCCCGTCGAGTGAGCCGTAGAACGGATCGGTCGCGTCGATCTCTCCGCGCCGGACCGGCAGGCCGGTGATCGCTGCCTTGTAGAGGGCGGTGACCAGTTCCATGGTGGGCCTGCCCAGGTCGGGCCGGAGCCCGGCCTCGTAGCCGTCCAGGAAGTCCGCGAGCTGGGCGGTGTGCGAGCTGGGCAGGTCGTCCGGCGGCTCCCACTTCGCGTGGGGCGACCTGGCGGTGAACGTCCAGTCCGCGTTGGAGTAGCCGTACAGGTGCCGGAGTTCGACCGTGGCGTCGGTGAGGTCGAACCGCAGATAGCTCTCCTCGCGTGGGGAGAGGACGCTGTTGACGACCGTCGCGATGGCTCCGGTCTCGAACCGGACCAGGGCCGTGGACACGTCCTCGGTCTGGACGTCGCGCTCCAGCCGGCCGGCCATCGCACGCACCTCTGCCCATGCGCCGAGCACGTCCAGCATCAGATCCATCTGATGGATGCCGTGGCTCAGGGTCGGGCCACCGCCCTCGCTGCGCCAGGTGCCGCGCCAGGGCACCTCGTAGTAGGCGTCGTCGCGGTACCACGCCGTGACGCACTGCGCGACCAAGGGACGTCCCAGGGTCCCGGCCGCGATCCGGTCGCGCAGGTATCGGGCGCCCGAGCCGTACCTGTGCTGGAACACCGCGCCCGCGACGGCGGGGCCTTCGGCGGCTTGGATCCGGTCGAGCTCGGCCAGCGACAGTGCCACCGGCTTCTCGCACCACACCCACGCCCCCGACTCCAGGCACGCCACGGCCTGTTCGGCGTGCCAAGACGGCGGCGTGCACAGATGCACGACGTCCGGGCGCTGTTCGTCGAGCATCGTGTGCAGGTCTGTGTAGACCGCGGGGATGCCGTGCTCGGTCGCGAACGCCTCGGCGCGCGTGGCGTCCACGTCGACGGCCGCCACGATCTCGGCCCGGTGCGCCTGTGCGCGGAGAGCGGGAACGTGGCAGATGCCGGCGATCCCGCCCGTACCCACGATCGCCGTTCTGATCATCCGCCCAGCACCTCCCTGATCGCGTGGTAGGCGGGCTTGGGCGTCAGGTTCTCGTCGTAGGGCAGCGCGGCGCCCTCGCCGGGGAACACGGAGGGGATCCACGAGTACTTGTCGGTGTAGTCCCAGATGGTGACGCCGACGCACTTCCTGACCGCCAGGCAGGCCTTGACGTAGTCGGCGTACCAGGTGGCCTGGGTGGCGAGCTTTTCCGGGGTCGCGGGGAGGTTCATCCGGATGTCGAGCTCGGTGACAGCGACCTCGACGCCGAGGTCGGCGAAGCGCTGCATGTTCTGCTTGATGTCGGCGGGGAAGCCGTACTGGAGCGCCAGGTGCCCCTGGATGCCGAAGCCCTCCACCGGGACGCCGTCGGCCTTCAGCTGCTTGATCAGGTGGTAGTAGGCGTCGCTCTTGGGGCCGATCCCGTCGACGTTGTAGTCGTTGAGGTACAGCTTGGCGTGCGGGTCGACCTCGTGGGCCCAGCGCAGGGCGTCGGCGATGTAGCCGGGGCCGAGCGTCTTGTAGAAGACCGACTCGCGGTAGGTGCCGTCCTCGTTGAAGGCCTCGTTGACGACGTCCCAGTGGATGACCTTGCCCTTGTAGTGCCGGGCCACCTTCTGGATGTGGTTCTTGAGGACGGGGCGCAGCTCCTCGGCGGTCCAGCTGCGCTCGGTGAGCCAGGCGGGGAGCTGGCTGTGCCAGACGAGGGTGTGGCCGCGGACCTTCTGGTGGTGGGCCTTGGCGAAGGCCACGACCTCGTCGCCGGCGGTGAAGTCGAAGACGCCGGGCTCGGGTTCGGTGGCGTACCACTTCATGGCGTTGCCGGGGGTGGTCTGCCCGAACTCGCTGCCGAGGAGCTTCAGATAGGCGGCGTCGGTGAACTCGGGGTTGTCGGTGGCCGAGCCGAAGTACTTGTGTTGCTTCCTGGCCAGTTCGCCGAGCGTCATGGGACGCGGCTCGGCGGTCGCGGGCGCGGCGGCGAGGCCGGCCGCGAGGCAGACGGCGGCGGACAGGGCGATGAGGTGCCGGGACAGGGACATGGATGACTCCTCGGAGGGGTCCGTCGTTTCAGTCGAGGACGATCGTGGTCAGCGCGCGCGGGGCGAACGTGGCCGTGAGGGTCGTGCCGTGCGCGGAGACGACGTCGACCGGGGTGAGCGAGCGGGTCTCGTCGGTGACGTAGACATCGGGGTGGCGGTCGTGCCCGCCTCGAAGGGTGAAGGCCGCGGACCTTCCGGTGGTCGCGGTGTTGAGGATCTCGATCACGCGACTGCCGTCGGTGTTGCGGAAGGCGGTGATCCGCAGCGACGGGTCGACATTCGTGACCGGCACACGGACGGCATCGGGGCGGATGAAGCGGCTGAAGGCGGCCAGCGCCCAGTACCGCTTGGACACCCGGTAGTCGTCTCCGGGGTCGGCGAGCTGGATGAGGCCCCGGGTCGCACCGAGGGACGCGCCGGTCCAGTAGACGTAGGCGTTGGCGTTGCCGACGGTCAGGGTGTGCTGGATGTCGGCCGCGACGGTGAAACCGTCGTAGCCGCTGCCGTCGTCCCAGCTCTCGTTCCAGGTGGTGCCGTCCGGCGACCATTCCGACATCCACACACGCTTGTCGGTGGGTTGCGGAACCTCGGTCGGGCCGCTGTAGCGGTGGCCGGTGACGGTCCGCACGGCCTTGTCAGCCGCCGGGTCCGCCTCGATGGCCTCTGTGTAGGCCACCTGGCGGTCCCAGCCCGCGGCGTCGCAGCAGACCACCCCGGTCTTCAGTCCGGATGCGCGGACGGTCGGCCCGAGCACCTTGAGGAAGTCGACGGCCTGCTGCGGGGTGAACCGCATCGAGGCGTACGTCGCCGTCCAGTCGGGTTCGTTGGTGAATCCCAGGTCGGTGATCCCGATGCCTTCCCGCTGGTAGAACTTGGCGTACTGGACGAGGTAGTTCGCGTAGGCCTGACGCCATTCGGGCAGGAGCTCTCCGCCGTCGTTCTCGCTGCCGTTGGTCTTCATGAAGGCCGGCGCGCTCCAGGCGTCGGCGAAGAACCGTTCGACGCCGTACGCCTTGGCCTCCTTGGCGAGCCAGACCTGACCGCCGTCCCAGCCGTCCCAGACGTACTTCGGCGGAGCGCCCGGCCCGCCGGGATCGGTCGGCAGGATCGTCGGCATGTGGTCGTACACCCGGTCGGTCGACGACCCGATGCCCAGGCGCAGGATCGACAGGCCGGCGCCCTTCCTCTTGCTGAGCAGCAGGTCGAGCACCTCGCGCCGCTTTGTAGGGCTGAGGCCGCGCGCGCCGTGCAGCAGGTCGGCCCGCTGGAAGGCCATGGAGAAGCCGAATCCGTCGATGGGCTGGAGTGCGGCCCGGAAGTCGATGGCGGGGCCCGTGTCGGGTGGCGCGGGGTCAGCGGCGGCAACGTGAGTTGTTAGCGCTAACAGCATGACTGCCGTCAGAGCGGTCAGGCGTTTCACGGAGTCTCCTCGGGGGTGGAGGTCAGCCCTTGGTGGCGCCGGCGGTGAGGCCGCCGATCAGCTGGCGCTCGGCGACGGCGTAGAAGGCGAGGGCGGGGACCATGGCGAGCACGATGTAGGCGAGGACGAGCGCGAAGTCGGTCGAGTACTGGCCCTGGAACTGCTGGACGCCGACCGGGATCGTCTGCCATTTCGGATCGCTGAACACCAGCAGCGGCAGGAAGAAGTTGTTCCAGCTCGCGACGACCGCCAGCACCGAGACCGTACCGAGCGCCGGACGTGCCATCGGCAGCAGGATCTTCCAGAAGAAGCGGAGCTTGCCGCAGCCGTCCACGGTGGCGGCCTCCTCGATCTCAGCCGGGATGGTCCGGAAGAAGCCGCGCAGGATCACGATCGTCATGGGAAGCCCGAAAGCCGCCTGTGGGAGGATCACTCCGAGCGGATTGTCCAACAGGCCGAAGGTGCGCAGCATGAGGAAGAGCGGCAGGACGGCCACCGCGAACGGGAACATCAACCCGATCGTGAAGAGCGTGTAGAACAACTCCCGTCCCCGGAAGGCATAACGGGCCAGCACGAACGCCGCCATCGCGGAGGCCGCGACCGTGCAGACCGTCGTACCGATCGCGATTCCCGCGCTGTTGGCGATCTGCCGCCAGAACATTCCGTCGCTGAGAATTCCGGTGTAGTTTCCGGTCTTCCACTGCTCCGGCAGCCCGAACGGATTCGTCGTGAGTTCGCCGGTGCTCTTGAACCCGGAGATCACCGCGTAGAGCAGCGGCACGGCGACGAACGCGGCGATCAGCCAGACCACGGCGTGCAGTGAGAGACCGCGTGCCGTCCGGCGGGCGTTCATCGGCGGCCTCCCGAGGTGACGGCCCCGCTCAGATCACGTCGGAGCACGTAGCGCTGGTAGAAGAGGGAGAAGACCAGGCTGATCATGAACAGCACCACACTGATCGCGCTGGCGTAGCCGACCTGGTACCGCTTGAACCCGAACTGGAACATCGCGATCGCCATCGTCTCGGAGGAGTGGTTGGGTCCGCCCGCGGTCATGACCCAGACGAGGTCGAAGAGCTGGATGGACCCGATGATCGACAGGAAGACGCTGATCCGGATGGTCGGACCGAGCAGCGGCAGCGTCACGTGCCGGAAGCGCTGCCAGGCTCCTGCGCCGTCGATGGCGGCGGCCTCGAGGATCTCGGACGGGATGCCCTGCAGTCCGGCGAGGAAGAGCATCATGTGGAAGCCGAAGTACTTCCAGATCATGACCACGAAGAGGGTCGGCATGACCGTCGAGGGATCGGCGAGCCACTTGCCCTGCCATCCCTCCAGACCCAGGAGGCCGGCGAGATGGTCGGCCATGCCGGCGCCGGGCAGGAAGATCATCGTGAAGAGGACCGCCGTGACCACCTCGGACAGGATGTACGGGGCGAAGAACAGCATCCGGTAGACGGCCCGGCCACGGAGCCTCTGGTTGAGCAGGACCGCGGTGAACAGGGCGAACGGCAGCTGGATCGTGATCGACAGGACGATCAGGTACAGCCCGCGCCCCAGGTCGCCGAGGAAGACCTCGTCGTCGAAGAGCCTGGTGTAGTTCGCGAAGCCGACGAAATCGTCCATGGGGCCGATCCCGCCCCATTTGAAGAAGCCGGTGTACACGGCGACGATGATCGGGGCGAGCACGAAGACGAGGAAGAGGACGAGGGCCGGGACGAGGAACCAGGCGACCGACGCCCAGTCGCCCCACCCGCGCAGGCGCGACCGGGCCGGGACGGGCCGGTGCGCCGGCGCGGCTTCCTCCGTCCGCTCCTCAGCCAGAGTGGACACGGCGCTAGGCACTCTTCGCAGCCTCGGTGATCGACGTGGTGACCTGCTCGGGGGTCTTCTTGCCGGCTATGAGGTCGGCGACGCTGTCGTTGACCTCCTGACCGACCGCCGGAGGGTAGGCCTGGTCGAGGAAGAGCTGGAAGCCCGTCGCCTTGACCAGGCTCGCGGCCACCACCTTCTTGTTGACGTCGGTGAGCCGGCTCTCCGCACCCTTGACCACCGGCAGATAGCCGTTGGAGGCCAGCAGCTTGGACTCGTTCTCCAGGACGAAGAACCTCAGGAAGTCCAGCGCCTCCTTCGGGGCACCCTTGCGCAACGCGAAGCCACCGCCGCCACCGAACACCTCGGTGGCCTGCCCCACACCTCCGTCGACCGTGGGGAAGGGGAAGAAGCCCAGGTCCGCTCCGAGGTCGGCGCCCGCGTCCTTCTGCACCGACGGCCCCCACTGCCCCATCAGCTCCATGGCGGCCTTGCCGTTGCCCATGGTCGCGGCCTGCCCGCCGGGGGTGGCGTAGCCGGCGCCGAGAAAGGCCGTCTGGAACGGCTGGAGGTCGACGAGCTCCTTGAGGTGGGCGCCCGCCCGGACGAAGCCGGCGCCGGTGAAGTCCTTGGTGGTCGCGGCCTCCTGCAACGCGGGGAGGCCGGCGACGCGCATCGCGAGATAGGCCCAGTAGTAGTGGCCCGGCCACTTCTCCTTGCCCGCGAGGGCGATCGGGGTGATGCCCGCCGCCTTGAGCTTCCTGACGTCGTCGAGGAACTCGGCCCAGGTGGCCGGCGGGGCGGTGATCCCGGCTTCGGCGAAGAGCTTCTTGTTGTACCAGAAGCCGACCATGCCGATGTCGTAGGGCACCCCGTAGGTGCGGCCGCCGAACTGGTAGGCCTGCAGCGAGACCGGGGTGAGGGCGGTCGACCAGTCCAGGACATCGGTGAGGTCCTCGACCAGCCCCGCGTCGACCTGCTGCTGCAGCACACCGCCGCCCCAGGTCTGGAAGACGTCGGGCAGCTTCCCCGAAGAGGTGGTCGCGGTCAGTTTGGACTTGAAGGCCTCGTTCTCCAGCGAGGTCGTGTTGATCGCGACGTTCGGGTGAGCGGTCGTGTAGGCCGAGGAGATCCGCGGGAAGAGGGACTTGCCCGGCTCCGTCGTGGCGATGTTCCACCACTCGAACGTCACCTTGCCGTCGGCCGACGGCCCGCCGTCCGATGCGCCCGCTCCGCAGGCCGCGGTCATGGAGACGGACAGTGCGGTGAAGCCCGCGAGCGCGAGGAAGTTTCGTCGGCTCGGGGGGTTGCTGGCCATGGGACCTCCGTGAGGGGATGCCGGGTTCGATGCCGGGCCACTGCCGGGTTCAGTGCCGATGTCACGCTCGAAAACTTTTCGAAATACTCTCGAATTGCGTGGTGCCATAAACTAGGAACACCGGGCTGCACGGTCAAGACTTCTCACCGATTTATCTTGGATCACCGCTTGAGCACGGGCTTGACAAGCAGTCGCGCCGACCAGAAACTCTTCGAAAGTTTGCGATACCCCGTCGGCGACCGACGGCGTCGAGGAGGAGAGAAGTTGAGCGAGCAGCGTGCGACTCTGGCGGTCATCGCCGCGGAGGCAGGGGTCTCCCAGGCCACTGTCTCCAAGGTGATCAACGGCCGGTCCGACGTCGCGCCCTCGACACGCGAACGGATCGAAGCACTGCTGCGATCCCACAACTACCTCCAGCCCGGCCGGCAGAACAGGGCTCGCAGATCGGGCCTCGTCGACCTGATCATCGGCGGCCTGGACAGCGCGTGGGCGGTGGAGATACTGCGCGGCGTCGAGGCCGAGTGCGCCCAGCGGGGCGTCGGCACCGTCGTGTCGCTCGTGCCACCGGGCGAGGCCACTCCGTCGAGCTGGGCCACCCTGCCGGTCCAGCACCACAGCGACGGCGTCATCCTCGTCACCGCCTCGGTCACCCAGGCCCAGCGCGCCCAGGTCGAACGGGGCGGGGTGGCACTGGTCGTCATCGACCCGATCGACCTGCCGGGCAACGGCGTGCCGAGCATCGGCGCGACCAACTGGGCGGGCGGCCTCGCCGCCACCGAGCACCTGCTGGACATGGGGCACCGCCGGATCGCCGCGATCGGCGGGCGCAAGGAGATGCTCTGCAGCCAGGCCCGCATCGACGGCTACCGGGCCGCTCTGGAGCGGGCCGGGATCGAGGTCGACCGCGACCTGATCCGGTTCGGCGACTTCCAGCACGAGGGCGGGTTCCGGTGTGCCCAGGAGCTGCTCGCCCTGCCCGAGCCGCCGACGGCCGTCTTCGCCGGGAGCGACCAGCAGGCGATGGGCGTCTACGAGGCCGCCCGGCAGGGCGGACTGAGCATCCCGAGGGACCTCAGTGTGGTCGGTTTCGACGACCTGCCGATGTGCGACTGGCTGTCACCTCCGCTGACGACGGTGCGTCAGCCGCTGGAGGAGATGGGCCGGCTCGCCGCCCGCACATTGTTCCAGCTTCTGGAGGACCAGCCCCTGGTCAGCCCCCGGATGGAGCTCTCGACCGAGCTCAAGGTCCGGCTCTCCACCGCCTCGCCCCGCCCCTAGGAGAACCCCTTGACCGAGCCCTGGCGTGATCCTCTCCTGCCCGCTTCCGTGCGAGTCGCCGATCTGCTGAGTCGGATGACGCTGGAAGAGAAGGCGGGGCAACTCACCGGCTTCTGGGCGCTGCCCTCGAATCCCGGAGTACCCGTCGCGCCGATGGAGGACGATTCCAGCGAGCCGGCGCCGGGCCTCGACGACATCGTCGGGTACGGTCTCGGCCAGCTCACCCGGGTGTACGGAACCGCGCCGATCACCGCGGAAGCCGGTATGGAGCGCCTCGCCTCACTCCAGCGCCAGGTGACCGGGTCCGGCCGGTTCGGTATTCCGGCGATCGCTCACGAGGAGTGCCTGACCGGGTTCATGACGTTCGGGGCCACGGTCTTCCCCGGGCCGCTCGCCTGGGGCGCGTCCTTCGATCCCGGCCTCGTGCGGCGGATGGCCGGAGCCATCGGCGAGGGGATGCGGCGGGTCGGCGTCCATCAGGGACTGGCCCCGGTGCTCGACGTGGTCCGCGACTACCGGTGGGGAAGGACCGAGGAGTGCATCGGCGAGGACCCCTATCTCGTCGGAGCGATCGGCACCGCCTACGTACAGGGCCTGGAAGGCGCCGGCGTCGTGGCGACGCTCAAGCATTTCGCCGGATACTCGGCCTCTCGCGGCGGCCGGAACATGGCCCCCGTCGCCTCGGGGCCGCGCGAGTTCGCCGACGTGCTGGTCGAGCCTTTCGTACGGGCGCTGCGCGAGGGAGGCGCACGGTCGGTGATGAACAGCTACACCGACGTGGACGGTGTCCCGGTCGCCGCCGACGAACACCTGCTGACCGGACTGCTCAGGGACGAGCTCGGTTTCGGCGGTGTCGTCGTCGCCGACTACTACTCCGTCTCCTTCCTGGAGACCCGGCACGGCGTCGCCGGGTCTCGCGGCGCGGCCGGCGCGCTGGCGTTGACCGCCGGAATCGACGTCGAGCTGCCCACCGCCCGTTGCTACGGCGAGCCGCTGACCGCACTCGTACGGTCGGGAGACGTTCCCGGGGAGCTCGTCGACCGGGCCGCGGAGCGGGTCCTGCTGCAGAAGGCCGAACTCGGTCTGCTCGACCCCGACTGGGAACCCGTCAAGCCCGAGCCCGTCGAGCTCGACCCGCCGGAGAACCGGGCACTGGCCAGGCTCCTGGCCGAGCGGTCCACCGTGCTGCTCGCCAACGACGGCATCCTGCCACTGCGCCCGTGCCGGGTCGCGGTCAGCGGGCCGTACGCCGACGACCCCCACTCGTTCCTCGGCTGCTACTCCTTCCCCAACCACGTGGCGCTGCCCGGCGACCCCGGGCTGGAGATCCCGACGCTCGGCGAGGCGCTCACCTCTGCCGGGTTCACGGTCACAGCGGAGGATCCGGAGGTGAACGTGCTCGTACTCGGCGACCGGGCCGGCATGTTCGGCCGGGGGACCTCGGGAGAGGGCTGTGACGCCGAGACCCTCGAACTGCCCGGCGACCAGGCCGCACTCGCCTCCGCCGTGCTGGACTCCGGGGTGCCGACCGTCCTGGTCCTCGTCTCCGGACGCCCCTACGCGCTCGGCTCGCTCGCCGACCGCGCGGCGGCCGTCGTCCAGGCCTTCTTCCCCGGCGAAGAGGGCGGGACGGCCCTGGCCCGGATCATCAGCGGGGCCGCGGAGCCATCCGGGCGGCTCCCCGTCTCCATCCCCCGCCAGGTCGGCGGACAGCCCGGTACCTACCTGCACTCCGCGTTGGGCGGGCACACCGACTGGAGCTCGGTGGACCCGACTCCGCTGTTCCCGTTCGGGCACGGGCTGAGCTGGACCAGCTTCACCTGCTCGGATCTCTCGGTGGATCCCGTCGCCCCCACGGACGGAGCCGTCTCCGTCGCGGTCACCGTACGCAACGTCGGCGAGGTGGCCGGGACCGAGGTGGTCCAGCTGTACCTGTCGGACCCCGAGGCGTCCGTCGTCCGGCCCCGGCGGTGGCTGGCCGGATTCGGCAGAGTCGAGCTGCGGCCGGGCGAGGCCGCCCGGATCACCTTCTCCGTCCACGCCGACCGGACCTCCTTCACCGGGGTCGATCTGCGAAGGAGAGTGGAAGCCGGAGTGATCGACGTGGCCGTCGGACGGTCCAGCGGAGACCTCCCGCTCCACGGCTCCTTCACCCTGCACGGCCCCGTACGTCACCCGGCGGCCGACCGCGTGCTGTCCGTGCCGGTCGAGATCGTCCCGGTCCCATGAGTAAGGCCTTCGACGATCCCGTGCTGCCCGGGTTCCGGCCCGACCCGTCCGTCTGCCGGGTGGGGGCGGACTACTACCTGGTGACGTCCAGCTTCGAGTGGTTCCCGGGGCTCCCCGTGTTCCACAGCCGCGATCTCGTGAACTGGCGACGTCTCGGCTCCGCGCTGGACCGGCCGTCCCAGCTCGACCTCGACGGGTGCGAGCCTTCCCGCGGCCTGTTCGCACCGACGATCCGGCACCATGACGGGCTCTTCCACCTCGTCTGCACGCTGATGGACGGCCCCGGACATTTCGTCGTCACGGCGGCCGACCCGGCCGGGCCGTGGTCGGAACCGTACTGGCTGGAGGGAGAGGGCTTCGACCCGTCGCTGTTCTTCGACGACGGGCCGGACGGAGACGGCCGGGCCTGGTTCACCGCCGCCCGCGTGCTGGACGAGGCCGCCGGCCGCACCGAGATCTGGATGCGTGAGTACCTTCCCGGTGAACGGAGGCTCACTGGACCCGAGTACGTCCTGTGGTCGGGAAGCCGGACGGGCGCCCGCTGGTCGGAGGCCCCGCACATCTACAGGATCGACGGTACCTATCTCCTGCTCACCGCGGAGGGCGGTACCGACGTGGACCACAGCGTGGTGGCCGCCCGCGCCGCCCACGTCACCGGCCCGTACGAGGGCGCCCCCGGCAACCCGGTCCTACCTCCCGCCCGGAAGGGCCCCGTCACCTGCACCGGGCACGCCGACCTCGTGCAGACCCCGGACGGCGACTGGCGGGCCGTCCTCCTGGGCGTCCGCCCGGGCTCCGCCATCGGCCGCGAGACCTTCCTCAGCAGGGTCACCTGGAACGACGGCTGGCCGGTCTTCGCCCCTGTCGACCACACGAGCCCCCGGCGCTGTCTCCAGGACGACTTCGCCGCGCTCTCCACCGACTGGAGCACCCTGCGCACCCCACGCACGCCGTTCTGGACGACCGGGGACGGACTCCGCCTCCGGCTCCGCCCCGAACACCTCGGCGAACGGACCGTCCCGTCCCTCCTGGCCCGCCCCCAGGAACAACCCGACTGCGACGTGTCCACCGAACTGCACTTCGCTCCCGCAGCACCGGGCGAACAGGCCGGCCTCGCCGTCGTCCTCGACGACGACACCCACCTCCTCTTCCTTCGCACCGAGGAAGGGCTCGTCCTCCGCCACGGGCCCGAGGTCCTGGCCGGCGTTCCCGTCCCCCCGGGGCCCGTTCGCCTGGGGGTCCGCGTCCGGGGCTTCAGCCACACCTTCGCCCATGCGGCGCCAGACGGGGCCTGGCAGGACCTGGCCACCGTCGAAGCCACCTTCCTCAGGCCGCTCTTCACCAGCGTCCAGCTCGGCCTCTACGCCACCTCCCACGGCCGCCCGTCCACGAACCAGGCCCACTTCACTTGGTTCGACATCACGTATCCGAACCGCCCCTCCGGGGCGACGGGCATCGACGACCTGGAAATGTGAACCGAGGCAATCCCTCACTTATGAAGGAAGCAGTCCCTGTCGAATAACTTTCGGCAGGGACTGCTTCGTCATGACGCTTCCGTAATTCCCTGACAGGCCCCCCAAAGGACCACGCCGGCCCCATCATCGGGCCGCATTACCGAAAACCCTCCGAAACACTTGACATGTTCCTGTGGTGTTTCCAGACTGATTCCCGAGGCGCCGCCGGCCCTTTGCCCCGCTTGCCGCGGTGCCGGTCTCGAATCATTGCGCCCTGATGGTCCGCGCCCTTTTCCACAGACGCGGACATCGCCGTCGCGGAATTCTTCCGCCGCGCTCGAATCCATCCGTGATTTCCGTACTGGAGGTCCAGTCATGCGTTTACACGCCACCCCGTCCACCGTCCGCCGGAAAACAGGTGGCCTCTGCGCGGCGCTCATCGTCGGCGTCCTCGCCTCCGCCACCGTGCTGGTGGCGCCGCCGACCTCACACGCCGCCGAGAGCACGCTCGGCAGCGCGGCGGCGCAGACCGGCCGGTACTTCGGCACCGCCATCGCGTCGGGCAGGCTCAACGACTCGACGTACACGACGATCGCGAACCGCGAGTTCAACTCGGTGACGGCCGAGAACGAGATGAAGATCGACGCCACCGAACCCCAGCAGGGCCGGTTCGACTTCACCGCCGGCGACCGCGTCCACAACTGGGCGGTGCAGAACGGCAAGCAAGTGCGGGGCCACACCCTGGCCTGGCACTCCCAGCAGCCCGCCTGGATGCAGAGCCTCAGCGGCAGCGCGCTGCGCCAGGCCATGAACAACCACATCAACGGCGTGATGGCCCACTACAAGGGCAAGA
>NZ_LIPQ01000018.1:40688-40904 GCF_001418135.1 Streptomyces aureus
CGTGCCCATCGACTGCGTCGGCTTCCAGTCGCACTTCAACAACGACAGCCCCTACAACAGCAACTTCCGTACCACTCTGCAGAACTTCGCCGCCCTCGGCGTCGACGTCGCCATCACCGAACTCGACATCCAGGGCGCCTCGGGCACGACCTACGCCAACGTGACCAACGACTGCCTGGCCGTTCCCCGCTGCCTCGGCATCACCGTCTGGGGCGT
>NZ_LIPQ01000180.1:0-314 GCF_001418135.1 Streptomyces aureus
GTCGGCAACGTCGGATGTGGAGAAGAGACAGGCCCCGGGGCGGGGGCGCAGCCCCAGGGCGGGGGCGCAGCCCCGGCGGGAGCGCCGCCCCGGCGGGAGGCGCCGCCCCGGGCAAGGGGCGCCGCTCCGGCGGGAGGTGCAGCCCCGGGTGGGGCGCGGCGGGGGCGGGCTACTTCAGGAAGTCCCGGGCGATGTTCGACGCCGCTTCTTCCAGGAGCGGGCCCGCGTTGGCCATCGACTTCGCCGGGTCCGGCTCCAGGGCCGAGAGGGCGTACGCCCGGCGGATGCCCGCCTTGCCCAGGGCCTCCGGCGGG
>NZ_LIPQ01000180.1:341-502 GCF_001418135.1 Streptomyces aureus
CGCCGGGGCCTTGCCGTGGAGGGTCTGCTCGTCGAGGGAGCCCTCGCCGGTGATGACGAGGGTCGCCCGTGACAGGGCGGGGGCGAATCCGAGGACCTCCAGCATCAGCTCGATGCCGGGCCGGAAGCTCGCGCCCAGGATCAGTGCGCCGTAGCCGATGC
>NZ_LIPQ01000180.1:537-50041 GCF_001418135.1 Streptomyces aureus
GGGCGAGGGCCGCGTCCAGGGTCCGGACGTCGTCGGGCGTGGCGCCCTTCTGCGGCCCGTAGACCGCGGGGGCGCCCTTGGGCCCGGTGAGCGGGTTGTCGACGTCGCTCGCGAGGATCAGGTCGACCGAGGCGAAGCGGGGGTCGAGGCCAGTGAGGTCGGCCGTGGCGAGGTCGGCGAGGGCCGCGCCGCCGGGGCCCACGGGCGCGCCGGACGCGTCGAGGAAGCGGGCGCCGAGCGCGGCGAGCATGCCGGCGCCGCCGTCGGTGGTGGCGCTGCCGCCGACGCCGAAGACGACGGTGGTCGCGCCGGCGTCGAGCGCCGCGCGGAGCAGTTCACCGGAGCCGTACGTGGTCGCGGTCAGCGGGGCGAACACGCCGGCCGGGAGGAGCTGGAGCCCGGAGGCCTCGGCCATCTCGACGACCGCGGTGGTGTCGCGCAGCGCGAACGCGGCGGTGACCTGCTCGCCGAGCGGTCCCGTCACCTGGACCTCGCGGCGTTCGAATCCGGCCGCGACGGCCGCGGCGACGGTGCCGTCGCCGCCGTCCGCGACGGGCAGGGTCTCCACCGTGAGCTCCGGGATCACCCGTCGCAGTCCTGCCGTGACCCGCTCCGCGACCTGCACGGCCGTGAGCGAACCCTTGAACTTGTCGGCCGCCACGAGCACGTGAGCGACCTGAGTTGCTGCCCCGTCCGTCACCTTGCATCCCTTGCTTTCGAACGTGCAGTCGCGCCGAGGCCGACCCTATCCGTACCGCCGGACGGCGTGCCACCCCCGGATCGGCGGATATGTCGCACCATAGCGGGGTCACATGAGTACGGAACCCCACGAACGGGCCCTTCGGGAGGGGGCGGCGCCTCCACCACCGGCTGCGCCGGCCGGGCGGCGAAGGCGCGCACGGACACGGATCCCCCGGAGTGCACCCCGGGGCTGACCGGGAGACCCTCCGGCGCGCGGGCGGCCGCCCGGTTCGGTAGACCGGAGGTATGGGCCTGACGTACGGGGAGCGCACTCACGGGGGACTCACCCGCGGGGAGCTCGCGGACCGTGTCCTGGGCGGCTGGACCGGCCGGATCGCCGGGAACATGCTGGGCAAGCCCGTGGAGCAGGGTGACCACTGGACCCGGGAGCGCATCGACGCCTATCTGCGGCTGACCGACGCGCTCCCGCTCACCGACTACCTGCCGCCCCCGCCGCCCGGCGCCGCCGGCTTCGAGCTGCGCCCGGAGTGGCGGCAGTGCGTGCGCGGCGGGATCGACGGCAGCTGCCGGGACGACGACATCGACTGGTCGATCCTGGGGCTGCGCATCCTGGAGACGTACGGCTCCGCCTTCACGACCGAGCAGGTGGGTCGGGAGTGGCTGCTGCGGATGCCGTACCTCCAGACGTTCACCGCCGAGCGGGCCGCGTACCGGAACCTCGCCAACGGGCTGCGGCCGCCGCTGACGGCCACGTACGACAATCCGTACCAGGAGTGGATCGGCGCGCTGATCCGGGCCGACGTCCACGGCTGGACCAGTCCTGGGGATCCGCGCCGGGCCGCCTCGCTCGCCCGGCGGGACGCGGTCCTCTCGCACACCGGGAACGGGGTGTACGGGGCGATGTGGGCCGCCGCGCTGATCGCGGCGGCGTTCACCGCACCGGACATCCGGTCGGCCCTGGAGACGTCCCTGGAGCCGATTCCGGCGAGCTGCCGGCTCGCCCGGACCGTACGGGACACGATGGCGCTGTACGAGGCGGGCCTGGACTGGTCGGCGACGCTGACCACGCAGGCGGAGCGGACGGCGGGGCTCGGCTGGATCCACACCGTCCCCAACGCGGCCGTGCTGACCGCCGGGCTCCTGTACGGGGAGGGGGACTTCAGCCGCACGATCGCCCTGACCGTCCGAGGCGGCCTGGACACGGACTCCAACGGCGCGACGGCCGGGTCGGTCGCGGGCGTGAGGTGCGGGGCGGAGGCGATCCCGCCGCAGTGGTCGGAGCCGCTGCGGGACCGGGTGAGCAGCGCCGTCTTCGGCTTCGACGGGGTCGGGATCCGTGAACTGGCGGAGCGGACCGTACGGTTGGCAGAGTCCGCCTGACCCCCGTCAGCCCTGGGGTGGTTCCGGCTGGACCACCTCGCCGGTGCGGACGGCCTCGTCGCGGCTGACGGCTCGGGCCTCCGTGCGGTGGCCGCGGGCGATGTAGTCGCGGACCACCGCCTCGACGGCGTCCTGGGGGTTGCCGATGCCGGCCAGGACCATGACTTCCACGACGAGTTCGGCGTCGAGACCGATGTTCACCTTGGCCATGGCGGGAACCTAGCACCGGGAAACCCGCTCGCGGGAGGGGTTCGGTGGTGCCTAGGCTCGTCGTATGACGATGGTCGCGATCTTCACCGGCGCCGGTATCTCCACCGATTCCGGCATCCCCGACTACCGGGGGCCGAACGGCGTGTGGCGGAAGGACCCCGAGGCCGAGCGGCTCGTCACGTACGGGCCGTACATGGCCGATCCGGAGATCCGCCGGCGCTCGTGGCGGATGCGGTTCGACGGTCCGGTCCTGAGCGCCGAGCCGAACGTGGCGCACCGCGCGATCGCCGCGTATGAGCGGACGAGCGGCAACCCGCTGCGGGTGATCACGCAGAACGTGGACGGACTGCACCAGGCCGCCGGGGTGCCCGCGCGGAAGGTCCTCGAACTCCACGGCTCGGCGCGGGCGGTGGTGTGCACGGCCTGCCACGCGCGCTCGGCGATGGCGGAGGCGCTCGACCGGGTCCGGGCCGGTGAGGACGACCCGGCGTGCCGGGAGTGCGGTGGGATCCTGAAGTCGGCGACGGTGATGTTCGGGCAGCGGCTCGATCCGGTGGTGCTCGGCGACGCCATGTCGATCGCCAAGGCCACCGAGGTGTTCGTCGTGGTGGGCAGCAGCCTCCAGGTCCAGCCGGCGGCCTCCCTCGCGGGGATCGCGGCCGAACACGGCGCCCGGCTGATCATCGTGAACGCCGAGCCCACCCCGTACGACCCCGTCGCCGACGAGGTCGTGCGCGAGCCGATCGGAACGGCGCTGCCGGCGCTCCTCGACCGGCTCCGCTAGAAGAGGGCGGCCGGTTCCGCCGTACCCGATTCGAAGGCGAGCAGCCGCTGCTTGCGGTCCAGGCCGCCGCCGTAGCCGGTGAGGCCGCCGCCCGCCCCGATCACCCGGTGGCAGGGAACGATGATGCTGACGGGGTTCTTGCCGTTGGCGAGGCCCACGGCCCGGGAGGCGCCGGGGTTGCCGAGTTCCCCGGCGAGTTCGCCGTACGTCCGGGTCTCCCCGTACGGGATGCGCCGCAGCCCCTCCCAGACCCGCAGCTGGAACGGGGTGCCGATCAGGTTCAACGGCAGGTCGAACTCGGTGAGTTCGCCCGCGAAATAGGCGTCGAGCTGGTGGATCGCCTCCCCGAAGGGGCGCGGGTCGGGCTCGCCGAAGGTCTCCTCCGGCGGGCGGTGGCGCTGGCCGGTCATGTGGACGCGGCTGAGGACGCCGTCGACGGCGACGAGGGTCAGCGGGTCGTACGGGCTGTCCACGACGGTGTGCTGGATGGCGGGCATGGGAGGGGTCCTCACGGTCTTTACGCGGGCAGGTGGTTGATCGGGTGGTCGTCGGTCGCCCAGAGGTACTGGACGGCGTACGCGCGCCAGGGGCGCCAGTGCGCCGCGCGGGCGGTGAGGGCGGCCGGGGTGCCGGGGAGGCCGAGTCCCTCGGCGGCGCGGCGGACGCCGAGGTCGCCGGGGAGGAAGGCGTCCGGGTCGCCGAGGGCGCGCATGGCGATGATCTCGGTGGTCCAGGGACCGAATCCGGGCAGGGCGAGCAGCCGGGCGCGGGCCTCCTCGCGGTCGTCGGCGGGGCCGAGGGGCAGTGAGCCGTCGGCGAGCGCCTGCACCAGGGTGACAAGGGTGGTGCGGCGGCTGCGGGGCAGGGCCAGGGTCTCGGGATCGAGTACGGCGAGCGCCTCGGGGCCCGGGAAGAGGTGGGTGAGGCCGCCCTCGGGGTCGTCGACGGGAGTGCCGTACGCGGTGACGAGCCGGGCGGCGTGGGTGCGGGCGGCGGCGGTGGAGACCTGCTGGCCGAGGACGGCCCGGACGGCGAACTCGGCGGGGTCGACGGTCCCGGGCACCCGGCGGCCGGGGGCGGCGTCGACGATCGGCGCGAGCAGCGGGTCGGCGCGCAGCCGCTCGTCGACGGCGACGGGGTCGGCGTCGAGGTCGAGGAGCCGTCGGCAGCGGCTGATGGCGTGGGTGAGGTCACGGGGGTCGGTGAGGGAGAGCCGGCAGGCGATGTGGTCGGCGCGGGGTGCGAGGGCGACGATGCCGTGCCCGTACGGGAGGGCGAGGGTCCGGCGATAGGCACCGTCGCGCCACTCCTCGACGCCGGGGACGGCGGTCGCGGCGAGGTGGCCGAAGAGGTTGGAGGGTTCCAGCGGGGTGCGGAACGGCAGCCGGAGGCTGATCACCCCGGGGGTGGGCGCCCGGCCGGCGGCGGGTCGGGAGGCGCGGCCGCGGAGCTCGCCCGGGGTGAGGGCGAAGACCTCGCGGACGGTGTCGTTGAAGGTGCGGATCGAGGCGAAACCCGCCGCGAAGGCGACCTCGCCGAGCGGCATCGGGGTCGTCTCGATGAGGACCCGGGCGGTCTGGGCGCGCTGGGCGCGGGCCAGGGCGAGCGGTCCCGCGCCCAGCTCTGCGAGGAGCTGGCGCTCGATCTGGCGGGTGGACCAGCCGAGCCGCCGGGCGAGCCCGGGGACGCCCTCCCGGTCGACGACGCCGTCCTGGATGAGGCGAACGGCGCGGGCGACGGCGTCGGCGCGGACGTTCCACTCGGGCGAGCCGGGGCTGGTGTCGGGCCGGCACCGCTTGCAGGCCCGGAATCCGGCGCGCTGGCAGGAGGCGGCACTGGCGTGGAACTCCATGTTCTCGGGCTTGGGCGGGACGACCGGGCAGCTGGGCCGGCAGTAGATCCGGGTGGTGCGGACCGCGGTGAAGAACACGCCGTCGAAGCGGGCGTCCTTCGACTGGACGGCCCGTACGCAGCGCTCGGTGTCGGTGTGCATGAGTCCAGGATCGGGGACGGACGGCTCGCGGGCTGGCGAGAAAACGACATGGACGTCGCCGCCTCCCAGGTCCGTCCCTGGCCCGGCCCGCCCCTCGGGCCACGGCCGGCCGGGAAGCCCCCGGCGGGGTCGGACCTCAGTCGACCCGACCGGGAGGCCCCCCGGCGGGGTCAGACCGCGACCGACCGGTAGTGGGTGGTCAGCCTGCCGTCGTCCCCCAGGACGTGGAAGGCGAGCGCGGGCGGCTGGTCGAGGTGGATGTGCGGATGCGTCACCGGGCGCTCCCAGGGGAGGCGGATCGAGGAGACGACCCCGGGCGCGACGAGCAGCGGACGCCCGGCGAAGGTCGTCGCGGCGGCGGTGTGGACGTGTCCCGCGAGGAAGGCGGTCAGGTGCGGGTGGCGGTCGGCGACCGCGGCGAGCCGCTCCTCGCCGAACTGCCGGATCTCGTCGACGTACGGGGTGTGCAGCGGGACCGGCGGGTGGTGGAAGCCGACGAGGACGGGTACGTCGCGCGGGGTGGCGTCGAGGACGCCGTCCAGCCACTCCAGGGTCTCGTCCTCCAGGTATCCGTCGTGTTTGCCGGGCACGGACGAGTCGCAGAGGGCGATCACGAAGCCCTCGCCCCGGAGCACCTGGTTGACGGGGGCGTACGGGCGGGTTCCGGTCGTCCCGGGGAGGAGGACCTTCCGGAGGACGGCCCGGTCGTCGTGGTTCCCCGGGCAGAGGAGCAGCGGATGACGGGAGGTCAGCAGCTCCCGCACGAGGGCGTATTCGGCCGGGCTCGCGTGGTCGGCGAGGTCGCCGGTGACGAGCACGGCCGCCAGGTCGTACGGCAGTTCCTCCAGGTGGCGCATGACCGCACGGGTGCGGTCGGCGCTGCGCTGCTCCAAGTCGACATGGATGTCGCTGACATGAGCGATCACGATCACGTGGCTCGGTCCTCCGTCGGTCGGGCGGGCGGATACCCACCCGACCGTACGGTGATCGTGGTCCGTGCCGTAAGGGCCGCTTCCCGAGCGGTGGACCGCTCGCCGCAGCGGTGGCCCGCCGCGGGCGGGCCCGCTACTCGAACCGCGTGGTGTCCCCCGCGCCGCGGCGCAGGACCTCGGGCTCGCCGCTGGAGAAGTCGACGACGGTGGTGGGTTCGGTTCCGCAGTCACCGGAGTCGAGGACCGCGTCCACCAGGTGGTCGAGCCGCTCCTTGATCTCCCAGCCCTGTGTCAGCGGCTCCGCCTCGTCGGGCAGCAGCAGGGTGCTGGAGAGCAGGGGTTCGCCGAGCTCGGCGAGGAGGGCCTGGGTGACGACGTGGTCGGGGATGCGGACGCCGACCGTCTTCTTCTTGGGGTGGAGGAGCGCCCGGGGGACCTCCTTCGTCGCGGGCAGGATGAAGGTGTAGGGGCCGGGGGTCGCCGCCTTGACCGCGCGGAAGACGTCGTTGTCGATGTGCACGAGCTGGCCCAGCTGGGCGAAGTTCTGGCACATGAGCGTGAAGTGATGCCGGTCGTCGAGGTCGCGGATCGCCCGGATGCGGCTGATGCCGTCCTTGCTTCCGAGTCGGCTGCCCAGCGCGTAGCAGGAGTCGGTCGGGTACGCGACGAGCGCACCGTTCCGGATGCTGTCGGCCACCGTGCCGATGGTGCGCGACTGGGGGTTGTCGGGGTGCACGTCGAAGTACTTCGCCATGGGGGCAGTCTATTTTCGCAGCAGGCGCCAGACGGCCTTCGCCGCGTTGTGCCCGGACATGCCGTGCACACCCGGCCCGGGCGGGGTGGCGGAGGAGCAGAGGAAGACCGCCGGGTGCGGGGTGGCGTAGGGGCGGAGCGAGAGCGTGGGGCGCAGCACGAGCTGGAGGCCGCGGGCGGCTCCGCAGGCGATGTCGCCGCCGATGTAGTTGGCGTTGCGCTCGGCGAGTTGGGGCGGTCCCGCCGTGGCGCGGGCCAGGACGCGGTCGCGGAAGCCGGGGGCGAAGCGCTCGATCTGGCGCTCGATCGCGTCGGTGAGGTCGCCCTGCCAGCCGTTCGGCACGTGGCCGTACGCCCAGAACACGTGCTTGCCCTCGGGGGCGCGGGAGGGGTCGACGACGCTGGGCTGGGCGGTGATGAGGAAGGGCACGTCGGGCGCGGTGCCGGTGGAGGCCTGGTGCAGGGCGGTGTCGATCTCGCCGGCGGTGGGGCCGATCTGCACGGTTCCGGCGCGCCGGGCCGCTTCGGCGGTCCACGGGACGGGGCCGTCCAGGGCGTAGTCGATCTTGAAGGCGGCGGCGCCGTACCGGTAGTGGTCGTAGTGGCCGCCGAAGCCGGCGATCCGGGCGAGGGCCCTGGGCGAGGTGTCGAAGACGTAGGCGCGGGCGGGCGGCAGGTCGTCGAGCCGCTTGACCTCGAAGTCGGTGTGGACGGCGCCGCCGAGGTCCCTGAGGTACGCGGTGAGGGCGTCGGAGATGGACTGCGAGCCGCCCCGGGGCACGGGCCAGCCGCCCGCGTGGGCGGCGAGCGCGAAGACCAGGCCGACGGCGCCGGTGGCGAAACCGCCGAGCGGGGCCATGACATGGGCGACGAGCCCGGCGAACAGTCCCCGCGCCTTCTCGTCCTGGAAGCGGCGCATCAGCCAGGTGGACGGCGGCAGTCCGGCGAGGCCGAAGCGGGCCAGGGTGACCGGGTCGCGGGGCAGCGCGGTGAGCGGCAGCTGCATGAAGTCCCGGGCGAGGACGTCCCACTTGCCGGCGAAGGGGGCGACGAGTCTGCGGTACGCGCCCGCGTCGCGCGGCCCGAAGGAGGCGGCGGTCTCGGCGACCGAGCGGGCGAGGACGGCGGCGGTGCCGTCGTCCCAGGGGTGGGCCATGGGCAGTTCGGGGTGGAGCCACTCAAGTCCGTACCGCTTCAAGGGCATCGTCCCGAAGACCGGCGAGCCGGCCCCGAGGGGATGCACCGCGGAGCAGGGGTCGTGGCGGAAGCCGGGGAGGGTGAGCTCCTCGGTCCTGGCGCCCCCTCCGACGGTCGGCCTCGCTTCGAAGACGGCCACGGAGAAGCCGCGGCGGGCCAGTTCGACGGCGGCGGTCAGTCCGTTGGGCCCCGCCCCCACGACGACGGCATCGAGCATCGACGTCACCTTCGACACCTTCGGACTCCTTCGTCAGCCGATGGCCAAGACTCCCAGGATAGGCCGGTGGTTCCGGGGCCCTCACTGCCCCCTGAGGAGGGCGAGGATCCGGTCGGCGGTCGCCGCGTCCCGGGCCGCGGTGAACGGCAGGGCGTTCCCGCCGGTGGTCCTGAAGGGCTCGCCCGCGAGGGTCGTGTGCGTCCCGCCCGCCTCGGTGACGAGGAGCAGCCCGGCCGCGTGGTCCCACGCGTACTCCCAGGAGAACGCCGTGCCGGAGAGTGCGCCGCGCGCCACGGCGAGGTACTCCAGTCCCGCGGAGCCGCAGGGCCGGGGGGCGACACCCTCGGTGAGCAGGCCGAGGAGGGCCCGCTTCTGGTCCGGGGTGGTGTAGTCGGGGTGTGAGGTGGCGACCTCGAGGACCTCGCCGGGAGCGGGTGAACCGGCGCGCAGCGGCTGCCCGTTGAGCGTGGCGCCCCGGCCCCGTACGGCCACGGCGAACTCGTCGAGGGCCGGTGCGTACGTCCAGGAGGCGAGCAGCTCGCCGTGCCGGGCGAGGGCGACGAGGGTGCAGAAGCCGGGGTCGCCGTGGACGAACTGGCGGGTGCCGTCGACGGGGTCGACGATCCAGACGGGGGCGTCGCCGCGCAGGGCGTCGTAGACGGCGGGGTCGGCGTGGACCGCCTCCTCGCCCACCACCACCGAGCCGGGGAGCAGGGCGGTCAGGGACTCCGTGAGGTGGGCCTCGGCGGCCCGGTCGGCGACGGTGACCAGGTCGTGCGGGCCGTTCTTCTCGACGATGTCGTCGGCGGCGAGCTGCCGGAAGCGCGGCATGATCTCGGCGGCGGCCGCCTTGCGGACCGCCTCCTCCACCTCGGTCGTACGGCCGGCCAGGACAAGGTCAAGGAACTCTTCGCTCATGCGTCCAGCTAAGCACGGGGCGCTGACAACCGGACCGGCGGACTTGTCACCCTCTGTTTCCCCGGGGAGTACCCTTTGGCCGAGTTCACCCCTTACATACAGGGAGGGTTCCGTGCACGGCGCGTACCACGGTGAGTACAAGGTTCCCGGCGGCAAGCTGGTGGTCGTCGACCTCGACGCCGAGGACGGGGTCCTGCGGAACGTCCGGGTCGCCGGCGACTTCTTCCTCGAACCGGACGAGGCGATCCTGGCGATCGACCGCGCCCTGGAGGGCGCACCGGTCGACACCGACGCGTCCGGGCTCGCGGCGCGGATCGACGCGGCACTGCCGCCGGGCACGCAGATGTTCGGGCTGACCACGGAGGGCATCGGGGTCGCGGTCCGCCGGGCGCTCGCCCACGCCACGGACTGGACCGACTACGACTGGCAGCTCATCCACGAGCCGCCGCAGTCCCCCGCCCTGCACATGGCGCTCGACGAGGTGCTCACGGCCGAGGTCGCCGCGGGCCGCCGGCCGCCGACCCTGCGGGTCTGGGAGTGGGGCGCCCCCGCGGTGGTCATCGGCAGCTTCCAGTCCCTGCGCAACGAGGTCGACCCCGAGGCGGCCGAGCGGCACGGCATCCAGGTGGTGCGCCGGATCAGCGGCGGCGGGGCCATGTTCATCGAGCCCGGCAACACCATCACGTACTCGCTCTCCGTGCCCGACGCCCTCGTGCAGGGCCTGTCCTTCACCGACAGCTACGCCTACCTCGACGACTGGGTGCTCGGCGCGCTCGGCGACATGGGCATCCGCGCCTGGTACCAGCCGCTCAACGACATCGCCACGGACGCGGGCAAGATCGCGGGCGCGGCGCAGAAGCGGATGGTGACGGGGCACGGGGCGGTCCTGCACCACGTGACGATGGCGTACGACATCGACGCCGACAAGATGACGGAGGTGCTGCGGATCGGCCGCGAGAAGCTCTCCGACAAGGGCACGAAGAGCGCGAAGAAGCGGGTGGACCCGCTGCGGCGCCAGACCGGCCTGCCGCGCGAGACGGTGATCGACCGGATGATCGCCTCCTTCCGGGGCCGGTACGGCCTGTCGGAGGGCCAGGTCACGGAGGACGAGCTGACACGGGCGAAGGAGCTCGCGGAGACGAAGTTCGGGACGGCGGAGTGGACGGGGCGGGTGCCGTAGCCGCTGCTCGGGGGCCGGGGACGCCGCCCGGGCCCCGCGCCCCGCGGGCGGGCCCGCTGCGTAGGGTGGCGGCATGCGTGTCGAGGGGCCGGTGAAACCGGGGCTGCGGATGGAGTGCGCCGACGGGCGGCGGCTGGTGCTGACGCAGGGCGCCGCCCCCGTGCTCTTCGCCCGGCAGCGGGCCACCCACCGTGGCCTGCACTACGCGCGCACCGGCCGGTACTCCTCCCCGTTCGCCCCGCTGCGGGCCGAACGGGCCCGTACGGTCGCGGAGTTCGCGGAACCGGGGTCGGCGGAGTGGTCGGAGCGCTGGGCCGCGCACGCGGAAGTGGAGCTGCGCGGGGCCGCCGAGGGGCCGCTCCACGCGGGCGAGTGGCTGCTGGCCCCGGACGTCCACCGGTGGTTCAAGGCCGTCAACTGGCCCACACTCCTCACCCACGATCCGGACCGGGGGCATCTGACCTGGTTCGGATACGGCGATCCGGTGGAGGACGCGCGCGACCTGCTGCCACTGCGGGCACTGTCGGCCCCGGAGGCGCCGCGGGTGAAGGCGAACCGCCGGCAGTTCCGGGAGGGTGTCCTGCCGCCGGTGTTCGTCTGGTGGATCAGCGGGCTCAACTCCCCCGTGGTGCTGGACGGTCACGACCGCCTGACGGCGGCGCTCGCGGAGGGCGGGCGACCGGAGGTGCTGATCCTTGCGCGGGCGGCCGGGGACTCCCGGGGGGTGGCGCTCCTCTCCGCCCGTCCCGTGGAGGAGTACGAGAAGCGGGTCGCCGCCCTGGAGGGGCCGCTCGCCGCGTCGCGGATCGCGCACCAGGGCCGCCGTCTCGCCGCCGAGCTGAGAGCGATCACCAGCGGGTACGACCTCACCCGGGCCTGGCCCTTCCCCGGCGGCGCCCCCGCCTGGGACGCGGCCGCGGCGACGCACGTCCCCGGCTGGGCCCCGGACGCCGACCGCTGACCCACCCGGTCGCCGTGTCACTGTGTCACCTGCTCACCTGCTCACCTGCTCACCGACGCACCGACGCACCGACGCACCGACGCACCGACGCACCGATCACGGCATCGGTCACCGGTACGGCCCCGCGGGCAGGTGACCGTATCCGGCCCGCGTCGTTGAGCCCATGCGGGCCGGGACGGCGGGTGGTGGACGTGCGGAAACGTCTCCGCACACCGACGGCCCCGGGAACACGGCGTCGACGGTACGGAGATCAGGTGGCACGGGCGAAGAGGTTCCTTGCGGCGGTCGCGGGCGCGCTGCTCACGGTGAGCCCCCTCGGGATCGCGCCGCCCGCGCAGGCGGTGGTCGGCGGACGGGAGGCACGGCCCCACCAGTACCCCTTCATGGCGGGGCTCGTGGACGTCCTCGAACGGCGGGTGATGTGCGGTGGGGCGCTGATCGGCGACCGGTACGTCCTCACCGCCGCCCACTGCCTGACGGGCTCGTACAGCGATCCCGCGCGGGTGGGCGTACTGCTCGGCGACCACGACCTGACGACCGGGTCCGAGAGCCCCCACGCGGTCCTGGCCTCGCCCGCGCGCTTCGTCCCGCACCCCGACTACGACCCCGGCACCCAGCGGAACGACATCGCCCTGGTCGAGCTCGCCGAGCCGCTCGCCCTCAACCGGGACGTGCGTCCGATCGAGCTGCCCGTGACGCCCGCCCCCGGCAGCGTCGACGGCACCCAGGTCGAGGTGCCGGGCTGGGGCACCACCTCGTTCGGCGGCCGCACGTCGGACGTGCTGCGGACCGTGGCCCTCTCCACCATGAGCAACTCGGCCTGCGCGAGCCGGGGCATGGCGCAGATCGCCCCCACGCAGATCTGCACGTACGCCCCCGGGCGCGACACCTGCCAGTACGACTCCGGCGGTCCACTGGTCCGGGTGGTCCGGGGGCGGCCGTACGTCGTCGGCCTGGTGTCCTACGGCAGGGAGTGCGCCACTGACACCCCCGCCGTGAACACCCGCGTGCGCTCCTATCTCAGCTGGATCGAGCGGACGATCGGCCGGCTGCCCCGCGCCTCATGAGGGCGGTGTAGAGGAGCAGCGAGGCGGCGAGGCCGACGGCCCAGCCGTAGTCGGACAGGGGTTTCAGGAAGGGGATCAGACCGTCCTCGGGGAAGGGACCGGTGCCCGGGGCCGAGTGGGAGCCGCCGACGGCGAGGACGCCGCCGACCACGAAGGCGAGCACGGCCGCCGGGTTCCAGCCTCCCCGGTACCAGTAGGGTCCGTCGGCCCGGTAGAGCCCCGCCAGGTCGAGGACTGTACGGCGGACGAGCCAGTAGTCGGCGATCAGGATGCCCGCGACCGTACCGAGGAGACCGCCGACCAGGCCGAGCCAGGTGAAGATGTACAGCTCGGGGGTGGCGGTGAGCTTCCACGGCATGATGAGCACGCCGACGACTCCGGTGATCAGCGCGCCCGTACGGAAGTCGATCAGTCTCGGGGCGAGGTTGGCGAGGTCGTACGCCGGGGAGACGACGTTCGCCGCGATGTTCACCGACAGGGTGGCGACCAGCACCGTCACCAGGGCGAAGAGCAGTCCGAAGACGTTGTCGGTCTTGGCGGCGAGTGCCACCGGGTCCCAGACCGGCGCCCCGTACACGGCCTGCGAGCCGGAGGTGACGAGCACCGAGAGCAGCGCGAACAGGGTCATGGTGGTGGGGAGTCCGAGGGACTGACCGAGGACCTGGGAGCGCTGGCCGGCGCCGAAGCGGGTGAAGTCGGGGATGTTGAGGCTGAGCGTCGCCCAGAAGGCGATCATGCCCATCAGGGCAGGGAAGAAGACGGGCCAGAAGTCGGCGCCCCAGCCGAGCTTCGACGGCTGGTCGAGCAGGGGGCCGAGGCCGCCGGCCTTGACGGCGATCCAGCCGAGGAGGACGAGCGCGCCGACGATGACGAAGGGCGCGGCCCAGTTCTCGAAGCGGCGAAGGGCCTCCATCCCCCGGTAGATGATGGCGAGTTCGAGGGCCCAGAAGAGGACGAAGCAGAGCCACAGGGTCCAGGGCTGGCCGCCGATCCTCGACGCCTCCGCCCACCCGCCGCCGAAGACCTTGTCGAGCAGGACGAAGACGCCCTGGCCGCCGATCCAGGTCTGGATGCCGAACCAGGCGCAGGCGACCCCCGCCCGGATCAGGGCGGGCAGGTTCGCTCCGCGCAGGCCGAAGGAGGCGCGGGCGAGGACGGGGAAGGGTATGCCGTACTTGGGTCCGGCGTGCCCGGTGAGCAGCATCGGCAGCAGGACGACGACGTTGGCGAGGGCGATGGTGAGCACCGCCTGCTTCCAGTCCATACCGAGGGCGACGAGACCGGAGGCGAGCATCCAGGAGGGGATGTTGTGGGCCATGCCGACCCAGAGGGCGGCGAAGTTGTAGGTGGTCCAGCGGCGTCGGGCGACGGGGACGGGGAGCAGGTCCTCGTTGACGAAGGTCGGAGGTCGTCGGCAGCGGCGCCGGGGGCGAGTTCGACACGGCCGCCGGGTGCGGCGGGTTCGCAGGGGCCTACGGATCTTTCCGGAGGGACGGTCGCGGTCATACGGAGGAACCCTTCGTTCGGCGGGGAGGACGGAACGAGGTGTCGCCCCGGAGGGGCGAGGGGTGCGCTACCGGCAGGACTCCATGACGCTCCGTCAACAACGGTTCGCGGCTGGGAGCGGGGGTGATTCTCCCACCCGTCGTGACGCACGGGGTAGTCCCCGGGCGGGACGTCGGGTGGGAGGATCGCCCCGGCAGGACGGTCGGGGGTGCGGGCCCGCGTGCCGACGGCCGCGCCGTTGACATCGTCGCCCCGGCAGGACGGGCGGGGGTGCGGCCCTCCTCGGTGACGGCCGCGCCGACCGCGGCGCCCCCGGCAGGACGGCAGGGTCGGGCCGCCGCGCGACTCAGCCGGCGAAGGCCGGGATGATGTCGGATCCGTACGCGTCGATGGTGCCCTCGCGGTTGTCGTGCATGTCGTAGACGGCGAACTGGTCGACGCCCAGGGTCCTCAGGTGGCGGAGCTTCTCGATGTGGGCCTCGGCCGGGCCCAAAAGGCAGAAGCGGTCGACGATCTCGTCGGGGACGAACCGGGTGTCGGGGTTCCCGGCGCGGCCGTGGTGGGAGTAGTCGTAGCCGTGCCGGTCCTTGATGTACGCGGTGAGCTCCTCCGGGACCATGTCGGAGTGCTCGCCGTACTTGGCGACCAGGTCGGCGACGTGGTTGCCGACCATGCCGCCGAACCAGCGGCACTGCTCGCGGGCGTGCGCCAGGGCTTCCGGGGAGTCGTCGGCGGTGACGTAGGCGGGCGCGGCCACGCAGACGGTGAGCGCGTCGGGGTCGCGGCCGGCGTCCGCGGCGGCCTGGCGGACCGCCTTGACCATCCATTCGGTGAGGAAGGGGTCGGCGAGCTGGAGGATGAAGCCGTCGGCCTTCTGTCCGGCCAGCGCGAGCGCCTTGGGCCCGTACGCCGCCATCCAGACGGGGAGCTTCCCGTTCTTGATCCAGGGGATGCGGACCGGGTTGCCGTCGACCTGCGCCTCCCGTCCTTCGGCGAGGTCACGGATGACGTCGATGGCCTCGCCGAGGCGGGCCAGGGTGTTCGGCCTGCGGCCGGCGACGCGCATCGCCGAGTCTCCGCGGCCGATGCCGCAGACGGTCCGGTTGCCGAACATGTCGTTGAGGGTGGCGAAGGTGGAGGCGGTCACCTCCCACGTACGGGTCCCCGGGTTGGTCACCATCGGGCCCACGTGCAGCTTGGTGGTGTGTTCGAGGATCTGGCTGTAGATGACGAAGGGTTCCTGCCACAGGACGGCGGAGTCGAAGGTCCAGCCGTAGCGGAAGCCGTTGCGTTCCGCCCGGCGCATCAGCCCGACGACCTGCGACGCGGGCGGGTCGGTCTGCAGGACGAGTCCAAAATCCAACGTCGCTCTCCTAGTTCAGGTACTGGCAGGTGGAACGCGGCACGAAGGTGCCGTGACCGGCGTGCCCGACGTACGTGCGCTGGTCGATGACGACCTCGCCCCGGGAGAGGACGGTCTCGACCTGGCCGGTGACCGTCTTCCCCTCGTACGCCGAGTAGTCGACGTTCATGTGGTGGGTCTCGGCGGACAGGGTCTGCACGGCGTGCGGGTCGTAGATCACGACGTCGGCGTCGGCGCCCGGGGCGATCGTGCCCTTCTGCGGGTACAGGCCGAACATCCTGGCCGGCGTCGCACAGGCGATCTCGATCCAGCGGCGCCGCGAGATGTGCCCGTCGACGACGGCCTGGTGCAGGAGGTCCATCCGGTTCTCCACCCCCGGCAGACCGTTGGGGATCTTCGAGAAGTCGCCGCGGCCGAGGTCCTTCTGCCCGACGAAGCAGAACGGGCAGTGGTCGGTGGAGACCACCTGGAGGTCGTTCGTCCGCAGTCCGCGCCAGAGCGCCGCCTGGTGCTCCTTCGGCCGGAGCGGGGTGCTGCACACGTACTTCGCGCCCTCGAAGCCCGGCTCCGCGAGGTTGTCGGTGGAGAGGAAGAGGTACTGGGGGCAGGTCTCGCCGAAGATGGGCAGCCCCTTGTCGCGGGCGGTCGCGATCTCGGCGACCGCCTCCTCCGCCGAGACGTGCACGACGTACAGCGGCGCTCCCGCCACCCGGGCGAGCTGGATCGCCCGGTGGGTGGCCTCCGCCTCCAGGAGCGCCTTGCGGACCTCCCCGTGGTAGCGCGGGTCGGTCTCGCCGCGGGCCAGGGCCTGCTCGACGAGGACGTCGATCGCGATGCCGTTCTCGGCGTGCATCATGATCAGCCCGCCGTTCTCGGCGGAGCGCTGCATGGCCCGCAGGATCTTGCCGTCGTCGCTGTAGAAGACACCGGGGTAGGCCATGAAGAGCTTGAAGGAGGTGATGCCCTCCTGGACGAGCTTGTCCATCTCCTTGAGCGTGTGCTCGTTGACGTCGGAGAGGATCATGTGGAAGGCGTAGTCGATCGAGCAGTTGCCGTCGGCCTTGGCGTACCAGGCGTCGAGCCCTTCGCGCAGGGCCTGGCCGACGCTCTGCACGGCGAAGTCGACGATGGTGGTGGTGCCGCCCCAGGCGGCGGCGCGGGTGCCGGTCTCGAAGGTGTCGGAGGCGGAGGTGCCGCCGAAGGGCAGCTCCATGTGGGTGTGTGCGTCGACGCCTCCGGGCAGCACGTAGCGGTCGGTGGCGTCGATCGTCCGGTCGGCGGTCCAGGCGGCCGTCGCGTCGGAGCCGTGGGCCGCGAGGGCGACCACGCGGCCGTCCTCGATCAGCACGTCGGCGTGGAGTTCGTCGGCGGCGGTGACGACGAGGCCGCCCCGGATGACGGTTCGGATGCTCACGGGACTCTCCCTGCTCGATACGGCGGGCCGATCTCGACACGGCGGGACGGGTGCGGCTCCCGCCACGGCGGGGGCGGTGTGGCTCTCGATACGGCGGGGCGGTGTGGCTACAGCTCCCGCAGGGCCGCTTCGAGCATCGCCGCGCCCTCCTCCGCCTCGGCGACGGTGAGCGAGAGCGGTGGCGCGACGCGCAGGATGCTGGTGTTGTGGCCGCCGCCCTTGCCGATCAGCAGACCGTTCTCGCGGGCGGCCTCCAGGACGGTGGCGGCCGCGTCCGGGTTCGCCCGCTCGGTGCCCGGCTCGGTGAGCTCGATGCCGATCATGAGACCGCGACCCCGGACCTCCCGTACCGCCTCGACTCCGGCGCAGGCGGCCCTGATCCGCTCAATGAGCAGACCTCCGACCCGGCGCGCGTTGCCCTGGAGGTCGTGCTCCAGGAGGTACGAGAGGTTGGCCAGGCCGGCGGCCATGGTGATCGGCGAACCACCGAAGGTGGAGATCGAGTTGGCGTCGATGCAGTTCATGATGTCGGCGCGGGCGACGACCCCGCCGACGGACATGCCGTTGCCGATGCCCTTGGCGAAGGTGAGGATGTCGGGCGGCCCGGCCTGGCCGTGCGCCTGCCAGCCCCAGAAGTGCTCGCCGGTACGGCCCCAGCCGGTCTGCACCTCGTCGGAGATCCACAGGATTCCGTGCCGGTCGAGGACCCGGCGGAAGGCGGCGTACAGACCGTCGGGCGGGGCGGTGAAGCCACCGACGCCCTGGACGGGTTCGGCGATGAGCGCGGCGACGTCCCGGGTGTGGCCGAGGAGGTCCTCGAGGTCGGCCACGCAGGCCTCGATGAACCGCTCGTCGGTGTACTGGGCGTACGGACCGCGCGTACGGACGCCGCCGTGGACGTAGAGGGTCTGCAGCGGCGAGAGGCTGGTGGGCGACCAGGCGCGGTTGCCGGTGATGCCGACGGTGGAGAAGGAGCGGCCGTGGTAGCTGTTCCGCATGGCGAGGATCTGGTTCGACCGGCGGTACGCGGTCGCGAGGAGCAGCGCCGTGTCGTTGGCCTCGGTGCCGGAGGTGGTGAAGAAGACGCGGGCGTCGGGGATGCCGGAGAGTCCGGCGATCCGCTCGGCGAGCTCGACCATCGGGCGGTTGAGGTAGAGCGTCGAGGAGTGGATGATCCGCCCGGCCTGTTCGGCGACGGCCTTGGTGACCTCGGGCAGGGCGTGGGCGGTCATGGTGGTGAGGATGCCGCCGAAGAAGTCGAGGTACCGGCGTCCGTCGGCGTCCCAGACGTGGCGGCCCTCGCCGTGGGTGATCTCGACGGGGTCCTTGTAGTAGAGGGCGACCCAGTCGGGGATGACGGCCTTGTGCCGGTCGAAGAGACTGCTCACGGCCGCACCAGCCCGTCGTACGCGTCGGGGCGCCGGTCCCGGTAGAACGCCCATTGCTGGCGCACCTGCTCGATCAGTCCGAAGTCGAGGTCCCGGACGAGGAGTTCCTCGGTCTTGTCGGAGGCGACGTCGCCGACGAACTGCCCGCGGGGGTCGACGAAGTAACTCGTGCCGTAGAAGTCGTTGTCGCCGTACTCCTCGATGCCGACGCGGTTGATGGCGGCGACGAAGTACTCGTTGGCGACGGCCGCGGCGGGCTGCTCCAGCTGCCAGAGGTAGGAGGAGAGACCGCGGTGGGTGGCCGACGGGTTGTATACCAACTGGGCTCCGTTGAGACCGAGTTGACGCCAGCCCTCGGGGAAGTGCCGGTCGTAGCAGATGTACACGCCGACGCGCCCGACGGCGGTGTCGAAGACCGGCCAGCCGGCGTTCCCCGGGCGGAAGTAGTACTTCTCCCAGAAGCCCTTGACCTGGGGGATGTGGTGCTTGCGGTACTTGCCGAGGTAGCTGCCGTCGGCGTCGATCACGGCGGCGGTGTTGTAGTAGAAGCCCTCGCCCTCGACCTCGAAGACGGGCACCACGATCACCATCCCGGTCTCCCGGGCGAGGTCCCGCATCCGGCTGACGGTGGGGCCGTCGGGGACGGGCTCGGCCCACCGGTAGTGCTCGGGCTCCTGGACCTGGCAGAAGTAGGGGGCGTTGAACACCTCCTGGAAGCCGATCACCTTGGCACCCTGGCGGGCGGCCTCCCGGGCGTACTCCTCGTGTTTGGCGATCATGGATTCGGTGTCGCCGGTCCAGGTCGCCTGGACGAGCGCGGCGCGTACGACGTCGGTCATGATCTGCTCCTTCGGCACGGCGTCAGAGAGCCTCTACGCACGTAGACGCGATGCGTAGGAGGAGAACGTAAGCCCCGTCACACCTCGGAGCAAGACCGCCGCCGGGAAGCGGCGGGGTCGATCATGTTTCATACCCGAGTGGTCCACGTCGGACACGTACCGACACGTACCGGCACGTCCGGGCATGACGGAGACGTCCACGGACAGACCTCCCGCCCGGAGCGGGGCTCCGGGCCGTGCGAGGGTGCCCACCGGGCCATGTCGGAGCCTGCCCGACCCGGATCAAGCGCCCGCGAGGCCGGCCACGCGGAGGGCGTGCAGCAGATCGCCCTCGCGGGCCGCGGACACCGCTCGGGCGGCTTCGAGGAGTTGGGGTGCGAGCCCCCGCGGGTCCTCGGCCGCGAGGCGGGCCGCGTCCTCGGGGGCGCGGACCCGGACGAAGGCGGTGAGCAGCGCGTGGGCCTCGCGGTGGTGACCCTCGGCCCGCAGGGCGGCGCACGCCCCGGCGAGCTCCTCGACGGGGCGTGCCACGCCCTGGCGAAGGAGTTGATCGCAGTCGGCGGCCCGGCCCGCGTCGGCGAGCACCCCGGCGACGGCGGCGAGCCGGCCGGGCGGCAGCGAGGCCGCCTCCCAGAGCAGGATGGACCAGTCGGCACCGAGACCCGCCCGGTCCAGTTCCCCGGCGAGGGCCGGGAGCCGGGCGGGCGGCCCGCTGAGCGCCTCGCAGAGCAGGGCGTGGGCCTCGCCGCTACGGCCCTGGGCGCGGAGCCGCTGGAGCGCGTAGACCGCGTTGGCCGCGGCGCGGCCCGCCTCCGCGGGGTCGGCGTCGGAGCGTACGGCCGGGTCGGCGCCGCCGGGCGCGGCGGGCTCGGAAGGCTGGGCGGCGCCCCCGAACCGGGCCCCTCGCGGCGCCGCTCCCCCGGCGGGAAGTACGGGAACGAGGGCGGGTTCGGCCACCGGGCCCTGGTCCTCGGCACCGCCGTCCAGCCACGCGTAGCGCGCGCCGCGCGGGCGGCGCTTGGTCCTGGCGGGGCGGGCGGGTGGCCCGGCGGTCGGGGCCGGCGGCTCGGCAGGCGAGGCGGATGCCGTCGTCGCCGGCGGCGGAACGGGTCCGGGCGGGCCGGCCGTGGCGACCGGGGCCGGTGGCCCCTGGGTCGCCCCGTCCTCGCCCCACTCCCCCAGGCGTGCGAGCCGGGCCGTCAGGTCGGCGACCCGGGCGGTCGCCCGCGCGTGATCGTCTCGCGTCCAGGCCAGATCGTGCTCCAGGCGGGCCGTGTCGTCCGGGCCGGGAGCCGGGGTCGCGCGGAGCCGGTCGCTCAGTTCGCGGGCGCGGGACTCGGCGTACCGGCGTTCGCGGTCCATGAGCTCGCGGCGTCCGGCGAGCGCCTCCGCTCCGCCGGGGCGGCGGTCGTGGGCGGCGGTGGCCGCCGCGTACAGTGCCCCGCCCCGGAGGGCGAACGGCCCCCCGAACGGTTCGCCGGCGTCTTGGAGCAGCGACTCGACGATGTCCCAGGGCAGGATCTCCGTCCCGTCGAAGCAGGCCCGCAGCCCGTCCGGGTCGCGTTGCGCGAAGACGTCGTACCAGCCGCCGCCCGACGGGACGCGGCGCGTGAGCTCCGTCAGCCAGTGCCTGAACGTGGCGACTTCCACCGGGAGTTGATACACCGTCATGCGCTTCACACCTGCCCCGCCGTCGACTGGAACCTTCCGGTCCGCGGGTATTGGACCGCAGTCGTGTTACGGGACGACTACGGACCGTTTTCCTGCGCGTGCCCTCCCGCCCAGTTCACCCGAATCGCACGACGATCCCGGTATGCGGGCGCTTACCGAGCCGGACGAGCATGGCGGGCACGTCGGTCAGCCAGTACTGCCAGGTGTACTTGCGCGAGAGCAGCCCCCGGATCCGGCGCAGCTCCTCCCCCGTCACCAGCCGGCCCTCGCCGGTGAAACGCTCGGCGTCCTCGGCGATGTTGCCGCGCAGGTCGCAGACGGCGACCTCGACCCTGGGGTCGTTCCGCAGCCGCTTGACCTTCCAGGAGTCCGTGCGGGTCCAGGCGTACAGCTCGTCGCCGTCCACCGCGTACCAGACGGGTGTGGCGACCCCCGTGCCGTTCTTGCGGTAGGTGGTCAGACTGACGTAGCGGCCGCGCCGCAGCTCTTCGGGCATCATGCCCGGGAGCCTATGCCGGGGTCGGGCCGGAGGCGGGGGCCAGGGCCTCCCGGACGGCGAACGACTCCCCGCGACCGCGGCTCCGGACCCGGCCGCCGCTCCGGCGTCAGCCGCCCTGCGCGTAAGCGGTCCTGGCCTCGGTGATCTCCGGGACGTGGGCGCGGGCCCACGCGCAGGCGGCGTCGAGGGGGTCGATCAGCGACCGGCCGAGGGCGGTCAGCGCGTACTCGACGCGCGGCGGGTTCTCGTCGTACGCGGTGCGGGTGAGGAAGCCGTCGCGCTCCATGGTGCGCAGGGTCTCGGTGAGGACCTTGGGGGTGATCCAGTGGAGCGGGACGCGCAGCTCGGAGAAGCGGCGGGGCCGTCCGTCCTCCAGACAGCGGAGCACCACGGCGGTCCACTTGCCGCCGACGCGGATGGGCTGGGCGCGGTCGGAGCAGTCCGGGTCGTGGAAGAGGTCGGCGGGCAGCGGCTGGTTCATGCGCCCGAAGCTAGCCCAGTACCGTTGAAGTAACCAGGTGCTCCGGTTCTACGGTCCTGCCATGAGCAACGACATGAGCAACGGCGCGAGCAGGAACATCGTCGTCTTCGGAGCGGGTGGACGGGTCGGCCGCGCGGCGGTCGCGGAGGCGGTGGCCCGGGGTCACCGGGTGACGGCGGTGGTGCGCGACCCGTCGAAGTACGGTGATCTGGAGGGGACTTCGGTCGCGCTGGTACGGGGCGACGTCACCGACCCGGTCTCGGTGGCCTCCCTCGCGGCCGGCCATGACGCGGCCGTGAACACGTCGGTCCGCCTCGACGTCTCCTCGGAGGAGTACTTCACGACGGCGGCCAGGGCGCTGGTCACGGGCCTCGAAGAGGCGGGGGTACGAAGGCTGTTGACCCTGGGCATCGCCACGACCCTGGAGACGGAGCCCGGGGTGCGGATCATGGACGCACCCGGATTCCCCGAGGAGTGGCGGGTGTTCTCGCAGGGGCACGTGGCCGAGTTCGCGCTGCTGACCGCGGAGGCCGGGCCCGGGCTCGACTGGCTGATGGTCGTGCCGCCGCAGGACCTGAACGCGGAGGCCGAGGTGACCGGGGGCTACCGGACGGCCGTGGGCACGGTGATCGACGGCGCGGGCCGGATCGCCCACGCGGACCTGGCCCGGGCGCTCCTCGACGAGATCGAGATCCCGCGCCACAGCCGCGTCCAGCTGGCGGTCTCGGTCTAGGCCCTGTCGTCGAACTCCCGTCCGCCCCGCGACGACAGGGACCGGCGGACCTCGCGGGCCCGGCCCGATCGACATGACAATCCCCGGCGCCGGGCCCGGCCCTGGAGCCGCCCGGCGCCCGTCACTGGCCGACCCTGCCGTCGACGCACTCGCGCAGCAGGTCGGCGTGGCCGCAGTGGCGGGCGTACTCGTCGATCCGGTGCACCATCAGCTCCCGGATGGCGATCTTCTCCCGCCCCACGCGCGCACCCAGGTCCGGGTGCTCCGCCAGCTCGGCGTCGAGCGCCGCCTGCTCGCGCTCCAGATCGGCGAAAGCGGCGTCGACCACGGCCTGTTCGGCGACGGCTCCGTGGAAGTCCGCGTCCTTCTCGCCGTACAGCTTCGGCAGCGGTTCACCGTCGGTGATCCAGTTGCGCCAGTCCCGCTCCACCTCGGCGAGGTGCCGGACCAGGCCGAGCAGAGACATGGTCGACGGCGGGACCGACCGGCGGGCCAGCTGCTCCGCGTCCAGCCCCTCGCACTTCATCCGGAGGGTCAGGCGGAAGTCCCGCAGGCCGTCCCGCAACGTCGCGAGTTCACCCTCCGAGCCGGGACCTCCGTTGTTGTTGCGGGGGTCGTCGTCCGGGTCCGCCCACATGTCGGGGTAGACGGTCGCCGTGGTCCATCGCGCGGGTGCGTCGCTCATGCGTCGCATGATCGACGGTTCCGGTCCGCCGCGCCACCGAATTCCCGCGCACCCGGGGTGCGGGCCGTCAGACGGGCGCGAGCGCGCAGCGGACGACCAGCTCGTCCATGGAGAGGCCGAGGACCCGGGCGAGGGCCGCGACGGTGAAGAACGCCGGGGTCGGGGCCCGGCCCGTCTCGATCTTGCGGAGGGTCTCGGCGGACAGGCCGGCGGCCGCGGCGATCTCCACCATCGACCGCTCGCCGCGCGCTTCGCGCAGGAACAGGCCGAGGCGCTCGCCGCGCTCGCGCTCTTCGGGGGTCAGGGGTGTGCGCACCATGAGGCCATACTAATACCGGTATAGTAATTGGCATGGTGGAGATCAAGACGAACGAGAACCTGGCCGCGATGCGTGAGACGGGGCGGGTCGTGGCCCGCGCCCTCGCGGCCGTACGGGAGAAGGCGGCACCCGGTGTGCCGCTGACCGACCTCGACCGGGCCGCGCGGGAGGTCCTCGCCGAAGCGGGCGCCGGATCGCCCTTCCTCGGCTACCGCCCGGAGTGGGCGCCGGTGCCGTTCCCCGCGGTCGTGTGCGTCTCCGTGAACGACGCGATCGTCCACGGCATCCCGGACCACACCCGGCTCGCCCCGGGCGACCTGGTCTCGGCGGACTGCGGGGCCCTGCTCGGCGGCTGGGCGGGCGACTCGGCGATCAGCTTCACGGTCGGCCCGGCCCGGCCGGAGGACACCCGGCTGATCGGTGCGGCGGAGGAGGCCCTGGAGGCGGGCATCGCGGCCGCGGTCGTCGGCAACCGCATCGGCGACATCGCACACGCGATCGGCCGGGTGTGCCGCGCCGCCGGATACGGCATCCCGGACGGCTTCGGCGGCCACGGCATCGGCCGCACGATGCACGAGGACCCGGGCGTCCCCAACGAGGGACGACCGGGCCGGGGCATGAAGCTGCGCCACGGGATGGTGCTCGCGATCGAGCCGATGCTCATCGGGGGCGGCACCGACGACCACTACACGGCGCGCGACGGCTGGACGATCCGCACGGTCGACGGCTCGCGCGCGTCGCACGCGGAGCACACGGTGGCGATCACGGACGAGGGCCCGCTGGTGCTGACGGCGCTGTAGGACGCGGCGGGGGCACGGCAGGACGCACACCCACCGGAGGACGCACCGGACGCACGGGGGGGGACGCACACCCACCGGAGTACGCGAAGGACGCACGGGTGGGGCAGGCGTCCGCTGCGGGACGTGAAGGACGCGCGTCCCCCGCGGGACGCGGCGGGGGCACCCGCGTGCCCCCTCCCGCCACTACCTCCCCGCCGGCCTGACCACCATCGCCGACCCGCCGCCCCTGCGGACGGTCTCGGCCGCGGCCACCCAGCGGCCGTCCGGCAGACGCTGGACGCCGGTCGCCGCGCCGATCTCCGGGTTCTGCCGGAAGCCGTGCCCGATGGCTTCGAGTTCCGCCCTGACCGGGCTGTTCCACAGGCCGGGTTCGAGTTCGGTGGTGGCCTGGTTGCGCTGGCTGGCCCGCGGCGCGGCGATGGCGTCGACCAGCGGGAGGCCCCGGTCGACGACCCCGGTGAGGGTCTGGAGGACCGTCGTGATGATGGTCGCGCCACCCGGCGACCCGAGTGCGAGCACCGGCCGGCCGTGTCCGTCGAGGACGATCGTCGGCGAGATCGAGGAGCGCGGCCGCTTGCCGGGGCCGGGCAGGTTCGGGTCGTGCACGGCCGGGTTCGCCGGGGCGAAGGAGAAGTCGGTCAGCTCGTTGTTGAGCAGGAAGCCCCGGCCCGGCACGGTGATCCCGCTGCCGCCGGTGGACTCGATCGTGAGGGTGTAGGCGACGACGTTGCCCCACTTGTCGGCCACCGTGAGGTGGGTGGTGTTCTCCCCCTCGTACGTGGTCGGGGCCGACGTGCCACCACTCGCGCACGGCACCGGGCTGTTCGGGTCGCCGGGCGCGAGGGGGCTGGTCAGGGCGGCGTCGTCCCGGATCAGGCAGGCGCGCGAGTCGGCGTACCGCTGGGAGAGCAGCCCGCGCGTCGGCACGGACTCGAAGGCGGGGTCGCCGACCCAGCGGCCCCGGTCGGCGAAGGCGATGCGGCTCGACTCGATGAAGCGGTGCAGATAGCGGGCCGGGGAGGCGTTCGCGAGGTCGGTGCCCTCCAGGATGTTGAGGGCCTCGCCGACGCTCGTACCGCCGGAGGAGGACGGAGGCATGCCGTAGACGTCGAGACCCCGGTACGAGACCTTGGTGGGCTTGCGGAACTCGGTCCGGTACGCCGCGAGGTCACGTTCCGTCAGGTCACCGGACCTGACCTTCCGGGTGGCGCCCTCTCGGACGGGGGGCGTACGGACGGTGTTCACGATGTCCCGGGCCAACGGCCCCCGGTAGAGCGCGCCGACGCCCTCGCGCCCGAGCTTCTCGTACGTACGGGCCAGATCGGGATTCTTGAAGACCGAGCCGACGACCGGCAGCTGTCCGCCGGGCAGGAAGAGTGCGGAGCTTGCGGGGAAGTCGCGGAACCGCGCCTCGTTGCCCGCGGTCTGCGCGCGGAACGTGGCGTCGACGGTGAAGCCCTCGCGGGCGAGCCGCTCGGCGGGTTCGAGCAGGGTGCCGAGCCTCTTGCTGCCCCAGGCGTCGAGGGCGGTCTTCCAGGTCGCCGGGGTGCCGGGGGTGCCGACGCCGCGGCCGCTGGTCATCCCCTCCTCGAAGGGGATCGGCGCGCCGTTCTCCACGAAGAGGTTCGCGTCGGCCGAGCGCGGCGCGGTCTCGCGTCCGTCGACGGTGTGGACCGTACGCCTCTTCGCGTCGTAGTACACGAAGTAGCCGCCGCCCCCGATGCCCGCCGAGTAGGGCTCGGTGACGCCGAGCGCGGCAGCGACGGCGACGGCGGCGTCCACGGCGTTGCCGCCCTCGCGGAGCACCTCGACACCGGCGGCCGAGGCGTCGGCGTCCACACTGGCGACCGCGCCGCCGTAGCCGACGGCGACGGGTTCCTTGACGGGCGGTGGCGGTGCGGCCGGTGGGGCCGTGGGCGGGGCGGCGGCACCCATCGAGAGCACCGTCGCCGCGACGGCGAGAACGGAGACCTTGCCAGCGGCGGAGCGACGCATTCCCTACCTCCAGTCAATGACCGTCCGCGCAGCGTAACTTCCCCCTGCCCCTCCCGTCAGGACCGCCTCGAACAGGAGGCCGTTTCCCCGCTAGCATGCGCGCCCATGGACGAAGACCTGCGCAACATCGTGCTCGGGGTGCTCGCTACGGGGGTCAGCGCGTCGCTGGGCTGGCTGGGCCGCACGTACCTCTGGCGGCGGAAGCTCCGCCGGAAGCAGGAGTTCTTCGGCCTGCCGGGGAACTCGGAGTGCCTGCTCGTGGTGAACAGGGAGTCGGGTGGCGACCGCTCGGTCCACCGGTTCGACGTGTTCGCCCTCCTTGAGCTGTCCGCGCTGATCAAGGACTGCGGGGCGCAGGCCCGGATCCTCTCGCACGATCAGACCCATCAGGGGTTCGGCGACCGGACGGAGTTCTGTGTGGGCGGCCCCTACTCGAACCGGCGGATGGCCGCCCATCTGGCGACCCTGCTCCCGGGCATCGAGGTGAACGTCGAGGTCGAGCCGAGCGCGGACCGCGGGGCGTTCCTGATCGGCGGGGAGCGCTACCCCTCTGAGCCGGGGGTCAGCGAGTACGTGATCCTCGCCCGGCTCACCGCCGGGGAGGGCGGCCGGCCGGTGTTCCTCTTCTGCGGTCAGCGGGCCATCACCAACCAGGCCGCGACCCGCTATCTCGCCCGCCACTACGAGGAGCTGGCGCGCCTGCACCGCTCCGGGTCCTTCGTGGTGCTCCTGAAGGTCGTCAACTCGCAGGCGTACGGCCCCGATGTGGTGGATCTGGTGGCCGATGTCACGCGCGCGGCGCGGACGGTTCCCGTAGTCGCACCGGCAGCGACTTGACGCCGTTGATGAAGTTGGAGACGAGGCGCCGGGGTTCTCCGGCGCGTTCGACACCGCCGCAGGCCCGGCGCACCTCCTCGTGGAGCACGCGGAGCTGAAGCCGGGCGAAGTGCGCGCCGAGGCAGACGTGCGGACCGTCACCGAAGGACACGTGGGGGTTCGGGGTCCGGCCGAGGTCCAGTCGGTGCGGGGCGGGGAAGACGCGCTCGTCGTGGTTGGCGGAGGCGTGGAAGACGACGACCTTGTCGCCGCGGCGGATCGCCTGCCCGGCGAGTTCGGTGTCGATGGCGGCCGTGCGCCGGAAGGAGAGCACGGGCGGGTGCACGCGCAGGAGTTCGTCCACCGCGGTGTCGGTGTCCACCTCGCCCGCCCACAGCCTCCGCTGCTCGTCCGGGTGTTCGGCGAGGGCGAGGAGACCGCCGGGGGCGGCGCTGCGGACAGTGTCGTTCCCGGCGACGGTCAGCAGGAAGAAGAACATCTCCAGCTCGGCGTCGGCGAGTTCGGAGCCGGCGAGCACGCTCATCACGTCGTCGGCGGGATGCTCGCGCTTGTGGGCGGCGAGTTCCTGCGCGTAGTCGAACATCTCGGCGAGCATCGCGGGCGACCGCGGATTGACCGGTCGTCCCTCGTCGTCGAGGACGGGCGGCTCGTCGGGGTCCTGGTACGCGATGACCCGCTCGGTCCAGGCGTGCAGCAGGCCCCGGTCGCTCGGGGGCACTCCGAGCAGATCGGTGAGGTTGAGCAGGGCGTAGTCGTCGGTGACGGCCCGGACGAGGTCCACCTCGCCCCCGGCGTCGATCGCCCCGGCAAGCAGTCGGCGGGCCCGTTCGCGCGCGGTGGCGGCGAACCGCTCGATCCGCCCCGGGGTGAAGGCCCGACTGACGAGCCGCCGCAACCGGCCGTGTCCCGGAGGATCCTGATTGAGCATCATGCGCCGGATGAAGGGCAGGTCGGCGGGGTCGGGGTCGCGGATCTGGGTGGCGCCGAGACACGAGGAGTACGTGAGGGAGTCCTTCAGCACCCGGACGACGTCGGCGTGCCGGGTGACGGCCCAGAAACCGGAACCCGCGGGCCAGCCCAGGATCCCGGGCTCCGGCTGCCAGGCGACGGGCGCGTGGTCGCGCAGGTCGCGGAAGCGGTCGTGCGGGATCCCGGTCGCGTAGATCCGCGGGTCGAAGACGTCCGGTACGCCGCTCGACTCCTGCACCGCGCCTCCCAGTCAGGGGTGAAGACGTTTCCATCATGACAGGTCAGGGGCGGTTTTCGTAGGACTGATCGCACACTTCGACGGCCTTGTCCGGCCCCTCTCCGGATCCCAGAATCGCCGTCATGAATCACTCCGACAACGTCGATCACGACGCGGTGCTGCGGGCACGGACGATGCTGCTCGGATCCGACCGGCCGAGCACCTCCCAGGAGGTCCGGGCGTACCGGGTGCTCGCGAAGGTGAGCCCGGCGTCCTACCTGCCGAAGCTGGCGAGGGCGCTGGTCTCGTACGGGTACGAGGCCGGGGACCGGGACGACGTGGAACTGCGGCTCGCCCGCCACGCGGAGGCCGCGGACGCCGCCCGCCGCGTCGACGCCGACGAACCGAACAGGGCCGACGTGCTCTGCGGCGTCCTGAGCTCGTACCAGCGCACGTTGCTCACCGTCGGGCGGCGGGCCGAGGCCTTCGCGGTGTGCGAGGAGATGGCGGAGGCCGGGCGGCTCGCCTTCGCACGGGGCCAGGTGCGGAGTCCCGCGTACGGGCAGTGGCGACTGGCGACGATGCTCGCCGAGGAGGGGCGGCACGGGGAGGCGGCCGACATCCACGGCAGGGGCACCCCGTCGAGCTGGCTGGACTTCCACTTCTGGACCGCGGTCGAGTGGGCGGCGGTGCTGGACGCCGCCGGACGGCACGAGGAGGCACTGGCGACCTTCACGGAGCTCGTGGACCGCACCCGGACCGAGACGGAGGCCGAGGCGTACCCGCTGGCCGGCCTGGTGTGGGAACTCGTCCACCGCTCCGGGATGTTCGACGCCCGCGGCCGGCGGGAGGAGGCCGCGGCGGATCGACAGGAGGCCCTCCGGGCCCTCGCCCGGCTGGCGGAGTCGGGCGAGCCCGGCCGCCGGGGCAACGCCCGCTCCTGGTGGCTCACCCTGTTCGCCCTGTCGGGCCGGGCGGCCGAGCCCGCCGGGTCACGGGAGGCACCCGTGCCGCCTTTCGGTACCGAGTTCGGCCACTGGTCGCCCGACACGAAGGAGTCCTATCTCGGTGCGGTCTCCGCCCTGGAGACCCGGGTCGCCGAGCTGACCGGCACCGGCCGCCTTTCCGAGGCGGTGGAAGCGCATCACCGGCTGGTCCGGCGCTCCGCCGTCCTCCACGAACGGCACTCGCATCGGATCGAGGAACCCCTGCGCCCGCTCTTCGACGAGGGCGTGGCGCTCGCCCGGCGCGTTCCCGACGCGCCGGAGACGGTCGCCCGGTCCCTGACCGACCGCGCCATGTTCCTCGTCGCCGCCGCCCGCTACGGGGAGGCCCACGCGGACTTCGCGGAGGCCGTCGCCCTCCTGGACGGGGCCACGCGCGCATCAATCGTTACCCGCACGTAACTTACCGACCGGTTACCACGGGTAAGGCCTCGCGGTTACCGTCGGGTCACTTTCACTGCCCCCCATCAGTGCCCGTACTGCCGCCCCAGCAGTACCCCAGTGAGGAGTGACCCGTGCGACGCACACCCCTGTCCCTCGCCGTCTCGGCCGCCCTCGTGGCCGGGACGGCCCTCGGGCTCGCACCCGCCGCCCAGGCCGCCGAAGCCGGAGAGACCGCCGGCACCGGCATCCGCTTCGTCGACATCGTCGGGGAGGGCGGCACCGTCCTCAAGGCGAACGTCGTCACCCCCGCCGGGTCCACCGGCACCAGCCGCCACCCCCTGATCGTGCTGCCCACGAGCTGGGCCATGCCCCAGGTCGAATACCTCGTCCAGGCCAAGCTGCTCGCCGACTCGGGTTACGTCGTGGTGAGTTACAACTCACGCGGCTTCTGGCAGTCCGGCGGCGAGATCGAGACCGCGGGCCCCAAGGACATCGCCGACGCCTCCAAGGTGATCGACTGGGCGCTCGCCAACACCGCCGCCGACCCCGCCCACATCGGCATGGCGGGCGTCTCGTACGGCGCCGGGATCAGCCTGCTCGCCGCCGCGGCCGACCCGCGCATCAAGGCCGTCGCCGCGCTCAGCGGCTGGGCCGACCTCATCGAGTCCATCTACAGCGGCCGCACCCAGCACGTCCAGGCAGCCGCCCTGCTCGGCGGCGCCGGCTACCTCACCGGCCGCCCCGGTCCCGAACTCAAGCAGATCCTCGGCGACTTCCTCTCGTCCAACCTGGACAAGGAGGAGGACATGATCGCCTGGGGCCGCAAGCGCTCCCCCGTCGAGCAGCTGGACCGGATCAACGCCAACGGCGCCGCGATCATGCTCGGCAACGCCTGGGGCGACACCATCTTCCCGCCCAACCAGTACGCGAGCTTCTTCGAGAAGCTCACCGGCCCCAAGCGGCTTGAGTTCCGCCCCGGCGACCACGCCACCGCCGAGGCCACCGGCCTGTTCGGCCTGCCCAACGACACCTGGACCAGCGCGCACCGCTGGTTCGACCGCCATCTCAAGGGCGTCGACAACGGCATCGACCGCGAGCAGCCCGTCCAGCTCAAGTCCCGGTCCACCGGCGGCTACGAGGGCTACCCGGACTGGAAGTCCGTGCACGCGAACCAGCGGAAGTTCGACCTCGGCGGTACGCAGCGGGTCTGGGCGAACATCGACTCCGGCGCCAATGGCGGCATCACCCTGCTCACCAACGCCCTGGACCAGTTCCTCCGCATCCCGCCCGTCGTCTCCGTCCCCCTGCTCCCCCGTGCCTTCGCCGGCGTCTGGCATTCGGAGCGGTACGACACCCCGCAGCGGGTGCGCGGCACCGTGAAGGTGCACACCACCGTCACCTCCACGAAGGAGAGCGGCACCCTCGTGGCGTACCTCTACGACGTGGGTCCGCTCGGCGTCGGCAAGCTCGTCAGCAACGCCCCGTACACCTTCCACGACCGGCCCCCGGGCAAGGCGTTCGGCGTCGATCTGGAGCTGTTCTCCACGGCGTACGACGTCCCGGCGGGGCACCGGCTCGCGCTGGTCGTCGACACCGTCGACCCGCTCTACATCGAGCACAACCCGACCGGCGCGCAGCTGACCTTCTCCTCCCCCTCGGCCGACCCGTCGTACGTGTCGGTACCGCTGCGGAAGGAGTGATCACCGGCTGCTGCCGGGCGGGTGCGGCCCTCGCTCGCTACTGCGGTCCCGGCAGCAGCGTCTCTGGTTCGGCCGGAGCGACGTCCACGGCCTTCGTCTTCGGGCTGCGGCGCTCCCTGCGGGCCACCCAGGTGGCGAACCAGGAGAGCAGCATGCACATCCCGATGTAGATCGGTGAGATCACCAGGACGACCGGGATGAACGGCAGGTCGTAGTCCAGGTTGGAGGCGATCAGTTTGCCCGCGTGGAGGAACTCCTCGTAGGTGATGAGGAATCCGAGCGAGGTGTCCTTCAGGGCGACCACCAACTGGCTGATGATGGCCGGGAGCATCGCGCGGACGGCCTGGGGCACCAGGACGTAGGTCATGACCTGCGTCTTGCGCATGCCGAGGGCGTACGCGGCCTCGCCCTGGCCGCGTGCGACGGCGTGGACGCCGGTGCGGAAGACCTCCGCGAGGACGGAGCCGTTGTAGAGGGTCAGTCCGGCGACGAGTGCGGGCAGTGCCTGCACCTTGAGTGCCACGAAGATGAAGAAGATCATCACGAGGACGGGCATGGCACGGAAGAACTCGACGAGGAGGGTCGAGATCCAGCGGAGCACCCGGTGGTCGGAGAGGCGTCCGGTGGCGAGGAGCGCGCCGAGGGCGAGCGACAGCACCGAGGCGTAGGCGAAGGCCTTGAGGGTGTTGCCGAGCCCTTCGAGCAGCAGCTCCTGGATCCCCTCGTAGAGGAAGGGCGACCACTTGGTGGACGTGAACTGGTCGTTGTCGAAGAGGAGATGGAGGATCCAGCCGGCCAGCGCGAGGATCACCACGGTGGACGCGACGCCGTAGAGGAGGTGGCGCCGCCGGGCGTGCGGCCCGGGGATGTCGTAGAGGGCGGTGGAATCGGTCATCGGGCGACTCCCCAGCGCTTCTCGAGGACGTTGAAGAGGGCGCTGATGGTGAGGGTGATGATGAGGTATCCGACGGCGATCCAGACGAAGGTCCAGACGATGTTGTAGCCGAGCTCGCTCAAGGTCTTGTAGGTGCCCAGGAGTTCGGTGACGCTGAACGCGCCGGCGATGGCCGAGTTCTTGGCGAGGGCGATCAGGGTGGAGCCGATCGGCGGGATGACCGTACGGAAGGCCTGGGGCAGGACGACCGTGCCGAGGGACTGGCTGAAGCTCATCCCCAGACTGCGGGCGGCCTCGCCCTGGCCGCGCGGCACCGTGTTGATGCCGGAGCGCAGCACCTCGCAGATGAAGGCCGAGGTGTAGCAGCCGAGCGCGAGGACCGCGAACAGCTCGAAGGGCAGCACGAGTCCGAACCGGGGCAGACCCAGCATGACGGCGAAGAACAGCAGGGTCAGAGGGGTGTTGCGCAGCACGGTCACCCAGACCGTGCCGAAGACCCGGAAGGATCCCACGGGCGCGACCCGGAACGATGCCATCAGGAAGCCCAGGACGAGGGCCAGCGCCGAGGCGTAGACGGTGAGTTCGACGGTGCCGAGGAATCCCTCGGCGTAGAGCGAGAAGTTGTCCGTCAGGACGTCCATGTCGGGAGGCTCCTCTCGTCAGCTCGCCGGATAGCGGTCGATGGGGGGCGGTGCCGGGGCGGGGACCCCGGAGAGACCGAGGGTGGCGTCGTAGGCCTTCTTCCAGTCGCCGTTCTTCTCGTGGGCGGCGAGGGCGTCGTCGAGGGCGAAGCGCAGGGCGTTGTCGCCGCGCGGGACGCCGATGCCGTACGGCTCCTCCGAGAACGGTTCGCCGACGACCTTGAGTTCGTCCGGGACCTTGGCGGCGTAGCCCATGAGGATCGTGTCGTCGGTGGTGACCGCGTCGACCTGGTAGGTCAGCAGGTTGTCCACGCAGGCGGAGTACGTGTCGTAGGCGACGAGTTCGGCCTTCGGGTAGTCCTTCTCGACGCGTTGGTACGGGGTGGAGCCGGCGGCCGAGCAGACCCGCTTGCCGGCCAGGTCCTGGGGGCCGTCGATGTCGTTCTCCTCGGTGCGGACCAGGAGGGACTGGCCGGCCATGTAGTAGGGCCCGGCGAAGCCGACGAGCTTCTTGCGGTTGTCGTTGATGGTGTAGGTGCCGACGTAGTAGTCGATCTGTCCGTTCTGCAGGGCGGTTTCTCGGTTGGCCGAGGCGATCGTGCGGAAGTCGATGCCGGCCGGGTCGAACCCGAGGGAGGCCGCCATCATCCTGGCGATCTCGATGTCGAAGCCGGAGTAGCGGCCGGTCGCCGGGTCCTTCTCGCCCATGTACGGCTGGTCCTCCTTGGCGCCGACGACGAGCCGGCCGCGCTTCTTCGCCCGGTTCCAGGTGCTGGAGTCCGGCAGGGTGAATCCGGACTGGACCTGGTAGACGGGGAGTTGGTCGGGCTGCGGGCCCTTGACGGGCGGGCTGCCCTCCCTGCCGCAGCCGACGGGCGCCGCCGTCAGGACGAGCAGCACGGCGAGCACGGCCGGGGTGCGGTGCGAGCGGTGCGTACGCAGCATCGTTCCCACCCCGCTCAGTGCTTGAGGATCTTGGACAGGAAGTCCTTGGCGCGCTCGCTGCGCGGGGCGGTGAAGAAGTCCTCCGGAGCGCGGTCCTCGACGATCTTCCCGTCGGCCATGAAGACGACCCGGTCGGCGGCGGAGCGGGCGAAGCCCATCTCGTGGGTGACGACCACCATCGTCATTCCCTCGTGGGCGAGTTGCTGCATCACCTCCAGGACCTCGTTGATCATCTCGGGGTCGAGGGCCGAGGTCGGCTCGTCGAAGAGGAGCGCCTTGGGGTCCATGGCGAGGGCTCGGGCGATGGCCACGCGCTGCTGCTGGCCGCCGGAGAGCTGGGCGGGGTACTTGTCCGCGTGCGCGGCGAGTCCGACCCGGTCGAGGAGTTCGCGCGATCGCCGGTCGGCCTCCTCCTTCTTGCGCTTTCGGACCTTGATCTGCGCGAGGGAGACGTTGGCGAGGACGGTCTTGTGCGCGAAGAGGTTGAACGACTGGAAGACCATGCCGACCTCGGCGCGCAGCCGGGCGAGCGCCTTGCCCTCCTCGGGGAGGGGCCGTCCGTCGATGACGATCTCGCCCGACTCCACGCTTTCCAGGCGGTTCATCGCCCGGCAGAGGGTGGACTTGCCGGATCCGGACGGGCCGATGACGACCACCACCTCGCCCCGGCCGACGGTGAGATCGATGGACCGGAGGACGTGCAACGTGCCGTAGTGCTTGTTGACGCCACGCAGTTCGATCAGCGGATCGACGACGGCCATACGCTGCCCTGCCCCATTTCCCAGCGGTGTCGAGTCAGCGCAAACTATCCACCAGAAAAGGGACTTCACGCCCGACACGCATGAAACGGAGATAAGCCGTATTTACTGCAAAAGGGTGGCGGGGTGGAGATGTGGGACCGTGCCGAGCGGGGCTGCGGACTCAGTACTCGGCGGCCTCGGCGTACATCTGGGAGAGCTCCGGCGAGCCCGTCATCGCCCAGTCGAGGCCGGCCTCGACGACCTGGATCTCCCGGCCGGAGGCGAGCCGCACCACCGGGCCGCCGCCGGGCCACACCTGCCAGCGCGCGCCGGGCACGTTCCGCACGATCACGGTGCCGAGGTAGAGCCCGGCGTCGTTCCCGATCCACGGCAGCTCCTCCGGGTCGTCACGCCAGCGGGGCGGCAGCTGGTCGAGCTCCTGGAGGGAACGCGGGGTGTCGTCGAGTGCCACCCCGGACTGCGCGACCCTGGTGCGCAGCAGCTCGCACTCGGCGAGCAGCGCGGCCACACCGTCAGGGTCACGGTCGAAGGCCGCGGCCAGCGGGGAGCCGGGCGGTTCGGGTGCGTGCCGCTTGCGCCAGATGTCCAGGAATGGAATGTTCATCCGAACAGCGTCGCACCGTCACCTGCCCGTCGACCACCCGGCGCGCGGAGATCGTCCCGACGCCGGCTGGGTCCCGCGTCCGCTACACGTCGAGGTCGACCACGACGGGCGCGTGGTCCGAGGCGCCCTTGCCCTTGCGCTCCTCGCGGTCCACGTAGCTGTCCGTGACGGCCTCGGCGAAGGGCTTGTTTCCGTAGACCAGGTCGATGCGCATGCCCCGGTTCTTCGGGAAGCACAGCTGGCGGTAGTCCCAGTACGTGAAGGGATGGTCGTACTTGAGGGGGCGCGGGACCACGTCGGCGAGGCCGGTCTCGCGGAGGCCGGCGAGCGCGGCCCGCTCGGGCTCCGTCACGTGCGTCAGGCCCTCGAATACCGCCCGGTCCCAGACGTCGTCGTCGGTCGGCGCGATGTTGTAGTCGCCGAGGACCGCGAAGGGCCGGTCCCCCGCCGCGTCCTCCGCGACGGCCGCCTTCAGGGCCTCCAGCCAGCGCAGCTTGTAGGCGTAGTGCTCGTGCTCGACCTCCCGGCCGTTCGGCACGTACACCGACCAGACGCGGACCGGGCCGCAGGTCGCGGAGATCGCCCGGGGCTCCTCCGCCGCGTCGTACTCCGGGCCGCCGGGCAGGCCCGTGACCACGTCCGCGAGTCCGACTCGGGAGACCAGGGCCACGCCGTTCCACCGGCCCGTGGCGTTGACCACGGACTCGTAGCCGAGGGCGCGCAGCTCCTCGGTGGGGAACTGCTCGGCGGTGCACTTGGTCTCCTGGATGCACAGCACGTCCGTGCCGCTGCTCTCCAGCCAGGCGAGGAGTCGGGGCAGCCGGGCGGTGATCGAATTGACGTTCCAGGTGGCGATGCGCATGTGCGCAAGCCTACGTGCGGGGTCCGACAATCGACGCCGTGCCGGGCTGGAGCGGCCGCGGCTGCCCGGCGGAGGGGCTCAGAGCTCGGCGGAGGCGCCGGGGGCGAGCCGCTGGTGGTCGGTGCCGCCGAGCGCGCCGATCTGGCGGTCGTAGATGGGCCGGGCGAGGTCGGTGAGCAGGGCGTCGTGGATGTCGTACGCGCGGCGCGGCCCGACCTCGCGCACGTAGTCGATGACCTCGGAGATCTTGTTCCACGGGGCCATGACGGGGAGCAGCAGCGTGTCCACGGGGTGGTCGGGCACGGTGAGCGCGTCGCCGGGGTGGAAGACGGCGCCGCCGTCGACGAGGTATCCGACGTTGGTGATGCGCGGGATGTCGGGGTGGATCACGGCGTGCAGCTCGCCGTGCACCTGGACGTCGAACCCGGCGGCCGTGAACGTGTCGCCGTGCCCGACGGTGTGCACGCGGCCCGGGAAGGCCGCCGCGAGCTGGTCGGCGACGCTGCGCAGTGTCCAGATCTCGGCGGCCGGGTTGGCCTCCAGGGCGGCCCGCAGGTGACCCTCGTCGAAGTGGTCGGGGTGCTCGTGGGTCACGAGCAGGGCGTCGGCCCCGAGGACCGCGTCCTCCTCGGTGAACATGCCGGGATCGAGGACGAGCGTCCGCCCGTCCTTCTCCAGCCGCACGCACGCGTGGGACTTCTTCGTCAGCTTCACGGGGCCAGGCTACGCCGGGGGCGTCGTCTCCTCCTCGACGACCCGGGCGATCACCCGCAGCGCGGTCTCGGCGGCGGGGAAGCCGCAGTACACGCCCGCGTGGAGCACGATTTCGCGGAGCTCCTCGGCGGAGAGGCCGTTGCGGAGGGCCGCGCGGGTGTGGTCGGCGAGGGCCTCCCGGTGGCCTCCGGCGATGAGGGCCGTCAGGGTGACGACGCTCCGGGTGCGCCGGTCGAGACCGTCCCGGCTCCAGACCTCGCCCCAGGCGTAACGGGTGACGAGGTCCTGGAAGGCGCCGTCGGCGTCGCCGGAGAGGGCCTGGTCCACATGGGCGTCGCCGAGGACCTCGCGCCGCAGCCCGAGACCCTTCTCGTACGGGTCGGGGCGGCCGGCCTCGGCGGGCTCGGCGTCCGGGACCGGCTCGGCCGGGGGCGCCGGGGCCGCGGGGAGCGGCGGCACGGTGAGGGTGCCGCTGGTGTCCGGGGCCGTACCGGCGAAGTGCTCGATGAGCAGGTCGGTGACGGCGGCGGGCTGCTCGACGGGAGCCAGGTGCGAGGCGCCGGGGACGACGGCGAGCCGGGCGTCGGCGATCCCCGCGACCAGGGTGCGGGCCTCGGCGGGGCCGGTGACCTGGTCCTCCGAGCCGACGAGGACGAGGGCCGGGATGGCGATCCGGTCGAGGGCCTCTCGCACGTCGAAGACGGCGAGGGCCTCGCAGGCGGCGATGTAGCAGGCGGGGTCGGTCGTCCGGACCATCTGGACGGCCCAGTCCACGATCGCGGGCTGCGCGCCGGCGAACACCGAGGTGAACCACTGCTCGGGCGCGGTGCGGGCCATCGGCTCCAGCCCGTTGGCGCGGACGATGACACCGCGCTGGCGGAACTCGTCGGCGCTGCCGAACCGGGGCGAGGTGGCGACCAGGGCGAGGGAGGCGACCCGGTGGGGCGCGCGCAGGGCCAGATCGAGGCCGACGGCGCCGCCGAGGGAACAGCCCGCGTACCCGAAGCGCTGGACGCCGATCGAGTCGAGGGTGGCGAGGAGCCGGTCGCCGAGCTCGGCGACGGAGGTGAAGGGCTCGGCGGGCGCCCCGCCGTGCCCGGGAAGGTCGAAACGGACGACGCGCCAGTCCCGGGTGAGCTCCGGTATCTGCCGGTCCCACATGTGCCATGTGGTACCCAGCGAGGGGCCCAGGACGAGGACGGGAGCCGTTTCTTGCCCGTCGACACGGTATTGCAGGGTGTTCGGTGATGTCTCGCTCACCCGCTAGACCCTCTCATCTCTCACGACCGCCCCTTTGACCGGGGGCACGGCTGTCACGGCTGTACGGGTCCGACCGGGTCAGCCGATGATGGCGACCGGGGCGTCCCAGGCGTTGCGGTCGACGGTGATGGTGTGGCCGCCGCGGGTTTCCCTGCTGTTGGCCTTGTACTGGTGGCCGCGGCTGTGGTCGGTGTACAGCTTCGGGTCCCAGGGCCAGTCCCTGGTGGTGGTCTCCTGACCGTTCCACAGGGCGTACCAGAGGTTCCCCGGCAGGTCCGTGCGGTTCTTGGCGGTGGCGATCGCCTTGGCGCTGGAGCTGCTGAAGCCGTAGAGGCCGGCGCGGTAGGTCTTGGCGCGCAGGGTCTTGGTGAAGGAGCGCACGTAGGTCAGGGTGGCGTCGTTGCACGCCTTGTCGGCGATGTCGTACGACTCCATGTTGAGGTAGACCGGGCTGCCGGGCTTCATGCCGAGCGCCGACGCCTTCGCGATCGCGTCGTTGGCGTTGCTCGCCCCGACCGAGGCGGCCGTGGCCGCGGTGAACCTCTCCTTGTTCCTGCTCTTCTGGCAGGGCGGCTGGGCCCCGACGTAGAGCGGGATGACACGCCAGCCGAGCGTGTCCGCCGACTTCACCCAGGACTTCGTCAGATGGGGCTGGGCGCAGCCACGGTTCCTGCCGCCGATGTAGACCGCGACGCCGCCGTAGTACGCGTCCTTCCTCCACGCCTTCATCGCGGCGGGGGAGGGCGCCGTACAGGCGTCGAACGCCCGGCCCGTATAGGTCTTCTGCGCCGGCCAGGCCGGGGCCGCCATCGAGGTCTGCGCCGCGACCCCGGCGCCGGCCACGACGACGACGCCGGTCGCCGCCCACGCGATGTAGCGACCTCTTCTGGACAACCGGTGCTTCGGCATTCCCCACCCCACCCGACTTCTGGCTCCGACCTCTGAAGCGCTTCACCCTATAACCCGCTCCGAGGGGCCGAGCGGGTCGCCCGCGCCGTCCGATCGACCGGGCGGCACGATCGGTCGATAATGGGATCTATGCACCAGAAGACCGCGAGCAAGCCGCATGGCCCGTCGACCTTGACGGTCAAGGGGCGGGACATGCGCCTGCGCACCATCGGTTTCGTGATTCTCGCCGCCCTGGCCATCTGGTTCATCGCGGCCAACACCGGCTCGGTCACCGTCAGGCTCTGGATCCCGACGGTCACCCTGCCGCTCTGGATCGTCCTGACCGTCACCCTCCTCGTGGGCGTCGTGCTCGGCCTGCTCGTCGCCCGGCGCCGCGCACAGCGGTGAGGCGGCGACGGGACACGGCACGCGCCGAAGCGGTCCGCCCGTCCGCCCGTCACGGACCCGGCTCGGGCGCGGGTGCCGTGTCTCCGTCCGCCGCCCCGCCCGGCGGGGTGCCCCTCGGCCCGAGGTGGTGCGACAGCGGCGGCTCCTGAGCCAGGACCGCTCCGATGGTGAACGCGAAGGTGATGCCCGCGCAGACGACGATCAGCCAGGACAGCATCGTGAGGACGAGCCCGAGGGATCCGTACTCCGCCAGCGCCTTGTTGAGCGCGGCAGGCATGTACAGCCGGGCCGTCAGGGCCATGGCGCTCGTCGCCGCGGCCGCCAGGACCGCGCCGGGCAGCAGCGGCAGCCAGGGAACCCGTTTGGCCAGCAGCAGGTGCTGTGTCCACATCCAGATGCCCACGCTCACGAGGAAGAAGACCGGCACCCCGAGCCACAGGCCCGCGCCGAAGCCGTCCCGCAGCGGCCCCTGCACGAGGACGACCAGGAGCAGCGCGAGCAGCCACACCACCCACCGCCAGGCCGCGAGCCGCGTCTTGGCCTTGGGCAGGGCCCAGGCCCGCTCGCAGACCCTGGCCATGGCCCGGCTGAAACTGGTGGCCGAGGCCAGTGCGATGACCAGGCCGACCGCACCGGTCGTCTCCCGGAGCTCGTCGTCGGCGGAGCCGTCCAGCACCTGCCCCAGCTCGACGTCGGAGCGCCCGGTCAGGCCGAACATGGCGCGCAGGGAATCCCGCAGCTGGTCGCGCACGGAGGCCGGGGCGAACGCCGCGACGGCGAACAGCAGCGGCACGGCGGCCAGGAAGGCCTGAGCCGCGAGCCGGGTCCCCGCGTCCAGCAGGTTCCCGCCGAGCAGCCGGCTCGCGATCTCGGTCAGGACGGGCAGCCGGTGCTCCGCCCTCGCGCGCAGCTGCCGCCCTCGGGCCGCCCAGCGCGCCATCCGGCCTCCTGCGGACATCCGCCCTACGCCCGGACGGACTCTTCCGCGTCGGCGTCCGCGGGCTCCGCCCCGAGGAACCGGACCACCGCGAAGGCGAACAGCAGGGCCAGCGCGAGACCGACGACCACCCAGGCGGTGGGGTGGTCCCACAGGACGTACACGAGGACGGCCACGGCCACCAGGATCCAGGTGATCCACGTGCGGTGCCCGCGGACGAAGGGGCCGACCGGTCCCGTCCGCAGTCCCGCCCGGTCCGCCGCGGCACGGGTCGCGTCGATGCCGGAATTCCACATGCGGCGGGTGACGACGGCGGGACGGCTGGGGCCGGTGAGCCAAGCGGCGAGGGCTACCACCAGGCCGAGGGTCACCACCATGCGGACCGTGGTGCGCAGGAAGTGGATCAGCGCGTCGTAGACGGACCCCGCGGCGGGCTGGGAGACGGTGTCGGGCAGGGCGTTGAGGTAGACCGTACGGAACACGGTCAGAGCGATGCCGAGGACCAGGGCCGCGACGGCGACACCGATCGCCGAGGCGATCACGGTGCGACGGCGATGGGTGGACAGCAGGACTCCGGCGACCACCAGCAGCACCGCGAGCACCGGCAGCCACAGCCCCATCACCTGAAGCAGGCGGAACCCGGTCTTGACCTTGCCGATGTCATCGGACTTGACGACCGTGAAGTCGGTGTGGATCTCCGGGATCTTGCCGGCCACGGTGAGCCCCGCGTCGACGAGCCGCTCCTTGACCCGTTCGATCACGGGTGCGAGATCGACGGTCACGGTGTTGTTGTTGATCTGTACGGCTCCGTCGCCGCTGCCCGTCAGGGCGCGGACGACGGAGGTGTGGACGGCCCGGTTGGCGTCGGTCCAGACCGTCTTGAAGGCGTCCGAGGCGACGACCTCCTGCGCCTTGTCGTGGACGAAGCTGCTGACCGCGCTCTCCAGTGAGCCGCCGAGCTTCCCCAGCGCCTTGGCGAGCAACGGACGCTGGTCGGGGGCGACCCCCTCCAGGAGGGACTCCAGGTCGATGTGCTCCATCACCGCACCGGTGACCCGGTTGGCGACCGCCGCCTGCACGTCCGCGTCGGAGGCGAGCGGGGCGACCGTGGAGACGTACCGGTCGGTGTCTCCGACGATGTCGGCGGTCCACGCGGCGACGATGCCCAGCGGAGCGAGGACGCATCCGATCACGATGAGCACGGCGGCCAGGAACGAACGGCCTCGATGGCGGGGAGCGGGCCGGGCGGCCGCCTCCCCCTCCAGCGCGGCGACCCGCGCGCGCAACGCGGCCAGTTCGTTCTGATTCTCGTCCGGCACGGGCGCCTCCTCGCGGTGTGCGCTCAGCCAATCCCGCCCGCACTGTTCCGGCCAGACGGGGCAGGACGAACGGGTGAGAACGCGTCCCCGCGCGGCCGGCCATCCCACGGGCCCGGCACGCGAAGTGCCGGGCTTTTCATGGGTCCCGCCTGCCGGACGCAGCAGGGGACGTCGGACCGTGGCCATGGGCGCTCCCCCGGCCGGGCCGGCGGGCGGCCCCTCCCGGATCTCACCGGGTGACGTACGGCAGCAGTGCCATCTCCCTGGCGTTCTTGACGGCGGCGGCGAGCTGCCGCTGCTGCTGGGCGGTGACCCGGGTGACGCGGCGGCTACGGATCTTGCCGCGGTCCGAGACGAACTTCCGCAGCAGATCGGTGTCCTTGTAGTCGATGTACGTGATCCCGGCGGCGTCGAGCGGGTTGGGGCGGGACTTCAGAGGCTTACGGGGTTCCTGGCGGCGCGCCATGGGGATGTCCTTCCGGGGGCGGGATGTCCGGCCGGCCCGGGTCGTTCTTCCGGGGCCGGGTCGTTCGAGGGTCAGGCGGCGTCGAGGAGGGAGTCGAAGGCGGCGGGCAGATGCCTCCAGCCGTCCGGCCCGGACGCGTACTCCTCGTCCGTGAGCAGGCAGGACTCCAGGAGCCGTTCCAGTCCGTCCCGGTCGAGCCCGGGCGAGGTGAAGACGAGGTGCTGGCAGCAGTCGCCGTGCTCGGGGTCCCAGTCCAGAGCGGCGGCGGCCCGGCGCATCGGGGGGACCAGCTCCCAGGCGGCGTCCGGCAGGGAGGCGAGCCACGGGCCGGCGCTCTCGACGCACAGCGCACCGCCCGCGGCGTCCCAGGCCAGCAGGGTGTCGGGGCGGTCGGCCAGCCAGAACCGGCCGCGGCTGCGTGCGGCGGCGCAGCACAGGTCCTCCAGCGCCGCGTACAGGCGCTCGGGGTGGAAGGGGCGTCGGCGGTGCCAGACGAGGGTCGTGACCCCGGCGTCGTCCGCGTCCTGCGGCAGCAGCGCGCACGCGGGGTGCTGCGCCGCCGCCGCGGCCTCGACGTCGAAGCCGGCGAAGGCGGCCTCGGCCAGATCACCCGAGTCGGCCGCCACCCGGCGGGCGGTGGGGTGCAGCTGGGCGAGCAGCGCACGGTCCTCGTCGTCGGCCTCCTCCTTGTCGACGAGGGCGAGGACGGGCGCGTACTCCAGCTGGCGGGCGAAGGTGTCGCCGACGGTGCGCCGGTCGGTGGGAGCGGCCGCCAGGCCGGCTTCGGCGAGGTCGTCGCCGTTGGCGAGGTAGGGCAGGACGAGAGCCGGGTCCACCGCGGTGATCACGTTCGTGACGACCAGATCGTCTCCCGCGTGCGCCGCCACGACCTCGGCCATCGCCTTCGGCTCGACCGAGTCCCACAGTTCGACCACGGCGAGCCGGGTCAGGCCGCCACCGGCCAGCCGTTCCAGCTCCGGTACGAGGTCCTCGCGCAGCGCGCAGCACGCGCAGTCGTTGACGAGGGGCGTCCCGTCCTCGGACAGGAGCCCGCTCGCGTCGCGGACGAGGCGGCGCACCGTGCCGTCCTGCGCGCCCGTCAGGTCGTGATGGAGGGCGACGCTGCCGGGGACGGCCCGCAGGAGGCGGTCGACGGCCTCCTTGCGGGCGTCCGAGTGGATTCCGGCGACGATCACGACGGGCAGCCGGGGATCCCGGGCCATCAGCGGGCCCCGTAGCGGCGCTCGAAGCGCTCGACGCGGCCGGCGGTGTCCATCACACGGGCGGTGCCCGTGTAGAAGGGGTGGCTCACCGAGGAGATCTCGACGTCGACGACCGGGTACGTCCGCCCGTCCTCCCACTCGATCGTCTTCTCGCCGGTGAGGGTGGAGCGCGTGAGGAACGCGGAGCCGGAGGCGGTGTCGCGGAAGACGACGGGGCCGTAGGCGGGGTGGATGCCGGGCTTCATGGCAGGACCTTCCTTCTGTATGGCTTTCTGTGCGGCTCAGGCCGCTCTTCTGTGCGACTCAGGCCGCTCTCCACGGCGCTGGATGCCGCTTCGTGCCGCACCGTGCGGCGGGGTGCGGTCAGCGCTCTTCACGGAAGTCGACGTGGCGGCGGGCCATCGGGTCGTACTTGCGCAGCACCAGCCGGTCGGGGTTGTTCCGCCGGTTCTTGCGGGTGACGTAGGTGAAGCCGGTGCCCGCGGTGGAGCGCAGCTTGATGACGGGGCGGAGTTCGTTGCGTGCCATGGGGCTAGTATATGGCAACGGTTTTCATTTCCAATAAGCGATGGCCGGCGACGGCCACGGAGAGAGGCAGGTACCACCCATGTCCGCCCACTGCCAGCTGACCGGCGCCAGGCCCGGCTTCGGCAACACGATCTCCCACTCCCACCGGCGCACCTCGCGCCGCTTCGACCCGAACATCCAGCACAAGCGCTACTGGCTGCCCGGCGAGGGCCGCAGCGTCCGGCTGACCCTGAGCGCGCGGGCGATCAGGACGGTGGACGCGATCGGCGTCGAGGCGGCCGTGGCCCGGATCCGGGCGCGCGGGGGGAAGGTCTGATGGCGAAGCAGAGCAAGATCACACGGAACGAGAAGCGCAAGGCGATCGTCGAGCGGTACGCCGCGAGGCGGGCCGAGCTGAAGGAGATCGTCCGTCGCCCGTCGTCGACCGCCGGGCAGCGTCTGGCCGCGCGGGAGGAACTCGACCGGCAGCCGCGCGACGCCAGCGCCACCCGGGTCCGCAACCGCGACAGCGTCGACGGCCGGCCCCGCGGCTACCTGCGGAGGTTCGGGCTCTCCCGCGTCCGCACCCGGCGGCAGGCGCACGCGGGCTTCCTTCCCGGCGTGACCAAGTCCTCCTGGTAGCCCCCGGAGACACCTGCCCACAAGGCGCTGACCTGGCCCAACGCGAGCGCTGCGGACGGTCACGACACCCCTGGACGGCCCCCGCGCGGTGCTCGGCGAAAAAACTTCGGCCGGAGCTGAATCCTCTTGGGGGGTCGCCGTCTCTTATGTGTGTACCGGCCGAACGCGCCGGCGGAACAACAGGAGGAACACAATGGTCACGGCCCTCGTAGTCATCGGAGTCCTGCTCGTGGGCGCGTGCAGCTGGCACCTCATGCGGCGCTACAAGAGCCGAAGCTGACGAGTGCCTGCGCGCGGCGCGCCCGCCGGGTATGAGTAGCACATGAACCCACGTTTCTCCTGGCCGGACGAGCGGCTGATCAAGGCTGCTCAGGACGGCGACGTCACGTCGCTCACCACCGTCGTCATGGAATCGCAGCCTCATGTGCGGAAGTTCGCCAAGTCGCTGTGCGCCTCGCCTCAGGACGCCGAGGACGCCGCGCAGGAGGCGCTGATCATCCTCTACCGGAAGATCGGCACCCTGCGGGCCACCGGTGCGCTCGCCTCCTGGATGTTCCGGATCGTGCGCAACGAATGCCTCCGGCAGGTGCGGTTTCTCGTCCATCGCAACGACGAGCCGCCGACCGGGCCGGAGGCGTCCGCGGAACCGTCCGCCGAGGAAGCGGTGCTGCACAGGCTGGAAGTGGAGCGGATCGCGGCCGCGGTCGGCGCACTGCCCCGCGAGCAGCGGCAGGTCCTGATCATGCGGGACGTCCAGGGGCTGCCCGGCAGGACCGTGGCCCATTCCCTCGGTCTGAGCAACGCCGCGATGAAGTCCCGGCTGCACCGAGCACGCGCGGCGGTACGTCAGTCACTGGAAGCGATCGACCAAGCACCCGAACAGGCCACCGACCAGGCGGCTTGATCGAGCCATCGACCACCCCGTCGGAGGAGAGTCACGACCGTGAACATCGTGAAGCCCGCACAGGGCGACCAGATCCGGGTCACCACGAAGGCCCCGGCGAACGACATGAACTTCGCCAGCAAGTCCGTCCCGCGCCACCTGGCGCGCGGCGCCATCGGCTTCGGGCTGATCATCGGCTCGATCGCCATGGTGCCCGTCGCCGGTCCGGCCACTCTGCTCGCGGCCCCGCTCGCCCTGATCGCCTTCCGTGGCTGCCCCACCTGCTGGATGGTCGGCCTGGCTCAGACGATCTCGCGCGGTCGGCTGGAGCGCCAGTGCGTCGACGGCGTCTGCACCCTCACCAAGGCGGACCCGGCGGCGAAGGCCGCGGGCGAGCCGGCGGCCGACAGGAACGTCCCGGCCGCTTCCCGGTGACCGGTCCACGGTCGAACCGTGGACCACGTGCCCCGCACGCGCCCGCCCCGCCGGCTTCCCCGCGGCTCTCGGTCCGAGGGTTTCCGGCCTTCCGGCCCGGCTGATTCTCACCCTTGTCGAGCGACCTGGGTGAGGTCGCCGGGCCGGAAGGCACGGGGTGCCGGAGGGACCGCCGTTCTCTGACGGCATACGTCTTCCGAGGCGAGAAAGCGCGTGCTGCACAAGTACGCGCTGTTTCTGTGTGGTTAACTGCGCGGTTACGCGAGACGGGTCCTCGATGCCGGTCCCCCCGATTACCGGCATATTGATTCCTGGACCAACTCCCGCGCCCTGGCCATTGGTTTACGGAGCGCCGACTCGATGCTAGGGTCCAAATTGAGATTGAGTCAGGCTGGGCCGCCGAGTCGGCCGTGCCGTTGATCGTGCTTCACGGGGGGAGCAAGAACATCATGATCCGCCATGCCCAAATTCAGGCGGCAGCAACGCCATCAGACAGCGCGGTACGAGGCCCTTCAGGCGGTGCGGCGGAAAAGCGGGAACCGACGGTCCAGGATGGACCGTCGCAGCGGGTACCTGATGGCATCGACGACCGTACGGTCGCCGTCGTCGGGCTTTCCTGCCGCTTTCCCGGCGGGGCGAACCCCGCCGAATTCTGGGATCTTCTCAGGAACGGCCGAGACGCCATAGCCGAGCCGCCCGCAGATCGCGCACACCTTGCCTCCATGGCCGACGGGTCGCCGCGCCCCGGTGGTTTTCTGCCCAGGGTCGACACCTTCGATGCCGAGTTCTTCGGCATTTCCCCGCGTGAAGCAGCCGCGATGGACCCGCAGCAGCGACTCGTCCTCGAACTCGCCTGGGAGGCGCTCGAGGACTCCGGCATCGTTCCGGCCACCCTCGCCGACACCGCCACCGGCGTCTTCATGGGCGCGATCGCCGACGACTACGCGGCCCTCACGCACGCGGCCGGCCCCGACGCCACCTCCGCGCACACCGTCACCGGGCTGCACCGGGGCATCATCGCCAACCGGGTCTCGTACGTCCTCGGGCTCCGGGGACCCAGCATGGTGGTCGACACCGCCCAGTCGTCCGCGCTGGTCGCGGTGCACCTGGCCTGCGAGAGTCTGCGTCGCGGCGAGTCCGTGGTGGCCCTCGCCGGCGGCGTCAACCTCAACCTCGCGCCGGAGAGCACCCACGCCCTGGCCGCCTTCGGCAGCCTCTCGCCCGACGGTCGATGTTACGCACTCGACGCCCGGGCGAACGGCTACGTCCGGGGCGAGGGCGGCGGTGTGGTGGCGCTGAAGCTCCTCAGCCGGGCGCTGGCCGACGGGGACCGCGTCCACTGTGTGCTGCACGGTGGGGCCGTCGGCAGCGACGGCGCGAGCGACACCCTTCCCACCCCGAATGGAAAGGCCCAGGAACGCGTCATACGCGATGCCTGGGATAACGCGCGAATACCACTGGAACAAGCACAGTACGTAGAAATACACGGATCGGGCACCCGGGTCGGCGACCCCATCGAAGCATCTGCTCTGGGCGCTGTTTTCGCCTCCTCCCGCTCTCCGGAGAATCCCCTCAGGCTCGGATCCGTCAAGACCAATATCGGCCACCTCGAAGGCGCGTCGGGCATCGCGGGACTTGTCAAGACGATTCTCTGCCTCGCCGAGCGGGAACTCGTACCGACCCTGAACTACGAGACGCCGAATCCGCAGATTCCTTTCGCCGATCTTCGGCTCTCCGCCGCCACCGAAACCGGACCATGGCCGAATCCCGACGGGCCGCTCGTCGCCGGTGTGACCTCGGTCGGAATGGGCGGAACCAACTGCCACCTGGTGCTCGGATCATGGCCGGATGACATCGCCCCAGCCGCCGGGAACAAGCCGGACCAGCCGCATCAGCGGGACGATTCGGATCGTTCCGAATCCCTCGCCTGGGTGCTGTCCGGGCGCGGTGACAAGGCACTGCGCGCCCAGGCGGCCCGCTTACGCGAATATCTCGACGCACACCAGGATTTCGGTGCCGCCGAGATCGCCCGGGCTCTCGCGCACGACCGGACCACCTTCAGCCACCGGGCCGTCCTGGTCGGCGCCGACCGGAACGGGCTGCTGGCCGCCCTCGACGCGGTCGCCGACGCCGGCGTCCATCGGGGCGCGGTCGGGGGCAGCAGCCACCAGGGCGTCCGCGAGGCCGTGTTCGTCTTCCCCGGTCAGGGTTCGCAGTGGGCCGGCATGGCCGCCGAACTCCTCGACAGCTCCCCCATCTTCGCCCGCGTCGTCGAGGACTGCGAGCGCGCGCTGCGCCCGTACCGCGACTGGTCGCTGACCGATGTGCTGTGCGGCCGTCCCGGCGCCCCGGCCCTTGACCGTGACGACGTCGTGCAGCCCGCGCTGTGGGCCGTGATGGTCGCGCTGGCCGCGCTGTGGCGCGCCGCGGGTGTCGAACCGGCCGCGGTCGTCGGCCACTCGCAGGGCGAGATCGCCGCCGCCACCGTCAGCGGCGCCCTCACCCTGGACGACGCGGCCCGGCTGGTCGCCGTACGGAGCGCCGCCCTCGGCGCGCTGGCCGGACGCGGCGGCGGCATGCTCACCGTGTCGCTGCCCGCCGACCGGGTGCGCGAAGACCTCGCGGCACACCCGGGGTTGAGCGTGGCCGCCGTCAACTCGCCCGGCATGACCGTGGTCGCCGGTGACGGGGCAGCCCTGGACGCCCTGGCCGCCCGGTACGGCGAGGACGTCCGCACCCGGCGTGTGCCGGTCGCGTACGCCTCGCACAGCCCGCACGTCGACGCCGTACGCGACACCCTGCCGGCGGAGCTGGCCGGAATCGCACCGCGTACCGGAACCGTGCCGCTGCACTCGACCGTGACCGCCACCGCGCTCGACGGGTCCGAGCTGGATGTCGACTACTGGTACCGCAACCTGCGGGAACCCGTGCAGTTCGAGCCCGCCGTGCGGGCGCTGCTCGACGCGGGGCACGAGCTGTTCATCGAGATGAGCCCGCACCCCGTGCTCGCGCTCGCCGTCCAGCAGACCGCGGAGGCCGCGGACCTGCCGGTCGCCGCGCTGGGCACCCTGCGCCGCGACGAGGGCGGCCCGCAGCGGCTGCTGCTCGCGTTCGGCGAGGCGTTCTGCCACGGCGCGGACGTGGACTGGTCCGCCGTCCTGCCCTCCGGCGGCACGCGCGCCGAGCTGCCGACGTACGCCTTCCAGCGGCGCCGCCACTGGATCGCCGGGCAGCCCGACGTGGCTCGCGCACTGCCGTCGGCCGGCACCGCATCGACGCCGGCGGCCTCCGTTCGGGCCCCGGAGGACACCGAGGACGCGCGGGACGCCGAGCCGGCCCGCTCGCTCACCGGCCCGGCCGCCCTTGAGCTGGTGCGGGCCCACACCGCCGCCGTGCTCCGTTACGACTCCGCCGCCGAGATCGAGCCGCGGCGGACGTTCAAGGAGCTGGGCATCGACTCGGTGATGGTCGTCGAGCTGCGCAACCGGCTCGTCGCCGCCACCGGGCGCAAGCTCCCCACGACCGTGGTGTACGACCACCCGAGCCCCGCGGCGCTCGCCGCGGTGCTGGCCGAGGGGCAGCACGACGCGGCGGCCCCCGAGGACCGGGCCGGCCAGGACGACGATCCGATCGTGATCGTCGGCATGGGCTGCCGCTACCCGGGCGGGGTGGACTCCCCCGAGGCGCTGTGGCGGGTCGTCGCCGAGCAGCGCGACGTCATCTCGGGCTTCCCGGCGGACCGGGGCTGGGACCTCGACGGTCTCTACCACCCCGACCCCGCCCATGTGGGCACCACCTATGTGCGCGACGGTGGCTTCCTGGAGAGCGCGGCGGAGTTCGACGCCGAGCTGTTCGGGATCTCGCCGCGTGAAGCGCTCGCGATGGATCCGCAGCAGCGCGCCTTCCTCGAAACCTGCTGGGAGGCCCTGGAGCGGGCCGGGATCGCCCCGGACTCCCTGCGTGGCACCCAGGCGGGTGTGTTCGCCGGTGTCATGGCCCAGGAGTACGGTCCGCGG
>NZ_LIPQ01000181.1:0-7376 GCF_001418135.1 Streptomyces aureus
GGCCTGCCGGGCGGCGGTCCGCGACGAGCCCTTCATCTACCCCGGCGCGGAGACGGCCCTGATCCGCACCTACCTCGACCGCGCCGAGCAGGGCAGGCCCCTGCCGGACAAGGCCGTCACGGAACGCAAGGAGGAGATCCTCAAACTGGTCGCGGAGGGCCACAGCTCCAAGGAGATCGGTGACCTCCTCGTCATCAGCCCGAAGACGGTGGAACGCCACCGCGCCAACCTCCTCCAGAAGCTCGGCATGCGTGACCGTCTGGAGCTGACCCGGTACGCGATCCGGGTGGGCCTGATCGAGCCCTAGGGCGAGGTTCCGGGGCTTCCCGGGGCCGGGTGTCCAGGGGTGTCTTGTCGATCGGCCCGGATCAGGGTGCGGCACCAGACGCCGCGAGCCCGGCATGATCGGCAGGCCACCCCCCTAGGGGTTGGCGGTCGGGGTGAGGGCGGTCCGGTGCTGGTAGAGGAGGACCGGTGCCGGGTCCGGGGGCTCGTCGGCCGGGAAGAAGCGGGCCAGCTCGTGCCGGCCGCTGATGCGTAACTTCCGGTACGAGTGGGTGAGATGGGACTCGACGTTCCGCAGGCTCACCTGGAGCAGCCGCGCGATGTCGCGGTTGCTCATGCCGCGTGCGGCCAGTTCGGAGACCTGCCGCTCCGTGGGGGTGAGCAGCGACTCCGTCGAGTCCTTGCGCGGGTCGGGGCGTCCGCCCGCGTCCCGCAGCTCCCGCTGCACCGCCTCCACGAGGCCGTCGGCGCCCAGGGAGATGCCGACCTCGTTGGCACGGTGGAGCAGTTCGCGGGACCTGCGGGGCGTGCCGCTCTGCCGGTGGGCTCGCCCCGCCGCGTACAGGGCGTGGGCGAACAGCAGGGGCGCCGGGGTGGGTTCGAGAAGTTCCACGGCCCGGTCCGCGAGCCGCAGCGCCTCACGGCCCGAGCTCGCCGCCGCCTCGGCGACCAGGGCCCGGCCGAGCGCGAAGGGGGCGCCCCAGCGGTGGGCGAGCGCGGTCTCCTCCTGGGCGGCGCGGCGGGCCGCGGCCACGTTGCGCCGGGCCAGCTGGAGCGCGGCGCGGGTGGAACGCCAGGGCAGGATCGCCGGGTTGACGATGCCGCGCCGGGCCAGCTCCTCCTCGCAGTGGGCGAGGAGCACCAGACCGCGCCGCGCCTCACCGAGCCGGCCGAGGGCGCGCCCGGCGCTGTGCAGGAGGTGCAGCCGCCACCAGGTGACCGGCCGGTCGCCGGGCAGCGGCGGGGCGTCGTCGAGGAGGGCCCCGGCCGCGGCGATGTCGTCCCGTTCCATGGCGACGTCGATGAGCACGCTGCGGGCGAGCGGTCCCACGTGGAACCGGCCGGCGCGGATCCGGGTGAGCAGGTCGAGCGCCTCGCGGGCGTCGTCCTCGGCCCGGACCAGCTGTCCGCGGTGCAGCTGCACCAGACCGCGTACGGCCAGCGCCTCGGCGATCCGGGTCGTGCTGCCGTCGGCGCGGGCGAGTCCGACCTCGGTGTCGATGTGCCGCCGGGCCTCCTCGACGTCGCCCGCCCACAGCTGGGCGAGCAGCGCCTGGTACCAGCGGGGGGAGCCGTACGGGGCGCGCGGGACGGACAGCAGCCGGTCGGCGATCCGCCGCGCCGCGGACGCCGAGTCGCCGGTGGCCGTACGCAGGAGCAGGACGCGCAACAGCCGGTCCTCCTCGCCGGGGTGACGCCCGTGACGGGAGGGGTGACCCGCGTCGCCGTGGGTGCCGCCGTCATGACCGCCATCGCCGTGGCCGCCGGCGTCATGACCACCGTGGCCGTGGAATCCGTCGTCGTGGAATCCGTCGCGCTGGGATCCGTCGCCATGGCCCCCGGACCCGTGGCCGCCGCCCTCGGAGCGGCCGCCGTCGTGGAACCGTACCTGCGCCATCGCCTCGCGCAGTCGTGCCGAGGCGGCCGGGTCGAGCGTGCCCGCCGTTTCCCGCCGGACCTCCTCAAGGATCTCCAGCGCGCCCGCGGTGTCGTCCAGGCGCAGCCGGAGATCGGACAGCCGCAGCGCGTGCCGGAACCTTTCGGTCGGCGCGGTGACGGTGGAGGTGTGTGCGGTCAGGGCGCGAGCCGCGGCGGGCAGGTCGAGGCCGCTGAGGGCCTGGATCCGCAGGGCTTCCGCCCGGTCCTCGTGGCCCTCGGGCACACCGTGCAGGACGGCCTTCTCGATCAGCCGGCGGGCGCCCGCCGGATCGTGCTCGACCACGCCCTGGGCGACCTCCATGAGGAGTTGCGCCATCCAGGGTTCGTCCAGACGGTGGGAGCGCAGCAGATGGGCGGCGACGTCCTCGCTCGGATCGCCGCGGTGCCGCATCCTGCGGGCGGCGAGGCGGTGCAGTTCGGCGCGCTCGGCGCACGGGATGTCCTGGTAGAGCAGCCCCGCGAGGAGGGGGTGGCGGAACTTCATGTCGTGGGGACAGAGCAGTCCGGATTCCGTGAGTCTGCTGATACATCGACACGCGTCCTCGGTGGGGACGCCGCAGAGGTCGGCGAGGAGGGCGGCGTCCACCGGACCGCACAGGATGCTGGCGGCGCGGGCGATCTCCAGGGCGTACGGGTCGATCCGCCGGAGCATGCACAGGATGCGCTCCTTGACGGCCTGGAGCCCCAGTCGATCGTCCGGCGGGTCGCCCGGTACCCGGCCGGCGACGCTCGCCTCGGTGGAGTCCGCAGGATGGGCGGGGCGACGGGGATACCCGGGAGACGCGGGGTACCCGGGATGCCCGGGAGACGCCGAATGACCTCGCCCCGGCAGACCGGGAGGACCGGGCCGTCCCGGCGGCCCCCCGAGGTGACCCGTGCCCGCGGGGACGAGGGGGCCGGAGCGGCCCGTCGGGCCCGTCCGTATCTGCTCGGTCAGCAGGTACGGGTTGCCGCCGGTCCCGGCGACCAGCGCGTCCACGGCCTCGTGACCGTGGCCGTGGCCGCACAGCGACGTGGCCAGATCGAGCGCCGCGCTCGGGCTGAGGTCGCTCAGATGGATGTGGCGGTCAGGGCGCAGCCCCTCCATGAACTCGACCAGAAGGTGCTGGTCACTGGCCGGTTCGCCGCAGCGCTTGGTGGCCAGCAGGACGACGGGGAGGTTCTCCAGACGGCGGCTCAGGAAGCCCAGCCACAGCAGCGAAGGGCAGTCGACGTGCTGGACGCTGTCGACGGTCAGCAGGATCGGGGTGCGCCGCGCGGCCCGGCCCACGCTCGCGCACAGCTCCGCGAGGAGCGGGTAGTCGGGCTCGGTCCGGCCGCCGCCGTGCGGGGCGCCGTAGGCGGCGAAGGTGCGGTCCCAGCCGTGCGCGGTCTCCGGCAGCGTCCCCAGCAACTGGTGCACGACCCCGAGGGGGAAGCGCTGCTCGGCCGGTGAGGCGGTGGCGGAGAGGACGGTCATGCCCTGGTCGCGGGCCGTTTCCTCGGCCCAGCGCAGCAGCGAGGTCTTGCCGGTGCCGATGATGCCCTCCACCAGGGCGACCGCGCCCGCACCCGCTCTCGCGGCGTCCAATATCTCGGTGATGGTCTTCGATTCCTCGCTCCTGCCGAACAGCTCCTTGGGCACCGCCCCACACCTCCCTGCCGAACAGTGGAATGACTCGGACGAGGTCGCCACTTCGGCAGGGGGAGGCCATGCGGAAAAGCTGTGGAGCCGGCGCCGTCAAGGCCCTTTTCAGGTCATGGCCCGAACCGCCGCCGTCATGCTGGAAATGCCTTCTTCAGACGACGTGGAGACCGGTCGAAGTCCTCCACGCCGATCCCCCGAACACCGGTGAACGGCCCACACCTCCGAGGATCCCGACGCTAACACGGGGGCGGCGATATTTGTACAGCGGATCCCGACGCACGGATTCCGAACGTATTCCTTCGGCCATTGCTTCGGTGCCCCCGTATTGAGGTGAATGGGGACCGCACAGGTACGGTCGGCACCGATGTGCGGCGGTGACCAGTGAACGGCCCGGAAAGCGATTGCCCCCGATCCGCGAGTTCACCACCGGCCAATTGGCGTAAACCTGATGGAGGGAGCGGTACCGCGTGTCCGCGATCAGCGAGGAGCTCCGCACCGAACAGTTCGTCATGTCCCTGCGCGGAGTCGTGCCGTACGTGTACGAGCAGGCGTGGCAGGCCGTCCTGGACGGCACTCCCCTGGCCCGCACCACGCTCCACCGCGGGCCGGACGGCCTGCTGCACCGCACGCTGCGGCCCGAGGCCCGCTTCCGGCTGCAGATCGTGGACTGGCGGGCCACCCGGGCCGAGGTGCAGGACGCCCGGCTCGCCGAACGCCTGGCCGGCGAGTCCGCCGCCGGACTGCCCCTCGACCGGGCCCCGTTGATGTGCGCCACCCTCATCCGTCGTTCCGACCGCGACTGGACCTTCGCCTGGCGGTACGCCCGCGAGCTGATGGACCGGCGGGCGGGGCTCCGGATCCTGGAGGAGGCCGCGGACGCGTACGCGGTACTGCTGCGCGGCGGGATCCCGCGCCGTGCGGCCGCCTCGGCACGGTCGCGTGCGTCCCTGCCGGGCACGACGTCACCGGTCGCGGCGTCTCCCGTTGCGGCACCACCCGCCATGGCGCCGGCCGTGACGGCGCCGCCCTTGACGGCGCCGCCCTTGACGGCTCTGCCGAGCAGCCACCTGACCGGCGTACGGACCCGGGGACCGGTGGCCCGGTGACCGGCGACACCTCGGTGCGGCTGTTCTGCCTCCCCTTCGAGGGCGCCTCGGCGGGCGTCTACCTGCCCTGGGCCGAGGCCCTCGGGACCTCGGTGGTCGTCACCCCCGTCGAACTCCCGGGCCGCGGCCGCCATCCGCGCGGCCGCCCCTGCGGCCGGCTCGAACCGCTGCTCGCCGAGATCATCCCGTACGTGGCCCGCATGCGTGACCGCCCGTTCGCCCTCTACGGGCACGGCTTCGGCGCCCTCCTCGCGTACGAGATCGCCGCCCGTCTGGAGTGGGAGTACGACGCGGTGGCCGAGCGGCTGTACGTCTCCGGGGCCGGCGTCCCGTACCGGCCGGCCCCGGAACACGCCGTCTCCCAGCTGCCGGACGCCGAGCTGCTGCGCAGGCTCGGCCGGCGGGGCCGGATCCCCCCGGGCGCCCTCGACCCGTCGCGGGCGCCCCGCGTGCTGCCCGCGCTCCGTGCCGACCTCGCCGTCCTGGAGTCGTACCGGCGCGACCCCCGCCATGTCGTGCACTGCCCGGTCACCGCCATGGGCGGCGCCGAGGACCGGAGTGTCAGCGGGGCCGATCTGGCCGGCTGGCGCCGGTGCACCCGGCGGTCGCTGCGGGTGGACACGATCCCCGGCGACCACTACTTCCCGCTCACCGCCCGATGGGAGCTGCTCGACACCTTCAGTCGGGACCTGATGCGCCCCCGGGTCCGTGCGTCACGCGCCGTCGTGGGCGGCCGTCCCCGCGTACCGGCCGGTTCCCGCGCGTACGAGCCGGCGGTCGGTCCCGGAACCGGCAACAAGAGTTGTCCGGTCTCCCCGGCGTCCCCATCCTGGCCGGCGGAGGTGACCGCATGACACCCACGCATGGCACCGGAGGCCTCGCCGGTGACGCCCTCGGCGCCGAGGACAAGGGCGAGCGCGAAGCCGGGCGCAGAGGCGAGCACGAGGCCGGACCCCCGGACGGACTCCCGGACGGGCACACGGCCGAAGCCGCGGACGGACTCACGGTCGGACACACAGCCGAACCCGCGGGCGGACTCGCGGTCGGACCCGCGTGCGAACCCACAGGCAGCAGCCCCGGGGTCGAGTACGAAGCGGAGGACCGCGCCGGGCACCCGGCCGAGCAGGAGGCCGAACTGCACGCCGGCTTCCTGACCGAGGCGGCGCACTGGCTGCGCGGGCTGTTCGGCCCCCCGGACCGGGCCACGGCGGCCGTCCGCCGGATCCTCGACGTCGGCAGCGGCCCGGGCGTGGCCTCCCACGCCCTCGCCGACGCCTTCCCCGAGGCCCACGTCCTCGCCGTGGACCGGTCGGCCGCCCTGCTCGCCCGGGCCGAGGCCCGGGCCGCGGAGCACGGGCTGGCCGACCGGATCACCACGCAGCGGGCCGAACGGCCCGAGGAATTCGCCCGGTCGGGCCCCGTCGACCTGATCTGGACCGGCAACGTCTGCCGCCACCTCGGCGACCAGCAGGCCGCCCTGCGCAGCCTGGCCTCCGCGCTGCGGCCCGGCGGGCTGCTCGCCGTCGCCGAGCGGGGCCTGCCGCCGCGCTTCCTGCCCCGGGACATCGGCATCGGCCGGCCCGGGCTCCAGGCGCGCCTGGACGCCGCCGTCGAGGAGCAGGTCACCGCCCGGCGGTCCCGGCTCCCGGGCGCCACCTCCGTCGTCGAGGACTGGCCCTGTCTGCTGGCCTCGGCCGGGCTCGTGCCCGCCGGGACCCGTACGTTCCTCATCGAGTTCCCGGCACCTCTCGACGTACCGGTGCGCCGGCATCTCCACACCCGGCTGCACGGGCTGCTCGCCGACCTCGGCGAGCGCCTCGACCTCGTGGACCGGCTCACCGTGGAGCAACTCCTCGACGGGGACGCCTGTACCGGCGTGCTCTGGCGCCCCGACGCCTTCTATCTGACCGCCGTCACCGTGCACACCGCGCGGTTGTGCCGGCCCCGCGCATCCGCCTGATTCCGGCCGGTGAATTTGTCACCTTGGCGAAAAGCGGACGCGAAAAGGAAAGACAAACGAATTAACTAAGGAGATTAGCAGCACAGGGTTCCCGCAATGCCCCCGAAGCGCGTCCCCCGCCCTCGGGGGCTTCGGCATGCCCTGAATCCGCACCCCTTGCTCGTCGCCCCGCCACCCGTAGGGACTCCCCCTCCGCAGATTCTTCGGTCAGCCCTACGGTCCCACCGTATTGAGGCCCTCACCCCCGCACTCCTACGTTCCTTCCCAGAACAGCCGCTTCGGAAAGGGACCGATCCGGACGGCACTCGGCGATGGACGGAGGACGCGTGAAGATACGGATTCTTGGCCCGCTGCACGCCGAGACGGACGGAGTTCCGGTCGTCCCGAGTGCGGCGAAGACGCGACAGATCCTCGCGCTCCTCGCGCTCCACCCCGGCCGGCCCGTTCCGGTGGCCACGCTCAAGGAGGAACTCTGGGGCCCGCTGCCGCCGTGCAGCGCGCACAGCACCCTCCAGACCTACATCCTGCGGCTGCGCCGGGCCCTGGCGGCCGCCCTCGGCGGTCCGTACGGGTCGGAAGGGGCGACCCGGAACACGACGGGGACGGCGACCGGAAAGACCGGTGCCACCGGTCCGGCGCGGGCCCGGGACCTGCTGGCCACCGGTCACGACGGCTATCTCCTGCGGATCGCCGACCAGGACGTCGACGCGCTCGCCTTCGAGCGCGCCGCGCAGGCCGG
>NZ_LIPQ01000181.1:7394-7687 GCF_001418135.1 Streptomyces aureus
CTCCTCGCCGAACTCGTCGAGCTGACCCGTCTCCACCCCGCCAACGAACGGCTGCACGCCCAGGCGATGGTGGCCTTCTACCGCGCCGGACGGCAGTCCGAGGCCCTCCAGCTCTACCGCGGCCTCAGGCGCCGGCTCGTCGAGGAGCTGGGTCTTGAGCCCGCCCCGCAACTCCAGCGGCTGCACCAGGCGATGCTCTCGGTCGATCCGCGCCTGGACACCCCGGCGCACGGCGGCCGGCCGACACCGACCTTCGACCTCTACGCGGCCTGATCCCGGCCCCTGCCCTCCCT
>NZ_LIPQ01000182.1 GCF_001418135.1 Streptomyces aureus
GCGTCGGCGTGCTCGGCGGCGTCCTCCAGCACGATCCGGCCGATGATCTCGTAGCGCTCGGGCCGCTTCGCCCTGAGGTAGAGGCCGAGGCCGAGGCCTCCGAAGAAGACCGCGCCGACGATCCAGGGGATCGCCTCGAAGAAGAGCGAATCGGCGGCGAGACCGGCCGCCGTCTCCATGTTCATGATCAGCAGCACGACGACGGCGATCATGCCGACACCGCCGAGGAGCGGGGCCGTGAGCGTCCTGAACCAGTGCCGGTCCTCGGGGTGGTTCTTCCGGAAGTAGCCGATGACGGCGAAGGAGCAGAGGGTCTGGACGATGAGGATCGCCATCGTGCCGAGGATCGCGAGCAGCGTGTAGAGGTGGATGTACGGGTCCTGGCCGGTGAGCCAGAAGGCGCCGACGAGGAGGACGGCGATCGCGGTCTGCACGTACGAGGCGATGTACGGCGAGCCGTGCTTCACGTGCGTCCGGCCGAGCGCGGGGTGGAGGAAGCCCTCGCGGCCGATCGCGTACAGATAGCGCGAGGCACACTGGTGGAAGGCCATGCCGCAGGCGAAGGAGCCGGTGAGCAGCAGCCACTGGAAGGCGTCGACGGCCCAGGCGCCGATGAAGCTCTGGGTGGGGGCGAAGAACAGGTCGAGCGGCGAGGCGGATGAGGACAGCTTCACCGATCCGGCGAGGCCGTTCCCGGCGATCGTCATCCAGGACACGTAGATGTAGAAGACGCCGACGCCGATGACGGAGATCAGGGTGGCGCGCGGAATGACCCGCTTGGGGTCGCGGGACTCCTCCCCGTACATCGCGGTCGACTCGAAGCCGACCCAGGACCAGAAGGCGAAGAAGAGGCCGAGGCCGGCGGAGGTGCCGGTGAAGGCGTTCGCGGGGTTGATCGGCTCGACGGGGATGCCGTCGGGGCCGCCGCCGGCGATCAGGACGGCGGTGGCGACCGCGAAGAGGACCGCGATCTCCGCGATGAGCATCACGCCGAGCGCCTTGGCGGTCAGGTTGATGTCGAAGTACGAGAGGACCGCGGTGACGGCCAGCATGACCGCCGCGTACAGGATCCACGGAAGGTCGGCGCCGAGCTGATCGGCGACCGTCGTCTTGGCGAAGTACGCGAAGACGCCGACGATCGAGGCCTCGAAGACGATGTACGCGAGGACGGCGAGCATGCCGGAGGCCATCCCCGCGATCCGGCCGAGGCCGTGCGAGATGTAGCCGTAGAAGGCGCCGGCGGCCGTGATCCGCTTGGCCATGGCGACGTAGCCGACCGAGAAGACGGTCAGGACGAGCGTCGCGAAGAGGTATCCGGCGGGGGCTCCGGTGCCGTTGCCGAAGCCGACGGCGATGGGGAGGTTGCCGGTCATCGCGGTGATCGGGGCCGCGGTGGCGACGGCCATGAAGACGACGCCGACCAGCCCGACCGAATTCGCCTTGAGCCGGTGGACCGCTGGGGTGGGGTTCTCTGCCATGGCGCGAGAGCATCCTCGCGCGTGACGTAGGCCACAATCGACAGGCGGTCACACAATTCCCGCCGCGGGGCGACGAGTTGTCGCCCCTGTGTGCGAACTGTCCGGTCCCGTGACCGTGGGGTGATGTCGCCGGAACACGGACGCGGGTAGCGTCCCGCCCCATGGACAATCAGGGCGGGATCACCGTGCAGCGGGCGCTCGAACTCCCGGGCCTGCGCAGCGGGCTCCCGGAGGTCGTCGCCGGCGCGGACCGGCTGCACCGCACGGTGCGCTGGGTGCACGCGGGCGAGGTGCCGAACATCGCGTCGCTGCTCAAGGGCGGCGAGCTGCTGCTGACCACGGGCCTCGGGCTCGGCACCCGGCCGGCCGAGCAGCGTGCCTTCGTCCGGCGGCTCGCCGACCGGGGCATCGCGGCGCTCGTGGTGGAACTGGGGCCGCGCTTCGCCCGCCTCCCGGCGACGATAGTGGAGGCCGCGCGGGCCGCCGGTCTGCCCCTGGTGCAGCTGCACCGCGAGGTCCCCTTCGTGGCGGTGACCGAGGAGATCCACACCGAGATCGTCAACGGCCACTACGCGCTCCTGCGGCAGGCCGAGGAGGTCCACCGGCAGTGCACGGAGGCACTGCTCGGCGGCGGCGGGGTCCCCCAGGTCCTGCGCATCCTCTCGGACTTCGCGGCCAACCCCGTCTTCCTGGAGACCGCCGACGGACAGCTGCTGTACGCGGCGGGCACCGAGTCCGCGCCCGCCGACCCGCTGCAGGTCTGGGACGGGCTGCGCGGCGGGCGGGCGGCCCGCGAATCGGGCCCGCCCACCGGCACGGTCCTGGTCGACGTGCCCGGCGGGGGCCCCGGTACGGCCTCGGTACGGGCCCGCCTCGTCCTGCTCTCGGTCTCCGGCGCGCTCTCCCCCGTCCACCGGATGGCGGCCGAGCGCGCGGCGGGCCTCCTCGCGGTCGTCCTCATGCAGGCGCGCCAGGAGGAGGAGCTGGCGGCGCGCGGCCGCGGCGACTTCCTGACGGACCTGGCGGAGGGCAGGATCACGGCCGAGGACGCGCCGGCGCAGGCGCGGGTCCTCGGCTTCAAGCCGGGCGACGGCCCGCTCCTGCCGGTGGTGATGCGCCTGGCCTCGGAACTCTCCCCCTCGGGCAACTGGGCCCTCCTGGCACGCGCGGTCCTGGAGGAGCTGGCCTCCGTCGGAGTCCCGGTCCTCCTGGGCGTCCGTCCGGTCGAGGGCCGGGTGCCGCTCCTGCTCGGCCTGCGCTCGGAAACGGAGCGCACGGCGGTCGCGGACCGGGTCGCGGCGGCCCTGCGCGCGGGCGTGGAACGCGCCGGCCTCGAACGCGCCGGGGTGCATCCGCCGGTCGTCGTGGTGGGCGTCGCCGGCAGCTGGGCGGCGGCCTCGGCGGGGCTGCGGCACGCGGCGGAGACGGCGACGGCCGCGCAGGGCCTCTCGGACCTGCCCTGGTACGACGCCCGGCGCCTCGACATCGACCTACTGCTGTGGCGGCTCCACTTCCACGGGGACACGGTCCTCGCGGCGTTCGTGGACCGGGCGATCGGCCCCCTGCGGGACCACGACCGCACGTCCCGCCCCCCGCTGCTGCCCACCCTGGAGACGTATCTGGCGCACGCGGGCCGCAAGGCGGAAACGGCCCGGGAACTCCACCTCAACCGCCAGACGCTCTACAACCGCCTGGCCCGCATCTCCGAACTCCTGGGCACGGACCTGGACGACCCCCAGACCGTCCTGGCCCTCTCCCTGGCCCTGCGGGCCCGCCGTCACACGCCGTAGGAACCCACCGGGGCGGTGGCGCCGTTCCCCCGCGGAGAGCCCTGGCAGGGGAGCTCCGCCGGAAGGAAGGCGACTACCGCCCCACCAACTCGTCGTACACGCTCAGCACGTGCGCCACCGTGTCGTCCTCGGTGGGCCAGGTCCCGGCCTGCACCCGCCCCGCCGCCGCGAGGTCCATCCGCCGCTCCACGTCGTCGAGCAGCCCGCGCACCGCACCGGCGAGCGCCTCCGCGTCGCCGTACGGCACCAGCTCCGCCGCGTCGCCGACGAGTTCCGGTACGCCGCCCACCGCCGTGGCGACCAGCGGCACACCGAGCCGCAGCGCCTCCTGCGCGAGCAGGGACCGCGCCTCCCACCGCGAGGGCAGCACCGCCACATCGGCCGCCGCGAGCAGCTCGGCGACGTCCTCCCGCCGCCCGATCAACCGCACGGGCAGCCCTTCGGTGACGATCCGCCGCTGGAGGGCGGCCCGTTCGCGCCCCTCTCCCGCGATGACGAGGAGCGGCTGCGGATCGAGCTCCCGCCAGGACCGGGCCGCGTCGAGCAGCGTCCGGTAACCCCGGCCCCGCTCCAGCGCTCCGACCGCCATCAGCAACGGCCGGTCGACCGCGCCGAGTTCGGCCCGGGCCTTGCCGTCGTGGAGGCAGACGGGCCCCCGCGCGGGCGGCACGGTGACGGGCGCGAGCCGGGCGTCCCTCGCCCCGCGGCGACGGGCCCGGTCGACGAGCTCGGAGGAGGTGGCGAGGACAACGGTCGCGGCCCGCACGGTCCTTCGCTCCAGGAGCCGCAGCACGCCGCCCCGCGCCGCCCCGCGGGCCTGGATCCGGCCGTCCCAGGTCGTCACGAGCGGAGCGCGATCGCCGCTCCCGCTCCCGGACAGCGCGAGCGCGGCCCGCACGGACGCCTCCAGGCCGTGCGCGTGGACCACGTCGGCCCCGATGCAGGCGTTACGGAGCGCGGCGACCGTCGCGGGGTCGCCGAGGCGCGGCAGCGGCACGAAGTGCGCACCGGCACCCAGGTAGTCGTAGACGCGGTCGAGTTCGGCCGGGGCGCACACGGTCACCCGCACGCCCCTCGCCACCAGCCCCGAGGCGAGTGATCGGACGTGAGCGCTGCTGCCCGCGCCGCCGCCGCCCAGCACTTGGACCGTACGGAGCTGTGTCACGCGCCCAAGGATGCCAGCCCGTACCGCCGACCGTACGCACGTTCCGGCACCGAAATGGCGTCGTTCCCCTGTACGGAAGGCGTACCGCTCCGGGACACCCCTCACGGGTTCACCCACTCGGGGGAGCGCACGAACCAGCACGCACTCCCCCGGGCCATGGGCGCCGCCCCGGGGATCCCGGCGTTCACGACATCGACTCCACCCCGCTGTCAGTCTCCTCTGCGAGGCTGCGATCCGGCGGATCCACAACGGACCACCAGGGGAGGGCACATGGCGAAGAGGCCGCGGCAGCAGGCCCGCACAGGGGCGCCCAAGGGGCCCAAAGGCGTGGCGATCTACCACGACATGAAGGTGTACGAGAACTTCGAGCGTTGCGCCCAACGCATCTTCGAGTGCGTGCGCATGGCACAGCAGCAGTCCCCCGGGGCGCCCCGCACGCTGTTCCTGGACATCCAGGGCCACCGGAACTCCGTAGGGGGATACGACGACGCCCTGGAGCTGATGAAGGAGTTCGGCATGGGGTACCTGCTGCAGTTCCTGACGGAGCTCAGTACCCCGCTCATCCGTGTCCGCAACAACGGCCGCCAGCGCGACGACCTGCCGGAAGAGCTGAGGATCGTCTATCCGGACGACGGCAGCGAGTACGGCTACGACGCCACGAGACTCGGCCTGCGGCCGCGGGAGAACTTTCCGGCGGACCGCAGGTCCAAGCCGACGCTCAAGGCCATCACCGCGTACCTGGGCATGGACGAGCCTGCCTGTCTCGTCTGCTGGCGGACGCCGGTCGAACGGGCACACGTGGTCCCCGAGAAGCTCGGCGGCTCCCTGGACGTGCGGAACTTCGCCCTCCTCTGCCACGCCCATCACGCCGAGGCACCGGACGTGGCGGACGCGGAGAGCTTCTGGGCCTGGGTCGACTACGCGGAGCTGCGGGACAGCCCGGACAAGTGGCGGGACGCGCCGGAGCAGCTCCAGGAATGGCTGCGGGAGCGGGGCGTGCGCGTCGACCCGCCCCAGCGGGAGGAGCAGTCCTTCTTCTCGGCCGTGAAACGCGAACTGAAGTCCCTGTACGGCTGGAGCGATGCCGAGTTCGGCTCGGTGGCCTGGGAGGACCTCATGGAGGAGTTCCACGCCGTCCTCGACTCCGCGACCGGCCGTCACTTCGCCGTGGACAAGAAGGTGTCGACCTACGCGTGGGCGTACGACGTGGCCCGTCGCCGCGTGGCCGGCGAGGAGGGCCCCGGTCGGGGAGTGGCCGCGCGCCTGCCCACTCCCTGACCGGACACCAGGCCGAGCCGCCCGGGCGTCAGCCGTCCGCCCGGGCCGTCGCCAGCAGCTCCTCCGCGTGGGCCCTGGCCGTCTCGGAGTCCTCCTGGCCGGCGAGCATCCGGGACAGCTCCCGCACGCGCTCCTCGCCCTCCAGGACCGTGACGCCGGACCGGGTCACGGATCCGTCGTTGGTCTTCTCGACGAGCAGCTGCCGGTCGGCGAAGGCCGCGACCTGCGGCAGGTGCGTGACGACCACGACCTGCGCGGTCCTGGCGAGCTTGGCGAGCCGACGGCCGATCTCGACCGCCGCCTTGCCGCCGACACCCGCGTCGACCTCGTCGAACAGGTACGTCGGCACCGGGTCGACCCCGGCGAAGACGACCTCCACCGCGAGCATCACCCGGGACAGCTCACCGCCGGAGGCGCCCTTGGCGATCGGCCGCGGCGGGGCCCCGGGGTGCGGGGCGAGCAGCAGCTCGACCTCGTCGGCGCCGGACGGACCGTAGGCGACCCGGCGGCCGCCGACCTCGACGCCGTCGGGGTCCTCGGTCTGCCGGATGTCGAAGGACACGCGCGCGTGGGGCATGGCGAGCGAGGCGAGTTCGGCGGTGACCGCGCCGGCGAACCGGTCGGCCGCCTCCGTACGGGCGTCGGTGAGCCGCTGCGCGAGCACCGACAGATCGTCGCGCAGCCGGTCGCGCTCGGCGGTGAGTTCCTCGATGCGGTCGTCGTCGCTGTCCAGCTCACCGAGCCGGCCCGCGCCCTCCTCCGCCCAGGCGAGGACGGCGGCGATGTCCTCCCCGTACTTCCGGGTCAGCTGCGTGAGCGCCGCCCGCCGCTCCTCCACGGCGGCGAGCCGCAGCGGGTCGGCGTCCAGGTCGTCGGCGTATCCGGCGAGCTCGGTGGCCACGTCGCCGAGGAGGATGGAGATCTCCCCCATCCGGTCGGCGAGCGCGGCGAGCGCCGGGTCGTGCGACCGTACGGCCTCCAGGGCCCGGCCCGCGCCCGCGACCAGGGTCGTGGCGTCGACGGACTCGGGATCCTCGGGAACGCCCGCGAGCGCGGCGTGCGCGAGCGCGGCGGCGGAGGCGAGTGCCTCGGCGTGTCCGAGCCGCTCCGCCTCGGCCGCGAGTTCGGCGTCCTCCCCGGCACGCGGGGCGACGGCCTCGATCTCACCCAGCCCGAACCGCAGCAGATCGGCCTCCTGGGCCCGCTCCCGCGCCCGCGTGGTGATCTCGTCCAGTTCGCCGGTGACGGCTCGCAGCCGCCGGTACGCCTCCGCGTAGGCGGCGAGCGGCACGGAGACGGCCTCCCCCGCGTACCGGTCGAGCGCCCCGCGCTGCCGGGCCGGCTTGAGCAGGCCCTGCTGGTCGGTCTGGCCGTGGACGGCGACGAGTTCGTCGGCGAGCTCGGCGAGCAGCCCGACGGGCACCGAGCGCCCGCCGAGGTGGGCGCGCGAGCGTCCCTCGGCCGAGACGGTACGGCTGACCAGCAGCACCCCGTCCTCCAGCTCCGCCCCGGCTTCCTCGGCGCGCACGGCGGCGGGCGCGCCCGCGGGCACGCTGATCCGCCCCTCGACGACGGCCGAGGCCGCGCCGATCCGCACCAGGGCCGGGTCGGCCCTGCCGCCGAGCAGCAGGCCCAGGCTGGTCACCACCATGGTCTTGCCCGCACCGGTCTCACCGGTCACCGCGGTGAAGCCGGGCGACAGCTCGACCACCGCGTCGTCGATGACCCCGAGCGACCGTATCCGCATCTCCTCCAGCACGCCCCAGACCATACGAGGTTTCCCTGGTGCGATGCGACATCACCCCCGGGCGTAACTCTCCGGCGCGCCGATCGTTCGCCCCCGCCGGAGCCGGCCGACCGGAGGTGTACGTGGGCGAGCGACCCCCGCCGGGGCCGGCGGACGGGGCGCCTACGTCAGCGGGCCCCGCCCCGCCACCCGGACACGGGCAGGGCGAACTTCGCGACGAGCCGGTCCGTGAAGGAGGCGTGGTGGAGCCGGGCGAGCCGGACCGGCACGGCACCCCGCCGCACCTCGACCCGCGCCCCGGCCGGGAGTTCCACCGTCCGCCGCCCGTCGCACCACAGCACCCCGTGCGGGGTGTGCGGCTCGACCTCGACGGCGAGCACCGACTCGGGGGTGGTGACGAGCGGCTTGGCGAACAGGGCGTGCGCCCCGATCGGGACCATGAGGAGCGCCTCGACCTCGGGCCAGACGACCGGGCCGCCCGCCGAGAAGGCGTACGCGGTGGATCCGGTCGGTGTCGCGCAGATCACCCCGTCGCAGCCGAAGCCGGTCACCGGGCGCCCGTCGATCGCGAGGACGACCTCCAGCATCCGTTCGGGGGACACCTTCTGCACGGCGGCCTCGTTGAGCGCCCAGTCGCGGTGCAGGACGTCGCCGTTCTCGTACACGACGACGTCGAGGGTCATCCGCTCCTCGACCTCGTACGCCTTCGTCACGACCCGGTCGACGACCTTGTCGAGGTCGTCCCGCTCGGCCTCCGCGAGGAAGCCGACGCGGCCGAGGTTGACGCCGAGCATCGGGACGCCGGAGGCGCGGGAGAACTCGGCGCCGCGCAGCAGGGTGCCGTCGCCGCCGAGGACGACGAGGAGTTCACAGCCGTCGAGGGCGTCGGAGCAGGCCTCCTTCACCCTCTCGACGGACGGCGGCAGCGGCAGGTCGTCCGCCTCGGCCTCCAGCACGCGGACGCCGATGCCGCAGCGCAGCAGTCCGAGGACGACCAGTTCGGCGCTGCGCACAGCGGCGGGCCTGCCGGTGTGCGCGAGCAGGAAGACGGTACGTGGTGCGGTCTCTGATGCTGCTGCCGTTGAGCTCAACGAGGTCCTTCCGCCACGGCGCGGTCGACATCCGCCGGATCCAGCGCGGGCGCGCCTGCCCGCAGCCACAGAAAGTACTCGACGTTGCCGGACGGGCCGGGCAGCGGGCTGGCGGTGACGCCCAGGACTCCGAGGCCGAGCTCGGCGGCGCGCCGGGCGACGTTCTTCACGGCGTCGGCGCGGAGTTCGGTGCTCCGGACGACTCCGCCCGTGCCGAGCCGCTCCTTGCCCACCTCGAACTGCGGCTTCACCATCAGGACGAGGTCGGCGTCGGGCGCCGTACAGGCCGCGAGGGCCGGCAGGACGAGGCCGAGCGGGATGAACGAGAGGTCGCCGACGACCAGGTCGACGGGCACGCCGTCGATCGCGTCGAGCGTCAACTCGCGGACGTTCGTCCGGTCCTTCACGGTGACCCGCTCGTCGCTCTGCAGCGACCAGGCGAGCTGCCCGTAGCCGACGTCGACGGCGACGACATGGGCGGCGCCGGCCCGCAGCAGCACATCGGTGAAGCCACCGGTGGAGGCCCCGGCGTCCAGGGCGCGCCTGCCCTCGATCTTCAGCCCGAGCGGGACGAAGGCCTCGAAGGCGCCGGCGAGCTTGTGACCGCCGCGCGAGACGTAGTCGGGATCGGAGTCGTCCTGGACGACGACGATGGCCGCGGCGGTCTCGACCTGGGTGGCGGGCTTGGTGGCGACGGTCTTGCCGACGGTCACCCGGCCCGCGGCGATCAGCTGGCTGGCGTGCTCGCGCGAGCGCGCGAGCTTGCGCCGGACCAGCTCGGCGTCGAGACGGCGGCGTGCCACTCCTGCCACGTTCGGTTCAGCTCCTGTTTTCGTACGGACGAGGGGCGGGGTGCGCGTCGAGCGAGGTCAGCTCGGCACGCAGTCCACGGTGTACATCCTCGTACACCTCCAGGTGTCCGTCCGCCGGGAGGTCGTCCACCTCGGCGAGACGCGCCAGGTGGGCGTCGACCCCGGGGTGCCCGGTGAGCTCCCGTACGACCTCCAGCGGCGCGGCCGCCACGGGCTCGTGGGCGCCGTCTCGCGGGGCCGCCGGGTCCGACGCCTGGGGTTCGGACATCTCCGTCACGGGCTCGGGCTCGGCCATCGCGTCGTTCATGCTCCCGACGCTACCGCGTACCCCTGGGGTACGGTCGACGGCGATGGCGACGATCACGGAGTGCCGCGACGCACTCGACACACTCTCGGACAACCTCGCGCGGGCGGACACCGACGTACGCGGCGCGGCCGCGCTCGACCGCACCCTGAGCTGCCACATCACCGACCTGGACACCACGTTCACCGGCCGCCTCACGGACGGCCGGATCCAGGTCGAGTCCACGGTGGCGGGCCCGCCACCGGCCAAGGCACAGATCCGGCTCGCGATGACGGGCGACGACCTGGTGGCGCTGGTGGGCGGAGACCTGAACTTCGCGAAGGCCTGGGCCTCGGGCCGGGTCAGGCTGGAAGCGGGCTTCCGCGACCTGCTCCGCCTCCGCTCCCTGCTCTAGCCGCCCCCGCAGGACGGGCCCGGCTGCCGCGCCCAGGACGGGCCCGGCTCACCCGCCGAGTGCGGGCTCCGGCGACGCGGCGGGCCGCGGGACACGGGCCTTCCGCCCGGCCGGCACGACCAGTGGCGTCCCCGTCTCGGGGTCCTCGATGACCTGGCAGCGCAGCCCGAAGACCCGCTCGACGAGCTCGGCGGTCACCACCTCGGCCGGCGGGCCCTCGGCGACCACCTCGCCGTCGCGGACGGCGATGAGGTGGGTCGCGTACCGGGCCGCGTGGTTGAGGTCGTGCAGCACGGCGACGAGCGTCCGCCCCTGGGTCTCGTGCAGCTCGGCGCACAGGTCGAGGACGTCGATCTGGTGCTGGATGTCGAGATACGTCGTCGGCTCGTCGAGCAGCAGCAGCGGGGTCTGCTGGGCGAGCGCCATGGCGATCCAGACGCGCTGCCTCTGACCGCCGGAGAGTTCGTCGACGTACCGCTCGGCCAGCTCGGCGACGCCGGTCGCCTCCATCGACTCCCGGGTGACGCGCTCGTCCTCCGGCGACCACTGGCGCAGCAGCCCCTGGTGCGGGTAGCGGCCGCGCGCGACGAGGTCGGCGACGGTGATGCCGTCGGGCGCCACGGAGGTCTGGGGCAGCAGCCCGAGCGTCTTGGCGACCTTCTTCGCGGGCATCGTCTGGATCGACTGCCCGTCGAGCAGGACACGCCCCTGGCTGGGCTTCAGCATCCGGGAGAGGGCGCGGAGCAGGGTGGACTTGCCACAGGCGTTCGGCCCGACGATGACGGTGAACGAGTTGTCGGGGATCTCGACGGACAGATCGCGGGCGATGACCCGCTGCTCGTACGCCAGGGTGACCGATTCCGCGCTCAGCCGCTGCTGCCGACCATCCATGCCCGTACTCCCGTGCCCTCTGCCCAAATGAAGTTAGGTTAGCCTACCCAATTTCACGACCCGGGCCGATGTCACAGCCCGAGCCGCGCGAGCACCTTCCCCGCGTCGGGCACCCCGCCGCCCACGGCGTCCGCCGCCGACCAGGCGGCCCCGCACAGGGCCCGCACGGCGTCCATGGGATCCGCCGCCGCACCGGCCGCTGCCTCCGCCGGCCCCTCAAGCACCAGCTCGCCCCCGCCGGGCGCGCTCACCGAAGCCCGCCAGCCCCCGCACACGAAACTCCCGTCCTCCTCGGCGACGACCTCCGGCTGCCCCACGAGCAGCCCCCGCAGATCGGCCGCGACATAGGTCGGCCGGTGCTCCGGAACGGCCCGCAGCAGCTGCGCCGCGTCCGTCACCCCGGTGAAGACGAGCAGCGAGTCCACCCCGCCGTTGAACGCGCCCTCGATGTCCGTGTCCAGCCGGTCCCCGACCACCAGCGGCCGCCGCGCGCCCGTCCGCAGCACCGTCTCCCGGTGCATCGGCGGCAGCGGCTTCCCCGCCACCTTCGGCTCCGCCCGGCCGCCCGTGGCGATCCGGACGACCTCCACCGCGGCCCCGTTCCCAGGCCCGATCCCCCGCGCACCGGGAATCGTCAGGTCGGTGTTCGACGCGTACCAGGGCAGCCCCCGCGCCACCGCGTAACTCGCCTCGGCGAACCGCCCCCACGGCATCTCGGGCCCGCCGTACCCCTGCACGACGGCCACCGGCTCGTCCTCCGCCGAGTCCACCGGCACCAGACCCCGCTCGCGCAGCGCCACCCGCAGCCCCTCACCGCCGATGACGAGCACCCGGGAGCCCGGCGGCACGTCGTCGGCGATCAGCCGGGCCACGGCCTGCGCCGAGGTGATCACGTCCGCGGCCTCGGCGGGCACCCCGAGCTCGGTAAGGTGCTCGGCCACCGCGTCGGGCGTCCGCAGCGCGTTGTTGGTGACGTACGCCAGGTGCATCCCGCCGGCCCGGGCGACCCCGAGCGCCTCCACGGCGTGCGGCACGGCCTCCCCGCCCGCGTACACGACCCCGTCCAGGTCCAGCAGCGCCGTGTCGTACGCCTCGCTCAGCGGCACCGCGCTGCCACCCGGCCGCAGCCTGCCCACGCCCTGCTCTCCCTGGCCGTTCCGCACCGTCACCACGCACTCCTCGCCTCACCGGGTGAGTTCCCCACTCCCCCGATCATCGCTCATCCCACCGGCCACATACGATGACGAGATGAACACCTCAGGTCACGCGGCCGACGACGTCCGCGACGACGCAGCCGGGCTGCACCTGGCGCCGTTCCGCGGGCTCCGATACGTCCCCGAGCGGGTCGGCAGCCTGGCCGCCGTGACGTCCCCGCCCTACGACGTGGTCGTACGACCTGACGGACTTCTCCATCTGGAGTCCGCGGATCCCCACAACATCGTCCGGCTGATCCTGCCCCAGGCGATCACCGCCGGCACCCGCCACCGCAAGGCCGCCGTCACCCTCGACCGCTGGCTCGCGGACGGCGTCCTCGCCCCGGACCCGGAACCCGCGCTCTACGTGTACGAGCAGCACGGCGACGGCATCCTCCAGCGCGGCATCATCGGGGCCCTCGAGCTCTCCACCCCGGCCGAGGGGGTCGTCCTCCCGCACGAGGACGTCATGCCGCACGTCGTCGAGGACCGCGCCGCCCTGATGCGGACCACCGCGGCCAACCTGGAGCCGCTGCTCCTCACGTACGTCGGCGAGGGCGACGGCGCCGGCGAGGTCGTCGAGCGCACCGTGCAGCGCCCCCCGCTGCTCGCCACGACGACGGAGGACGGCTTCCACCACCGCCTCTGGGCGGTGACCGACCCGGCCGAGCAGGCCACCGTCTCCGCCGGGCTCGCCCGCCACCAGGCCCTCATCGCCGACGGCCACCACCGCTGGGCGACCTATCTGCGCCTCCGCGAGGAGCACCCGTCGCCCGGCCCCTGGAACTACGGCCTGGTCCTCCTCATCGACACCGCCCGCTACCCGCTCCGGGTCCGCGCGATCCACCGGCTTCTCAACCGCCTGCCGGTGGCCGACGCCCTCGCCGCCCTCGACGGCGCCTTCCGGGTACGCCGCGTCGAACAGCCTCTTCCGGAGGCCATGGAGGCCCTCGCCGAGGCCACGACCGAGGGCAATGCCTTCCTCCTGGCCGGAGACGGCGCCTTCCACCTCGTCGACCGCCCGGACGCCGCACTCCTGGACCGCACGATCCGTACGGACCGCCCGGACGCCTGGCGGACCCTGGACGCCACGGTCCTGCACTCCACCCTCCTGGAGAACGTCTGGCACATCCCGGACGCCCCCGAGGACATCTCCTACATCCACGACACGAAGGCCGCGGTCGAGCAGGCGGAACGCCGCGGCGGTACGGCGGTCCTCATGCACCCGGTACGCGAGGAGGTCGTCCGGGACCTGGCCCGCCAGGGCGTCACGATGCCCCGCAAGTCCACCTCCTTCGGCCCGAAGCCGGCGACGGGCCTGGTCCTGAGAAGCCTGGCGCTGGACTGAGGAACCCCGGAAAACGAAGAAGGGCGGCACCCGCAGGGGTGCCGCCCTTCTCACACGTCAGCCGAGTCAGCTCTTGTCGCCGACGCTGTCGTCACTGTCGTCCTCGTCGAGGTCGTCGTCCTCGACGTCCTCGTCGTCAAGGTCGACATCATCGACATCGACGACGTCGCCACGGTCCGACTCCTCGTCGGCCTCGTCCTCGACGAACGCGTCGACGAACTCGACACCGTCCATCTCGGCCAGCCGGTCCGAGGCGTCCGTGGCCCCGTCCTTGTCGGCCTCGAGCGCCTTGGCGAACCATTCCCGCGCCTCGCGCTCACGGCCGGCGGCGAGCAGCGCGTCGGCGTAGGCGTAGCGCAGGCGCGCGGTCCACGGGTGAACGGCGCTGGAGGCGAGCTCGGGGCTCTGCAGCGTCACGATGGCCGCGTCGAGCTGGCCCAGGTCCCGGCGGGCGCCGGCGGCCACGAGCCGCATCTCGACCTGACCGGCCTTGTCCAGCTTCTGCACCTCGGGCTCACCGGCCATCGCCAGCGCACGCTCGGGGCGGTTGAGCCCGCGCTCGCAGTCGGCCATGACGGGCCACAGCTCGACGCCACCGCTCATCCGGCGGGCGGCACGGAACTCGGCCAGCGCCTCGGAGTACTTCTGCGTCGCGTACGCGGCGAAGCCGGCGGCCTCGCGCACGGCGGCGACACGGGAGGCGAGGCGCAGGGCGATCCTGGAGTACTCGTACGCCTTCTCCGGGTCCTCGTCGATCAGCTGGGCGACCATGACGAGGTTGCGCGAGACGTCCTCGGCGAGCCCCTTGGGCAGGCTCATGAGCTCCTGGCGCACATCCGGGTCGATCTCCTCGCCGGTGACCTCCGGCGGGATCGGAAGGCGCTTGATGGGCGCGCGGTCGCTGCGCTCGCGGTCGTCACGACGCCCGTAGCCACCCCGGTCGTCCCGCCCACGGAACCCACCGCGGCTGTCGCCCCCGCGGTCGTCCCGACGGAAGCCGCCACCGCGGTTGTCGCCGCCACGGTCGTCACGGCGGAAACCGCCGCCGCCACGGTTGTCGCCACCACGGTTGTCGTCGCGACGGAACGACGAAGGACGCTCGTCACGCCGGTCGTCGCGACGGAAACCGCCACCGCGGTTGTCCCCGCCACGGTCGTCACGCGAGGGGTACGAAGGCCGGTCGTCCCGACGGAACGACGAAGGACGCTCGTCACGCCGGTCGTCGCGACGGAAACCGCCACCGCGGTTGTCCCCGCCACGGTCGTCACGCGAGGGGTACGAAGGCCGGTCGTCGCGGCGGAACGAGGACGGACGCTCATCACGCCGGTCGTCCCGACGGAAGCCACCGCCACCACGGTTGTCCCCACCACGGTCGTCACGGCGGAAGCCACCGCCACCGCGGTTGTCGCCACCACGGTCGTCACGGCGGAAGCCGCCACCGCGGTTGTCCCCACCGCGGTCATCGCGGCGGAAGCCGCCACCGCCACCACCACGGTTGTCGCCACCACGATCGTCACGCGAGGGGTACGAAGGCCGGTCGTCGCGGCGGAACGAGGACGGACGCTCATCACGCCGGTCGTCCCGACGGAAGCCACCGCCACCACGGTTGTCCCCACCACGGTCGTCGCGACGGAAGCCGCCACCGCCACCGCCACGGTTGTCGCCACCACGGTCGTCACGGCGGAAGCCGCCACCACCACGGTTGTCGCCACCACGGTCGTCACGGCGGAAGCCGCCACTGCGGTTGTCGCCACCACGGTCGTCACGCGGGAAGGAGGGGCGGTCGTCGCGGCGGAACGAGGACGGACGCTCATCACGCCGGTCGTCCCGACGGAAGCCACCGCCACCGCGGTTGTCCCCACCACGGTCGTCGCGACGGAAACCGCCACCACCACGGTTGTCGCCACCACGGTCGTCACGGCGGAAGCCGCCACCGCGGTTGTCCCCACCGCGGTCATCGCGGCGGAAGCCGCCACCGCCACCACCGCCACGGTTGTCGCCACCGCGGTCGTCACGGCGGAAGCCACCGCCACCACCACGGTTGTCGCCACCACGGTTGTCGTCGCGACGGAAACCGCCACCGCGGTTGTCACCGCCACGGTTGTCGTCACGACGGAAGCCACCCCCGCGGTTGTCGCCACCGCGGTTGTCGTCACGGCGCGGGCCACGGAAGCCGCCCCGGTCACCGCCGGCGCCGGCACCGTCCCTGCGACGCGGCTCGCGCTCCGGACGGTCGTCGGGAGAGTTGGTGGACATCGACGTGACTCCTGTCTTCGGGTACTGCAGTCATTCTCGCGCAGCCGGCACTCGGCCGCGCTTCGGAAAAGGTCAAGCAAAAAACAAAAGGACCCCTGGTCCCAGCGTGAACGCTGGGCCCAGGGGTCCTGAAGAATTGTTCGGCGGCGTCCTACTCTCCCACAGGGTCCCCCCTGCAGTACCATCGGCGCTGAAAGGCTTAGCTTCCGGGTTCGGAATGTAACCGGGCGTTTCCCTAACGCTATGACCACCGAAACCCTATCGGTTTCGAGCGAACAAGCACACTCTGTAGTTGTGTTCTAGCTCTAGAAACCAGCAACCGTTCGTTGCTTCAGAACTAACACAGTGGA
>NZ_LIPQ01000183.1 GCF_001418135.1 Streptomyces aureus
CCCCGGGACCGCCCCCGGGACCGCCCCCGGCGCCGACCCTCGGGCCGTCCCGAGAGCCCGCCCCGAAGCCCGCACCCGAGCCCGCCCTGGAGCAGTCGTGACCTCGATCTTCCGCACGGCCATGGGGGACGCGGCCTTCGAACGCCTGCACCCCGAGCTCCAGCGGCGCTTCTCCGTCGGGCTCGCGAGCGGAGAGCTGTGCGTCGGGCGCGGTGTCATGGACCGGATCTGGCACGGCCGGGCCCTGGTGAAGCCCTTCCTCGCGATCGGCGGGCTGCGGAACATCCTGCTGCCCCGCACCGGCCGCGACGTGCCCTTCACCATCGAGAACGTGCCGTACACGGACTCGTACGGCCGCGAGACCGTCACCTTCGTCCGGACCTTCGCCCTGCCGGGCGGGCCCCGGCGCTTCGACGCCACCATGGTCCACAGTCCCGAGCGGGACTGCGTCCTCGACTACCTCGGCACCCACCAGCACCTCGCAAGCGACCTCCACATGTCCGCCGAGCCGGACGGCTCGCTCCTCATCCGCTCCGGCGAACACCGTTTCCGCGAGGGCCCGTTGGACGTGCGCGTCCCGGAACTGATCGGCGGCCGGGCCGAGGTGCGCGAGTCCTTCGACGAGCACGCCGGCCGCTTCCGCATAAGCGTCCGGGTGGAGAACAGGTACGTCGGCCCCGTCTTCGGGTACGAGGGTTCGTTCGTCGCCGCGTACATGGACCTACGATCCCGGGGGGTGCGCGCGGGGCTGCGCCCGGTGCGCGAGGAGGCAAGGGCATGAGCGGGGAAGTGAGGGACCGGCGGGCGGGGGAGTCCCGGGCGCAGGACGCGCGCAGCCAGGAGACCCGGGAGAAGCTGCTCGCGGGCGCCCTGCGGACCCTCGTCGAGCAGGGCATCACCAAGGCCTCCGCCCGTGCCATCGCCGCCACCGCGGGCGTGAACCAGGCCCTCGTCTTCTACCACTTCGGTTCCGTCGACGAGCTGCTCGCCGAGGCCTGCCGGCACGGCGCCGAGCAGCGGGTCGCCCGGCACCGCGAGCGGCTCGCCGAGGTCGGCAGCCTCACCGAGCTGCTCGCCTTCGGGCGCGAGCTGCACGAGGAGGAGCGGGCGGCCGGTCATGTCGCCTTCCTCGGGCAGCTGCTCGCCGGCGCGCAGGCCCACCCCCGGCTGGTGCCGGCCACGGCGGCCGGCCTCGACCTGTGGATCACCGAGATCGAGCAGGTGCTCGTCCGGGTCCTGGCGGGGACCCCGCTCGCCGAGTTCACCGACCCCGCCGGGCTCGCCCGCGCGGTCGGCGCCTCCTTCGTCGGCCTCGAACTGTACGAGGGCGTCGACCCGGCGGGCGCCGAGGCGGCCTTCGCGGCCCTGGAGCAGCTGGGTGCCCTGATGGCCGCCATGGAGGAGCTGAACCCCGTCGCCCGAAGGGCCGTCACGTACACGCTCCGGCGGCAGAGCGGCCGTACGCGTTAGACCAACCCACTCGGACTACTCCAGTCGACACACCGAGCGTTTGCCCCTTTCGTTGGGGTATCGACCCGTTCGACGACAGCTGGAGGCACCGTGCGGCCGGGAGCCTACGACTACGACACCTACAGCCGACTCGCCGGTCCGCTCACGGAACCGGACCCCGAGACCTACACGGTGCAGTACCGGAGTCTGCTCTCGAAGGAGCCGCACCGCATACGGGCCGTCCTCCTGATGGGCCTCGCGCCGGTCCTCTCGGCGCTGCTCCTCGCCTACCTCGTCTGGCCCGGCCACTGGACCGTCCGGGAGGGCGGCGACCGCTACCTCGTCCACCTCGACACCGTGATGCTCGTGTCGATCGGGCTCATCTGCCTCTTCATGCTGGTGAACGTCACGGCGATCGCCCACGCCACCATGGTCGCCCGCGATCCGATACCCGTGTACGCCGAGAAGGGCACCCGCGTCGCCTTCCTCACCACGTACGTCCCGGGCAAGGAGCCGCTCACCATGGTCCGCGGCACCCTTGAGGGCGCCACCCGGCTGCGGCACGACGGCCTCCTCGACGTCTGGCTCCTCGACGAGGGCGACTCCGCCGAGGCCAAGGCGCTCTGCGCCGAGCTGGGCGTACGCCACTTCACCCGGGCCGGCGTCCCCGAGTGGAACACGCGGAAGGGCGTTCACAAGGCGAGGACCAAGCACGGCAACTACAACGCCTGGCTCGCCCTGCACGGCGACACGTACGACTACTTCGCCTCCGTCGACACCGACCACGTACCGCTCCCCGACTTCCTGGAGCGGATGCTCGGCTACTTCCGGGACCCCGACGTCGCCTTCGTCGTCGGACCGCAGGTGTACGGCAACTACACCGACATCGTCACCAAGGCCGCGGAGTCCCAGCAGTTCCTCTTCCACGCCCTCATCCAGCGCGCCGGGAACCGCTACCACGCGCCCATGTTCGTCGGCACGAACAACGTCGTCCGGATCTCCGCCCTGAAGCAGATCGGCGGCCTGTACGACTCGATCACCGAGGACATGGCCACCGGATTCGAACTGCACCGCAGGAAGAACCCGCGCACCGGCCGCTACTGGCGCTCCGTCTACACCCCCGACGTCCTCGCCGTCGGCGAGGGCCCGGCCTCCTGGACGGACTTCTTCGCCCAGCAGCTCCGCTGGTCCCGGGGCACGTACGAGACGATCGTCAAGCAGTACTGGAAGGCGCCCTTCCGAACCCCGCCCGGCCGCTTCCTCAACTACACCCTGATGCTCGTCTACTACCCGATGACCGCGGTCAACTGGCTCCTCGGCATCCTCAGCGGCGTCCTCTACCTCTGGTTCGGCGCCTCCGGTACCCAGGTCTCCACCTCGGTGTGGCTGATGATCTACAGCGACGCCGTCGCCCTCCAGATCGGCCTCTACCTCTGGAACCGGCGGCACAACGTCTCGCCCCACGAACCCGAGGGCTCCGGGGGCCTCGCCGGCATGGCGATGTCGGCGTTCTCCGCCCCGATCTACCTCAGGTCCCTCGGTTCGGCGATCCTCCGCACCCGCGGCCGCTTCGTCGTCACGCCCAAGGGCGGCGAGGCGAGCCCCGACCGGATCCTGACCTTCCGTATCCACCTCTTCTGGGCGGTGGTCCTCATCGTCTCGCTCGCCGCCTCCGTCCACTTCGGGCACACCCACGCGGCCATGCGCACCTGGGCCCTCCTGGCCCTGGCCATCGCGCTCGCCCCGATCACCCTCTGGGCGTTCGCGGCCCTCGGGAGACGGCGCGCGCTCCGCGTCCGCGCGCTCGCCCGTGCCCGCGTCCGCGCCCGCGGTCTCGCCGACGCCCGCGAGGGGGTCGAGGTCGTCACGGCCGCCGCCCCGCCGCCGACCGCGCCCGTCACCCCCGCCCCCACGACGACGGGAGGGAACTGAGCCATGGCCCACCGGCCGTCGAAGAAGTTCAAGAAGACCCTGTTCGGCAGCGCGGCGGCCCTGGTCCTCGCGGCGCTCAACGCCCCCGCCGCCGTCTCCTTCGCCGAGGAGAAGTACCACGCGTACAAGATCGCCCAGCCCGGCTACCAGCGGCGGTTCGGCTCCTGGGCCGAGATCGCGGTCCCCGACCAGTACCGGATCAACGCCATCCACGCGGCCCTGCTGCACACCGGCAAGGTGCTGCTGATCGCCGGCTCCGGCAACAGCCAGAAGAACTTCGACGCGGGGACCTTCGAGACCATCCTCTGGGACCCCGTCAAGAACACCTTCAAGAAGATCCCCACCCCCGTGGACTTCTTCTGCTCCGGCCACACCCAGCTCCCCGACGGCCGCCTCCTCGTCGCCGGCGGCACCGCGCGGTACGAGATCCTCGACGGCGAGGTCAAGAAGGCCGGCGGCGGCATGCGGGTCAAGAACGAGAGCCCCGACAAGGCGGTCACCCTCAAGAAGGGCACCGTCTTCCGCTCGCCGTCCGGGGTCGAGTACCTCTCCAAGGCCGACGTCACCGTCCCCAAGGCCAAGCGCGAGTTCGAGATCTCCTACTTCGAGAGCGGCCAGATGAAGCCGTGGAAGACCAAGGTCACCGCCGCGGAGGCCCGGGTCTTCGTCGAGGCCCGCGAGGAGGGCCCGCAGGCCCTCACCACCGAGGCCGCGCAGTACGAGGTCGTCGGCCTCAAGGGCGACGCCGCCGACGACGTCTACGGCCTCGCGCAGAAGCTCACCACCGAGAAGCAGGACTTCCAGGGCATCAAGGGCGCCTACGAGTTCGACCCGAAGGCCGAGAAGTACATCCCGGTCGCCCCCATGAAGGACGCCCGCTGGTACCCCACGCTCGTCACCCTCGACGACGGCAAGGTCCTCGCCGTCTCCGGACTCAACGACGTCGGCGACGTCGTCCCCGGCGACAACGAGATCTACGACCCCGGGACCAAGAAGTGGTCCAAGGGCCCCTTCCGCTACTTCCCCACCTACCCCTCCCTCTTCCTCACCAAGGGCGGCAAGCTCCTCTACACCGGTTCCAACGCCGGATACGGCCCCGCCGAGAAGGGCCGCGAACCGGGGCTGTGGGACCTGAAGAAGAACTCCTTCACCAAGCTCGGCGGGCTCACCGACCCCGACCAGCTGGAGACCTCCGCCTCCCTGATCCTGCCCCCCGCCCAGAACCAGAAGGTCATGGTCCTCGGCGGCGGCGGGGTCGGCGAGTCGTCCAGGTCGACCGCCCGCACCTCGATCATCGACGTGTCCGAGGACAGCCCCGTCTTCACCGACGGGCCGGCCCTGCCGCAGGGCACCCGCTACCTCAGCAGCGTCCTGCTGCCCGACGACACCGTCTTCACCACCGGCGGCTCCGAGGACTACCGGGGCCGCGGCGGCAGCGACATCCTCAAGGCGCAGTTCTACGACCCGAGGAGCAACGCCTTCACCGAGGCCGCCGAACCCACCGTCGGCCGCAACTACCACTCCGAGGCGCTGCTGCTGCCCGACGGCCGGGTCGCGACCTTCGGCTCCGACCCGCTCTTCGACGACAAGGACAACACCAGGCTCGGCACCTTCGAGCAGCGCGTCGAGGTCTTCACCCCGCCCTACCTCCACAGGGCCGGCGCCGACCGGCCCGTCCTGGGGGAGGGCCCGCAGGAACTCGACCAGAACGGCCGCGCCACCTTCAAGACGAAGGACGCCGGCCGGATCGCCGAGGCCCGGCTCATGCGGCCCAGCGCCGTCACCCACACCACCGACGTCGAACAGCGCTCGGTGGCGCTCGGCCTGACGAGGAGCCAGAACGGGACGACGGTCACCGTGGACGTACCGGAGGACCGGACCCTCGTACCGCCCGGCTGGTACATGCTCTTCGTCACCGACGTGAACGGCATCCCGTCCGAGGCGAAGTGGATCCAGGTCGGCGGCCGACCCCCGGTGGGCGGCCCCGAGCCGGGCTAGCCCTTCGCCCTGCGCGCCAGGCCCAGGGCGTAGTCCGGCCACCACGTGCCGGCGGCCGGGCCGCCCCGGCACTGGCCGTCCGAGTCGCCGGGGCGCTTGATCCACAGATACGCGTCGACCAGGTCGTCCCCCGTCCGGTCCGTCGGCGGCACGCCGAGGGCCCGGCCCGGCGGATTGCACCAGGCCTCCGCCCGGTCGCCCGGGAGGGGGCCGTCGCCGTTGCGGCTGGTGTCCACGGTGAAGTGGGCGCCGCCGAGCAGTCCCGACAGCCTCGCGCCGAAGGCCCGCACCGCGTCGTTCGTCTGGAAGTTGGAGACGTTCAGCGCGAAGCCGTCCGCGCGGGCCACGCCCGCCCGGCGCAGCGGCTCCGCCAGCTTGGCCGGATCGTCGATCCAGGCCGGGTTGCCGGCGTCGAGGTAGACCCGGGTACGGGGCTGCCGCTTGAACCGCTCGATCGCCTCGGCGAGCAGCCGGTACCGCTCGTCGTGGTACTGGGCCGGGGTGCAGCCGTCCACGATGTGCGGCACCGCGTCCGGCTCCAGGACGACGATCGCCGAGGAGTCCCCGAGCGCGGTCGCGAAGGAGTCGATCCAGGTTCGGTAGGCCCGCGCGTCGCGCGAACCGCCCGCCGAGTACATGCCGCAGTCACGGTGCGGGATGTTGTACGCGACGAACACGGCCGTACGGTCCTCCGCCGCGGCTCCCCGTACCGCGCGGCTGATCTCCGGCACCGGATCGTCCCCGGCCGGCCAGTCCGCGACCGGCCGGTCCGCGATCCGCTTCAGGATCCTCGCGTCCTCGGTCCTGCCCTGTGCCTCGTACTGACGCACCTGCCGGGCCGCGTCGCTCTCCGGGTCGACCCAGAACGGCGAGCCGCTCGCGGGGGCCACGGCCTCGCCGCGCGTGGACGGCGGACCGACGGGGCCCTCGGGGGGCTCGTCCTCGCCGCACCCGGTCAGGAGCAGCGCGGAGGCGAGGGTCAGGGCGACTGCGGTGACGGTGCGACGGGACATCCGGCCCCCAGGGTCGGGTACGGCGAGCACGGCGCTTCGTACGGGCGAAGGGACAATCCGGGCCATCGTGGCATGTCGGTCAGCCGGTTCCGGGCTGTGACACCGCGATCCCCAGCGGGGTCCGCTCGTACAGCACCTGGTGGCCGTACCGCCGGGAGGTCAGCAGCCCCGCGTCCCGCAGCACCGCGAGGTGCGCCGAGACGGTGGAGGGGGCCCGGCCGAGGAGGTGGGAGAGCGCCGTCGTCCCCATCGGCTCGGCGAGCGCGCACAGGACGTCCGCCCGCACCGGGCCGAGGAGCCGCCCGAGGGCCTCCGGCGTGCGGTCCCCGGACTCGGACCACAGCCCGCCGATCCCGCGGGCCGGATAGACCACCGTCGGCTGCCACGGCGGATCGAAACCGCTCACCACGTCCGGCCAGGTGAACACCGACGGCATGAGGACGAGCCCCTGCCCGTCCAGCGGACGGATGTGCTCACCGTGGTACGCGACCTCCAGGGTGGCCGTCCCCGCGTCCCACGCGAAGGCCGGATGCAGTTCGTCCAGGAGCCGTTCGAGCCCGCCCTCCGCGAGCCGTCGCGAGTGGTACGCCACGTCCGCCTCCAGGAGCGCCCGCAGCCGGGGCCAGTCCGGGGCGATCAGCGCCTCCCACGCGGCCCGGAGCAGCTCCGCGAGCCGCAGCACCGCCCCGGCGGGATCCGCGAGCAGCCGCCGCCCCTCGGCCGTCCCGGCCGCCCCCGGGGTGTCCGCGAGCGCCCGCTCGAAGTCGTCCAGGACCAGCGCCGGATCGGTCTCCCGTACCGCGGCGATCTCGTCCTCGAACGCGGCGGCGGGCCCCAGTGGCGGCGGATAGAGGAAGTCGGGACTGTGCCCGTGCAGCGGCATCAGCAGATGCAGGGGCCCGAGGTCGAGCTCCCGCGCGGCGGACGCGATCCGCCGCATCCACGGGAGGTGGTAGCCCTGCTTGCCGGGCCGGGCGAGGACCCGCACGGCGGAATGGGTCTCCCAGAGCGGGGAGATCGCGAACCGGATCCGCAGCGGGTCGGCCTCGCCGAAACGCAGGTGGTACGGCACGGGCCCTCCTGGCCGGAGCGGAAGATTCGTCTGGGCCCGAAAGTCTAGGGCGGACCCCGTCACCGACGGCACGCTGCGTGCCATGCCGAAGCACGACGACCCCACCACCGCGCTGCCCGGGACCGGACCGGAGCCGACCGCCCCCACGCCTCCGTCCCCGCCCCTGCCCGGCCCCGGCTACCGGGCCGTCTTCCGGGTGCGGGAGTTCCGGGTCGTCTTCCTGGCGCATCTGTTCTCGCTGCTCGGGGTCGTCGTCAGCGAGCTCGCGCTCACCGTGCTCGTCTACGACCTCACCCGCTCCCCGCTCCTCTCCTCCCTCACCTTCGCCCTCGGTTTCCTCCCCTACCTCGTCGGCGGCACCCTGCTGGCCGGGCTCACCGACCGGCTCCCGCCCCGCCGGATCCTCGTCGTCTGCGACCTCTTCTGCGCAGGCTGCGTCGCGCTCATGGTCGCCCCCGCCACCCCCGTCGCCGTCCTGCTCGCGCTGCGCTGCGCCATCGCCGTCGTCTCGCCCGTCTTCAACGGCACCCGCATGGCGACCCTCGCCGACATCCTCGGCGAGGGCGACCTCTTCGTCCTCGGCCGCTCCCTGCTGCGGATCGTCTCCCAGAGCGCCCTCCTCACCGGCTTCGCCGTCGCCGGCGTGCTGCTCACCGTCGTCCCGCCGCGCGGCGCCCTGGCCGTCACCGCCACCACCTTCCTCGTCTCGGCGCTGCTGCTCCGGCTCGGCACCGCCCGCCGTCCCGCCCGGGCGTCCGGGTCCGCCGACGGCGGGTTGTCCGGTACCTGGGCTGTGCTGCGGAACCGGCGCGTGCGGGCCCTGATGCTGATGTTCTGGGTGCCGCCGCTCTTCGCCGTGGTCCCCGAGGCGCTCGCCGCCCCGTACGCCGACGAGATCGGCGTCTCCACCGCCGCCCTCGGCCTCCTCATGTGCGCGCTGCCCGTCGGCACCATCGCGGGCGAGCTGTTCGCCGGGTCGTTCCTCGGCGCGGCCACCCGCTCCCGGATCGTGCTGCCGCTCGCCGTGACCGGCGTCCTGCCCTATCTGCTGTACGCACCCGAGCCCGGCGTGCCCCTCGCGGCCGCCGCGCTCTTCCTGGCGGGCGCCACCGGGGCGTACACCCTCGGTCTCGACGCCTGGTTCGTCGCCGCCGTCCCCGAGGAGCAGCGGGGGAGGGCCATGACCCTGATGACCGCGGGCATGATGACCGTCCAGGGCATCGGCATGGCGGGGGCCGGGATCGCCGCCGAGTTCGCCCCCGTGCACGCGGTCGTCGCGGGCACGGGCGTCGTCGGCACGGTCTGTCTCCTCGTGGCCGCCGCCGAGCTGCGGGCGGCCGGTGCGACGGGGCACACCGGGGCGGTCGGGGACCGAAAGGCGAGACGGGGCTGACCGGCATATGACCAGTCGGTAAGGTCGAGGCGTGCCGAAGCCGCTCAGTCTCCCCTTCGACCCCATCGCCCGCGCCGACGAACTCTGGCAGAAGCGCTGGGGCCCGGTTCCCTCGATGGCCGCGATCACCTCGATCATGCGCGCCCACCAGATCCTCCTCGCGGAGGTCGACGCCGTCGTGAAGCCGTACGGGCTGACCTTCGCGCGCTACGAGGCGCTGGTGCTGCTCACCTTCTCGAAGGCCGGCGAGTTGCCGATGTCCAAGATCGGCGAGCGGCTGATGGTCCACCCCACGTCCGTGACGAACACGGTGGACCGGCTCGTGAAGTCCGGTCTCGTCGACAAGAGGCCCAACCCGAACGACGGCCGCGGAACGCTCGCCTCCATCACGGAGAAGGGCCGCGAGGTGGTCGAGGCGGCCACCCGCGACCTGATGGAGATGGACTTCGGGCTCGGCGCGTACGACGCGGAGGAGTGCGCCGAGATCTTCGCGATGCTGCGTCCGCTGCGGGTCGCGGCGGACGACTTCGAGGAGAAGTAGGCGCTCGCGCGGCGAGGGCGGACCCGCGCGAAGATCGCCCGGAACGTGCCGTTACGCTCGACGGCATGAAATCCAGCGTGCTGACCCGTTACCGCGTCATGGCGTACATCACCGCCGTCATGCTGCTCGTGCTGTGCACCTGCATGGTCTTCAAGTACGGGTTCGACATGGGCGAGGACGTGACCTTCGCGGTCTCCCAGGCCCACGGTGTCCTCTACATCATCTACCTCGTCTTCGCCTTCGACCTGGGCTCCAAGGCCCGCTGGCCGTTCGGGAAGCTGCTCTGGGTCCTGGTCTCGGGCACCATCCCCTTCGCCGCGTTCTTCGTCGAGCGCAAGGTCGTCGCCGAGACGCTGCCGCTGATCAGCGGCGCGCGACCGGAGCCGGTCAAGGCCTGACACGGACCCCCGCACTGATGTGCGGGGGTTTCCCATCGACATTTACTAGGACGTCCTAGTAAATTCGAAGCATGGATGCTGACGCCATCGAGGAAGGCCGCCGTCGCTGGCAGGCCCGTTACGACAAGGCCCGCAAGCGGGACGCCGACTTCACCACGCTCTCCGGCGACGCCGTCGAGCCCGTCTACGGGCCCCGGCCCGGCGACACCTACGAGGGCTTCGAACGCATCGGCTGGCCCGGCGAGTACCCGTACACCCGGGGGCTCCACGCGACCGGCTACCGGGGCCGGACCTGGACCATCCGCCAGTTCGCCGGCTTCGGCAACGCCGAGCAGACCAACGAGCGCTACAAGATGATCCTGGCCGCCGGCGGCGGCGGCCTCTCCGTCGCCTTCGACATGCCCACCCTCATGGGCCGGGACTCCGACGACCCCCGCGCCCTCGGCGAGGTCGGCCACTGCGGTGTCGCCATCGACTCCGCCGCCGACATGGAGGTCCTCTTCAAGGACATCCCGCTCGGCGACGTCACCACCTCGATGACGATCTCCGGCCCCGCCGTCCCCGTCTTCTGCATGTACCTGGTCGCCGCCGAGCGCCAGGGAGTCGACCCGGCCGTGCTCAACGGCACGCTCCAGACCGACATCTTCAAGGAGTACATCGCGCAGAAGGAGTGGCTCTTCGAGCCCGAGCCCCATCTGCGTCTCATCGGCGACCTGATGGAGCACTGCGCGCAGGGCATCCCCGCGTACAAGCCGCTCTCCGTCTCCGGCTACCACATCCGCGAGGCCGGGGCGACGGCCGCGCAGGAGCTCGCGTACACCCTCGCCGACGGCTTCGGCTACGTCGAGCTCGGCCTCAGCCGCGGCCTCGACGTGGACGTCTTCGCCCCCGGTCTGTCCTTCTTCTTCGACGCCCACCTCGACTTCTTCGAGGAGATCGCCAAGTTCCGCGCCGCCCGCCGGATCTGGGCTCGCTGGATGAAGGAGGTGTACGGCGCCAAGACCGACAAGGCCCAGTGGCTCCGCTTCCACACCCAGACCGCCGGTGTCTCCCTCACCGCCCAGCAGCCGTACAACAACGTCGTACGGACCGCCGTGGAGGCCCTCTCCGCCGTCCTCGGCGGCACCAACTCACTCCACACCAACGCCCTCGACGAGACCCTCGCGCTCCCCAGCGAGCAGGCCGCCGAGATCGCGCTCCGCACCCAGCAGGTGCTGATGGAGGAGACCGGCGTCGCCAACGTCGCCGACCCGCTGGGCGGCTCCTGGTACGTCGAGCAGCTCACCGACCGCATCGAGGCCGACGCCGAGAAGATCTTCGACCAGATCAAGGAACGCGGCCGCCGCGCCCACCCGGACGGTCAGCACCCGATCGGGCCGATCACCTCCGGCATCCTGCGCGGCATCGAGGACGGCTGGTTCACCGGCGAGATCGCCGAGTCCGCCTTCCAGTACCAGCGGTCCCTGGAGAAGGGCGACAAGCGGGTCGTCGGCGTCAACGTCCACCACGGCTCCGTCACCGGCGACCTGGAGATCCTCCGGGTCAGCCACGAGGTCGAGTGGGAGCAGGTCCGGGTCCTCGGCGAGCGCAAGGAGCGCCGCGACGACGCCAAGGTCCGCGCCTCCATCGACGCCATGCTGGCGGCCGCCCGGGACGGCTCGAACATGATCGCCCCGATGCTGGACGCCGTCCGCGCGGAGGCCACCCTCGGCGAGATCTGCAACGCGCTGCGGGACGAGTGGGGCGTCTACACGGAGCCCCCGGGCTTCTGATCCTTCTCCGCACCTCGCGCGCCGGCCATGGCGCGCGTCACGCGTCAGGGGCGGTACGGGAACTCCCGTACCGCCCCTGACGCGTGCGGGCCTCAGCCGCCGGCGGCCGCCGCCGCCCCCAGACCGCCCACCA
>NZ_LIPQ01000184.1 GCF_001418135.1 Streptomyces aureus
CGAGGGCGGCCTCCACGCGCGCGCGTGGAGGCCGCCCTCGCCGAGCGCCTGGCCGTCGCCGGCACGCCCGCCCCGGGCGAGGAGCCGCTCGACCCCGCCGCCTACCGCAGCGGGGCCGAACGGCTCGCCGCCGCGGGCGAGACCGGCGAGAACACCTCCGTGAAGGCCCTGCTGCCCCCCGGCGTCCACCCGGCGGTCTACGAGCCGGAGTTCGACCGCTACGGCGGCCCGGCCCTCATGCCCGCCGCCGAGTCCCTCTTCACCCTGTCCAGCGCGCTCGTCCTCGCCGCCCTGCCCAAGGTGAGCGGCGAGCGGCAGCGGGCCGTGCTCGCCCTGCGCGGCACCGTCGCGGTCGCCGCCGCCCTCGGGGACCCGGCGGAACGCGCGTACTACTACGCCCACGGCCTCGGCGCCTGGCGCGCCTGGGCCGCCGAGGCGGGCCACCCGGCCGCACTCCTCGACACGATCATCCGGGTCGAGGGGGCGGTGACCCTCGACCCGGGCTCCCACGGTCCCTTCACCGGGTGGCACGCCCGGATCGCCGCCCACGCGGACGAGATCCGGGAGCACTCGCCAACCCACCCGGGCATGGTCCTCTTCTCGCACGCGCACATGCTCCACAACCGCCTCGGCCTGAGCCTCCTGGAGGAGCTGCGCACCTACGCGGTCCTGGCCCACGCCTTCCCCGTACCGGAGAACACCCCCGTACCGGAGAACGTCTGACCACAGGCCCCCCCCCACGGGGATCACGAAAGGCCCGGCCGGTTTCCCGGTCGGGCCTTTTCGTGGTGCGCACCCGGCTGCTACTCGGGGCGCGGGTCCCAGCGGAAGCTGCGGACGGCGATCAGGGCACCGATGACACCCCACGCGGCGAGCACTGCCAGGTCACGCCACTGGAAGCCGGCGTCCTGGGTGAACAGCGCCAGCATGGCGTCGTTGAACGGCTTCACGGGCAGCAGGCCCGCGACGGTGTTGAGGAGCTCCGCGTGGATCGGGAAGTAGCTGCCCGAGATGAAGACCAGCGGGAACTGGATGAACTGCACGACGGCCGGGGCCGCCTCCGAGTTCTTGATCAGCGAGGCCACGCCGACACCGAGCGCGCAGAAGCTCGCCGCGCCGAGGACGAGCGTCAGCAGGACCGCGCCCCAGTGGGTGGGCAGGTCGACGCCGTAGAGCGCGCCGATGCCGAAGACGAGCGCGACGTCGACGATGCTGACGACGACGCAGTGCACGAGCAGACCGGCGAAGTAGACCCAGGCGGGCAGCGGTGTGGCGTGCAGCCGCTTGAGGACCCCGGTCTGCCGGCGCATCGCGAGCACGATCGCCAACTGGCCGTAGCAGGCACCGAGTACGGACACGGCGGCGATCACCGGCGTGTAGTACTGCATGCCGGTCAGACCGAAGAAGAAGTCCTGGCCCTCGCTGCCGCTGAACACGGCGCCGAAGATGCCGATGATGACGATCGGCAGCACGAAGGTGAAGACCATCGACTGCGGGTTGCGCCAGAACGAAAGCTGCTCGTAACGGATCTGATGGCCGAGCAGGGCCAGCGGGTTCCGTGCGCGCGGGGCGTCCGCGCGGGTCGCCGGGGACGCCGGGGCGGTCGTCTCGGCGGTCGGGGGGATCAGGGTGGTCATGAGCGGCTCCGTCCGGGTCGGCGGCCTCGTCCGGCGGGCGCCTTGCGCTCCCGCGCGGACGACGGCGAGGAGGCTTCCTGCTGTACGTACTCGCTGGTCAGGCTCAGGTAGACGTCCTCAAGCGTGGGCTGCTCGACGGTCAGCCGGTCGAGCGGCGTGCCCCGGTCGAGCGCCCAGCCGGTCAGCCGGTGCAGCGCGGCCGTCGGCTCGGTCGTCTCGGCCGTCACCAGGCCGTCCTCCACGTCGCTCACCGGCAGGGGTACGTCGGCGAGCGCGGCGCCCGTGGGCAGCGCGAAGCGGATCCGGGTCTGGGCGCTGTCGCGGCCGCCGAGGGTGTCCGGGGTGCCCGAGGCGACGATCCGGCCCTCGGCGATGACCACGACCGAGTCGGCCAGCGCCTGCGCCTCGTCCATGTAGTGGGTGGTGAGGACGATGGTGGTGCCGTCGTCGCGCAGATTGCGCACGACGTCCCAGGCACCGCGGCGCGCGTTCGGGTCGAAGCCGGTGGTCGGCTCGTCCAGGAACAGCAGCCTGGGCCGGCCGACGACGCCGAGCGCCAGGTCGAGCCGGCGCTTCTGGCCGCCGGACAGGTCCTTGACCTTGGCGCCCTTCTTCTCGTTCAGGCCGACGAGGTCGAGCAGTTCGTCGACGTTCCGCGGGTCCGGGTAGTAGCCGGCGTTCCGGGCCACCGTCTCCCGTACCGACAGATAGGGCTCGACGGCGATGTCCTGGAGGACGAGGCCGACCTGGCCGCGCAGCCAGTGGCCGTCGGCCTTGACGCCGGGGTCGCGGCCGAGGACCTCGACCCGCCCGCCGTCGCGCTCCCGGAAGCCCTCCAGGATCTCCAGGGTGGTGGTCTTGCCCGCGCCGTTCGGCCCGAGCAGGGCGAAGATCTCGCCCTCTGCGACGCTGAAGTCGACGCCGCGCACGGCCTCGTGGTCGCCGTACCGCTTCTGCAGGCCTTCCACGGCCACCGCGGCGGTCACCGCGGTCCCTCGGCTCGTGTCACTGTGTGCCTCCCGGCGTGGTGGTGGGACGTCGTGGGGTCGTCGCCCGCAGACGGACTCCGGGGCGCAGCCTCGACGTTAGGCGCGGGCCGGTGGGCCGGGCCGGGGCCGCGGGGGCGGCGGTGACGGACGTCATGGAAGCCGCGACAGTTGTCAGAGGGGGGCGTGACCCGCGTTGCCGGAGGCCGGTGGGCGACCCATGCTCGGGGTGCGGCGGACGGCCGGGCTGCGGGAGACCGCGGCAGGCGACGCCGACGGTGCCGACACAGCAGCGACGCGGAAGGCGGTCTCAAAGGTGCGGTTCGGGGATCTGGACGAGTGGGGAGCGGAGGAGCGGCCGCACGTCTCGGTGGTCGGTGCCGGCATCGGCGGACTGACGCTGGCCGGTGCGCTCTCCTCCATGGGTATTCCGTACACGGTGTACGAACAGACGCGGCGGCTCGCGGAGGTGGGGGCGGGAGTCCAGCTCTCGCCCAACGCGGTCAGGCCGCTGCTGCGGCTCGGTCTCGGCCCGGCCCTGCGCGAGCGGGCGGTGGCGATCGAGGCCATGGAGGTACGGGGGTGGAGCGGGCGGCCGATCGCCCGGACGCCCCTCGGCGCGGAGTGCGAGCGGATGTTCGGAGCCCCGTACTACACGGTGCACCGGGCGCATCTCCACGACGCGCTCCTCACCCTCGTCGACGCGGGCAGCCTCAAGCTGGGCGAACGCCTCAGCGAGGCGCGGGAGACGGACGCGTCGGGTGACGGCGTCCGCCTGACCTTCGAGGACGGGACCGTCCGCGGGGCGGAGCTGGTGGTGGGCGCCGACGGCATCCACTCCACGGTCCGCGAGGCGTTCCGGCGCGACGAGCCCGAGTTCTCGGGGCTCGGCATCTACCGGGGCCTGGTGCCCATGGACCGGCTCCCGGACGCGGCCCGCGCGCCTCTGGTGCGCCTCTGGCTCGGCCCGGGCGGGCACTTCGTGTGCTACCCGGTCGCGGCGGGGGAGTACCTGAGCTTCGCGGCGACGGTGCCGATGGCGCAGTCCCCGGGCGAGTCCTGGTCGGTCCCGGGCGATCCGGAGGCGCTGCGCCGGGTGTTCGGCGGCTGGACCGGGCTGGTCGCGGACGTCGTGGGCGCCGTGGAGACGACCCTGCAGTGGGCTCTGCACGACAGGCCGCCGCTGGACGTGTGGTCCTCGGGCCGGCTGACCCTGCTCGGCGACGCGGCCCACCCGATGCTGCCGTTCATGGCGCAGGGCGCGAACCAGGCGGTCGAGGACGCGATGGACCTGGCGGCCTGTCTGGCCGGCCCGGCGCCGTCGACGACCGCGGCCCGGCTCGACCGCTACCAGTCGCTCCGGATCCCCCGCACGGCGGAGATCCAGCGCGGCTCGCGCGGCAACGCCGGCATCCTGCACCTGCCCGACGGCCCGGCCCAGCGCCGCCGCGACGCCCGCATGGCCGTCCACGCGGCCCTCCGCGACCGGGCGATGCTGTACGCCCACGAGACGGGCAGGAGCGTGGTGCCGACCCCGGCGTGACGGAACAGCCGAAGCGACCTGACGCATTGGCCTAGACCTATTGTGTGCCTCTGTCCGCGACGGTACGTTCGTCCCCGGCTGCGCAGCCCGCACGTACCGCACCACATCGCATCGTCACGCACTCCGCCGGGGCATCCCGGCGTTTTCAGGAGGACATGCCATGTACCGTCGCATCGCAGCCGCACTCGCCACCGCGGCAACGGCCGGAGCCCTCGCGCTCGGCACCGCCGGCGCCGCCGAGGCCGCGGGCCCCGGCTTCTACGCCCGCAGCCACCACGCCTCGTACGCCGAATGCCAGGCCGCCGGTCGGGCCGGATACCAGATCTGGGGCCCGATCTTCCTCTGCGAGCCCTTCACCTCCACCCGCCCGGACGTGATCGTCCTCTGGGTGCGGTACTGACCCGGCCCCGGCCCGGGCGGCGGCGGCCGCCCGGCCCGGGGACCGTCAGGTGAACAACCGATTCAGCATTCGATGATGTTCACCGCGAGACCGCCGCGCGCCGTCTCCTTGTACTTCACGCTCATGTCCGCGCCGGTCTCCTTCATCGTCTTGATGACCTTGTCGAGGGAGACCAGGTGGCTGCCGTCGCCGCGCATCGACATCTTCGCCGCCGTGACGGCCTTGACCGCCGCCATGCCGTTGCGCTCGATGCACGGGATCTGGACCAGGCCGCCGACCGGGTCGCAGGTCAGGCCCAGGTTGTGCTCCATGCCGATCTCGGCCGCGTTCTCCACCTGCTCCGGGGTGCCGCCGAGGACCTCGGCGAGGGCGCCCGCCGCCATCGAGCAGGCCGAGCCGACCTCGCCCTGGCAGCCGACCTCGGCGCCGGAGATCGAGGCGTTCTCCTTGAAGAGCATGCCGACCGCGCCGGCCGCCAGCATGAAGCGGACGATGCCGTCGTCGTCGGCGCCGGGCACGAAGTTCATGTAGTAGTGCAGGACGGCGGGGATGATGCCGGCCGCGCCGTTCGTCGGGGCGGTGACCACCCGGCCGCCCGCCGCGTTCTCCTCGTTCACGGCCATGGCGTAGAGAGTGATCCACTCCATGGCGTGCATCTTCGGGTCGCCCTCGGAGCGCAGCTTGCGGGCCAGGTTCGCGGCGCGCCGCCGGACCTTCAGACCGCCGGGCAGGATGCCCTCGCGGGACATGCCGCGCGAGACGCAGGACTGCATGACCCGCCAGATCTCCAGGAGGCCCGCGCGGATCTCGTCCTCGGTGCGCCAGGCCTTCTCGTTCTCCAGCATCAGCGCGGAGATCGACAGGCCGGTCTCCTTCGCGAGGCGGAGCAGCTCGTCGCCGGTGCGGAAGGGGTACTTCAGGACGGTGTCGTCGGGGACGATCGGGTTCTCGCCCTGGACGGCGTCCTCGTCGACGACGAAGCCGCCGCCGACCGAGTAGTACGTCTTCTCCAGGACCAGGCCGCCCTCCGCGTCGTACGCGAAGATCGTCATCCCGTTGGCGTGGTACGGCAGCGCCTTGCGCCGGTGCAGGATCAGGTCGGCGTCGAAGTCGAACGGGATCTCGTGCGCGCCGAGCAGGTTGATCCGGCCGCTCGACTTGATCCGCTCGACCTCGTCGTCCGCCGTCTCCACGTTCACCGTGCGCGGCGAGCTGCCCTCCAGGCCGAGGAGGACCGCCTTCGGGGTGCCGTGGCCGTGGCCGGTCGCGCCGAGGGAGCCGTACAGCTCCGCCCGTACCTTCGTGGTGTGGGCGAGCAGGCCCTCGTTCTTCAGGCGGCGGGCGAACATCCGGGCCGCGCGCATCGGTCCCACCGTGTGGGAGCTCGACGGGCCGATGCCGATCGAGAACAGGTCGAAGACCGAGATGGCCACGGAGGACTCCTTGTGGGGGCTAGACGCCGTTGTCTGCCGGGGTGGAGCAGAAAAGCGCGGAAAGAAGGGCGTGCGGTACAGCGCGAGGACATGGGGTGGGGCACCGCGCTCACTGTCCAGTGTGCGCGGTGCCCCGAAGGTTCCGGACGAACGGCCGCAGACCGCTCGCGGAACAAAAGCCTACGAAACTACTTCAGGCCGGGGTACAGCGGGTGCTTCTCGGCGAGCGCCGTCACCCGGGCCTTCAGCGACGCGGCCTTGTCGGCGTCGAAGCCGGGCTTCAGGGTCTCCGCGATGATGTCGCCGACCTCGGTGAAGTCCTCGGCCTGGAAACCGCGGGTCGCGAGCGCCGGCGTACCGATGCGCAGACCCGAGGTGACCATCGGCGGGCGCGGGTCGTTCGGAACGGCGTTCCGGTTGACCGTGATGCCGACCTCGTGGAGACGGTCCTCGGCCTGCTGGCCGTCCAGCTCGCTGTCGCGCAGGTCGACGAGGAGCAGGTGGACGTCCGTACCGCCGGACAGGACGGAGACACCGTGGGCGGTGACGTCGTCCTGGACCAGGCGCTCGGCGATGACGCGGGCACCGTCCAGGGTGCGCTGCTGGCGCTCCTTGAACTCCTCCGAGGCCGCGACCTTGAAGGAGACGGCCTTGGCCGCGATCACGTGCTCCAGCGGGCCGCCCTGGAAGCCGGGGAAGACCGAGGAGTTCAGCTTCTTCGCGAACTCCTTCTTCGCCAGGATGATGCCGCCGCGGGGGCCGCCGAGCGTCTTGTGCGTGGTGGAGGTCACGACGTCCGCGTGCTCGACCGGGTTCGGGTGCAGACCGGCCGCGACCAGACCCGCGAAGTGGGCCATGTCGACCCACAGGTAGGCCTCGACCTCGTCCGCGATCCGGCGGAACTCGGCGAAGTCCAGCTGACGCGGGTAGGCGGACCAGCCCGCGATGATCACCTTGGGGCGGTGCTCCTTGGCGAGGCGCTCGACCTCGGCCATGTCGACCAGGCCGGCCTCGTCCACGTGGTACGCGACCACGTTGAACTGCTTGCCCGAGAAGTTCAGGCGCATGCCGTGGGTCAGGTGACCGCCGTGCGCCAGGTCCAGACCCAGGATCGTGTCGCCGGGCTGGGCGATCGCGAAGAGGGCGGCCTGGTTCGCGGAGGCACCGGAGTGCGGCTGGACGTTGGCGTACTCGGCGCCGAACAGGTCCTTGATCCGGTCGATCGCGATCTGCTCGGCGACGTCGACGTGCTCGCAGCCACCGTAGTAGCGGCGTCCCGGGTAGCCCTCGGCGTACTTGTTGGTGAGGACGGAGCCCTGCGCCTCCATGACGGCGACCGGAGCGAAGTTCTCCGAGGCGATCATCTCGAGCGTGGACTGCTGACGGCGGAGCTCGGCGTCGACGGCGGCGGCGACGTCGGGGTCCAGCTCGTGGAGGGGAGTGTTCAGAAGCGACATGAATCGATCCCTAAGGGGTCTCGGGCCCGGTCTCAGTTCCCGGCGGAGAACGCGGTGTACTCGTCGGCGGAGAGCAGCTCGTCCGGCTCTCCCGCGACGCGCACCTTGAACAGCCAGCCACCCTCGAACGGAGCCGTGTTCACCAGGGACGGGTCGTCCACCACGTCCTGGTTGGCGGCGACGACCTCACCCGTGACGGGGGAGTACAGGTCGCTCACGGACTTCGTCGACTCCAGCTCGCCGCAGGTCTCGCCGGCGGTGACCGTGGAGCCGACCTCGGGGAGCTGGGCGTAGACGACGTCACCGAGCGCGTTGGCGGCGAACTCCGTGATGCCGACGGTCGAGACGCCTTCCTCGGCGTCCGACAGCCACTCGTGCTCCTTGGTGTAGCGCAGCTGCTGGGGGTTGCTCATGACCTGATTCTCCTGGATCGGGGGAGTACTGATGAACGTGGGTCTTGCGGGGTGAGACGCGAAGTGAGACGGATACGTCACTTCTGGCGCTTGTAGAACGGCAGCGCCACGACCTCGTACGCCTCGTGGGTGCCGCGGATGTCCACACCTACACCCTGGGTGCCGGGCTCGGCGTGCGCCGCGTCCACGTACGCCATCGCGATCGGCTTTCCGAGGGTCGGGGACGGGGCGCCGGAGGTGACCTCGCCGATCACCACTCCGTCCTTGACGACGGAGAAGCCGGCCCGCGGGACGCGGCGGCCCTCGGCGACCAGACCGACGAGCTTGCGCGGCGGGGCGGTCTCGGCGCGCTCGGCGGCCTTCTCCAGAGCCTCACGGCCGACGAAACGGCCGTCGTTGGTCGTCTTCTCGAACTTCACGACCCGGCCGAGGCCCGCGTCGAAGGGGGTCAGCGCGGTGGTCAGCTCGTGGCCGTACAGCGGCATGCCCGCCTCCAGGCGGAGCGTGTCGCGGCAGGACAGGCCGCAGGGGATCAGACCGACCGGCGCGCCGGCCTCGGTCAGCGCCTTCCAGACGCCCTCGGCGTGCTCGGGCTTCAGGAACAGCTCGAAGCCGTCCTCGCCGGTGTAGCCGGTACGGGCGATCAGCGCGGGCACGCCGGCGACCGTGCCGGGCAGGCCGGCGTAGTACTTCAGACCGTCCAGGTCGGCGTCGGTGATCGACTTCAGGATGCCGGGGGACTCCGGGCCCTGCACCGCGATCAGGGCGTACGCGTCACGGTCGTCACGCACCTCGGCGTCGAAGCCGGCCGCGCGCCCGGTCAGCGCGTCCAGGACGATCTGCGCGTTGGAGGCGTTGGCGACGACCATGTACTCCGTCTCGCCGAGGCGGTAGACGATCAGGTCGTCGAGGATGCCGCCGTCCTCCTGGCAGATCATCGTGTAGCGGGCACGGCCGACGCCCACGGTGGAGATGTTGCCGACGAGGGCGTGGTCGAGGAGCTCGACCGCCTGCGGGCCGGTGACGGTGATCTCACCCATGTGGGAGAGGTCGAAGAGACCCGCCTTGGTGCGGACGGCGATGTGCTCGTCCCGCTCGCTGCCGTACCGGAGCGGCATGTCCCAGCCGGCGAAGTCGGTCATGGTCGCGCCCAGCGAACGATGCAGGGCATCGAGGGCGGTCAGACGGGGGGCAGTGCTCATGGGGTGGCTCCCGGGTCCCAAGGGCGTGATCGGTGACGAAACACATGACGGGCGAGGACGTCCTCCCCATCTGTCATGGAACCTGAGAGGTTCACCGAGAGCATCTCGTCGCCGAGAGATCGGTTTGCACCTTGGGTGGGGACACGGCAGGTGTCCCGCTTTTCAGATCTGCCTCATCCACGCGGTACGGGGCCTGAGAGATTCAAGGGAGGGTCTTGCTCCTTCGGCGTCCGGACACGCCTGGCGCGTCCGGAACTCTCCCGCGCGGATTCGAGCGGCCGGTATGCGATTGTGTGGCGACTGTGCGCGCCTGGCGCGGACATCATTGCACGCGAGGTCGGCGGGGCACATCGCTTGTGTCCCATTACCGCTTCTTTACACTTTGTGGGCAAGGGTCTTCCCAGGCCCGGCAGGGGGAGAAGCGATGAGGTTCCAGCACACCGGCGCGTACGCGCCGAGTACCGGCATACCGTCCCAGCGAGCCCGTGCCCGGACCCGCCGCCGGGGGCGGATCCTGCGTGACCTGCGCGAGCGCGGCGGCCGAGGCCCCCGCGCGCTCACCTTCGCCGCCGGCGACCTGGTGGTCGTCTCCGGGCTGCCCGGCAGCGGCAAGTCCACCCTCATGCGGCGCGCCGCCGAGGGCGCCGGCATCGACTCGCAGGACACCCGGGAGCGCTGGGAGGCCCGGATGCCCCGCCTCCTGCCGTACGCCGTCTACCGCCCGCTGGTCCGGATCGCGCACTACGCGGGGCTGCGCCGCGCCCTGCGGTCCGGCGCCGGAGTGGTCGTCCACGACTGCGGCACCCAGTCCTGGGTGCGCGGCTGGCTCGCCCGGGAGGCCCGCCGCCGCGGCCGGGCCCTCCACCTGGTCCTGCTCGACGTCGACCCGGACACCGCCCGTGAGGGCCAGCGGGCCCGAGGCCGGGGAGTCTCGTCGTACGCCTTCGCCCGGCACCGGCGGGCCGTCGCCCGGCTCGTCGCGGCGGCGGAGTCCGGCCGGCTGCCGCACGGCTGCGCCTCCGCGACCCTGCTCGACCGGGACGCGGCGGACACGCTGCGGAAGATCGGCTTCCGGGAGGGGCCCGAGGCGGCCTGAGGCGGCCCGAGGCGGCCTGAGGCGGGCTGAGGGGGCGCGCCCGCGGCGTACGCGGCAGCGGCCCGAGGCGGGCCCGCGTCGTACGCAGGGCGTCCGACGTGGGCCGCCGTGCCGCGACCGCCGTGCCTACGCGGGGCCGTCCGAGGGCGGGCCGCTGTGCCCGTACCCAGGGCCGCCCGACGGCAGGACGCTGTGCCGTACGCAGGGCGGCCCGAGGCGGTCCGGCTGTGACGTACGCCCCTGTCCGGGTGTGCCCGTACCCCTGCTTTTGGCCACGGCGGCGCCGGGGCGGCGTTAGGGTGCTGCCGGGGCGGCCGGTACGGCAGGCCGTGCGAGAAGGGGAAACGGGACCGTGGACGTGACGTGGCCGGGCAACGAGCTGGAAGAGGTCCTTGCCGCATCCCTCGGCAACCCCTCGGCGGGCGCCCGCCTGGTCGAGGTCCTCGGCCGCAGCCCGGTCTGGGTGCCCCTCCCCAACGGCGGCGGACCCGACAGCCCGAACCTGGACCTCGCCACCATGGAGATCGACGGCGCGGCGTACGTCCCCGTCTTCAGCTCCGAGGAGCAGTTCCTCGCCTGCGTCGGCAGCCACATGTCGTTCACCGTCGCCCCGGCCCGTGACTTCGCCCGCGGCCTGCCCCCGCAGCTCGGCATCGCCGTGAACCCGGGCGGCGTCGTCGGCGTCCCGTTGCCCCCGCCGGCCGTCGCCGAGCTCTGCCGCGTCGGCCGCACCCCGCTCGACGGGCCCGCCACCGGCGGCCGCGTCCGGCTCTTCGAGCCCGACTGGCAGGACGACCCCGTCGACTTCCTCGCCGCCGCGTCCGCCGAGTTCGAGGCCACCGGCGTCGTCACCACCGCCCGCCGTGCGCTCGCCAGCGTCGAGGGCACCGAACCCGCCCTCTTCGTCGGTGTCCAGCTCGCCGCCTGGGACGGCGTCGACCGCAACGCGCCGCTGGACGCCCTCGGCCGTGCCCTCGGCCGCGTCGAATGCGCCTGGCCGGTCAACCTCATCCTGCTCGACATGGCACAGGACCCGGTCGGCGACTGGATGCTGGAGCGGGTGCGCCCCTTCTACCAGCGCGCCGCCGTGTGACGGACGGCCTGTTTAAGCTGAACTTCTCGACAGCAGGACGGACGTCTTCAGGACGGACGTCGGAACAGACGTGGTGACGGAAGAGGGGCGGGACCCAGGGTGAGCGCGTCAGGCACCGCTGCGACCGGACAGGTCGAGCACATGCTGCGCCAGGTGGCACCCGGACGCTACGACGCGTACGAGCAGTTGCTGCACGCCCTCGCCGACGGCGAGCTCTGGATGCTGCTCTGGCACGGCTCGCCCGGCTCGTCCGACGCCCAGTACGGGAACATGGAGGTCGACGGCTTCGGCTACGCGCCCTGCGTCACCTCCGCCCAGGAACTCGCCGCCTCTGGCTGGCACCGCGCCCACGAGCTCGTCACCGGCCGGGAGATCGCCCGGGCCCTCTACCCCGACCGCTGGGGCGTCTGGCTGAATCCGCACGCCCCCGGCGGCGGTGTCGGCATCCCCTGGGCCGACCTGCGCCGGATCGCCACCGGCCTCGACCGGATGCCCGCCGGGCCGCTCCGGGTCACCGAGCCCACCCTGGAGATCCCCCAGTTCTACGCCCTGCTCACGCAGAACGCGCACCGCACCCCGGCCGTCCGGGCGCTGCGCCGCGGCTGGGTGCAGCCCGCGCTCGGATCCCCGTACCTCGCCATCGGGCTCGACCTGTACGACACCTCGCCGACGGCCGTCGACACGGTCCGGGCGATGATGCGCCAGTCCATCGGAGCCGTACCCGAGGGGCTGCCCGTCTCGACGGTCGCCCTGTCCGACGCGTACGACCCGGTGGCCCTCTGGCTGCGGGCGAACGGCCGCCCGTTCTACGACCGCGAGGCGCACGCCGGACGCGGCTCCGCGCCCGTTCCGGGCTATGGATACCCGCCGCCGGCGCCGTCCGGATACTGAGACGTACCCCTTCTCGCATCCCGCCCCACCAGCCTCCGGAGTTCGCTCCGGAGGCTTTCGTTCGCCCCAATTGAGGAACTCGAACGCCTAGTTGAGGGGACATGTCCGATTGGGGGGAAGAGGACCCGAGATGGTCCGCTCACGTGATCGCGACGTCCGGATAACGGAAGTCGCAGCACCGCATCACGTTTGAGCAAACATTCCTCGTCAGGGCTGGCGGGTGATCGCAAGCGCATTGAAGACTCCCCGGAACACCGGGCGTTCGGCTCCTTTCGAGCAGGTGCCCAGCAGGTTGTTCCACCGAGCCGCTACCCGCGGCGGGCAAGGGCCGGCTACCGGCGGCCGAGAGGGGTCCTCACCACGATGACGGCACCACTGCACGAGAAGAGTGCGGGCGAGGCGACCGCCACCGTCGATGGCGCGCCCGACGCCCCCGGCACTCCCGGCGGCGCCGGCAAGGTGATCGAGGGCCGCTCGCCCTGGCAGATCGCCTGGACCCGCCTCAAGCGCGACAAACTGGCCCTCGCGGGCGCGTTCATCGTCGTCTTCCTCGTCCTCGTCGCGATCTTCGCGCCGGTGATCGTGGGCCTCCTGGGCCACCCGCCGGACGAGTTCCACGAGGACCAGATCGACCCGCTGTTCGGCACCCCGATCGGTTCCTGGGGCGGCGTCAGCTCCGACTTCCTCTTCGGAGTCGAGCCCGTCAACGGCCGCGACGTCTTCAGCCGCATCGTCTACGGCGCCCGGATCTCGCTGCTCGTCGCCTTCCTCGCGGCGGTCTTCGCGGTCGTCCTCGGCACGATCCTCGGCATCATCGCCGGCTACTTCGGCGGCTGGATCGACGCCGTCCTCAGCCGGGTCATGGACGTCATGCTCGCCTTCCCGCAGCTGCTCTTCACCATCGCCCTGGTCTCCGTCCTGCCGAACGAACTCCTCGGCCTCGACGGCTCCGGCGTCCGCATCGCCGCCCTGGTGGTCGTGATCGGCTTCTTCGGCTGGCCCTACGTGGGCCGCATCGTCCGCGGCCAGACCCTCTCGCTGCGCAACCGCGAGTACGTGGAGGCCGCCCAGAGCCTCGGCGCCGGCCGCCTCTACATCCTGCGCCGCGAGCTGCTGCCGAACCTGATCGCCCCGATCACGGTCTACGCGACCCTCATGATCCCCACCAACATCCTCACCGAAGCGGCGCTGAGCTTCCTCGGCGCGGGTGTGAAGCCCCCCACCGCTTCCTGGGGACAGATGCTGTCGACGGCCATCACCACCTACGAGGCGGACCCGCTCTTCATGGTGATCCCCGGCCTCGCGATCTTCATCACCGTTCTGGCGTTCAACCTCTTCGGCGACGGCGTGCGTGACGCGCTCGACCCGAAGGGCTCCCGCTGACCGTTCGCCGAAGACCCGCACGACCCGCCCCTGCCGCTGGCGACAGGAGGCCAAACCCCAATCGGCGGACCGCCGTAAGGCCGCCACTATCCCGGAGGTTGCTGGACCCATGCTGAAGAGCTCTCAGCGCAGAATCGCCGCGGGCGCGCTGCTCGCGGCGGCCACGATGGTCGTCACCACCGCCTGCGGTGGCGGCACCGGTGACAGCGGCGACAAGGGCAAGGGCGGCGCGTCCGGCTTCAACGCCGGCGTGAACAAGATCGCCAACCCGTCGTCCAAGAAGGGCGGCGAGCTGAAGTTCATCGGCTCGCAGGACGCGGACTTCTGGGACCCGCAGCGCGGCTACTACGGTTTCGTGTGGGACTTCGCCCGCTACTACACCCGCCAGCTCGTGACCTTCAAGGCGGAGCCCGGCGCGGCGTCCACGGAGCTCGTCTCCGACCTCGCCACCGACACCGGCAAGGTCTCGGCCGACGGCCTCACCTACACCTTCACCCTGAAGGACGGGGTGACGTGGGAGGACGGCAAGCCGATCACCTCCAAGGACATCAAGTACGGCATCGAGCGCATCTGGGCCCAGGACGTCCTCTCGGGCGGCCCGATCTACCTCCAGCAGGTCCTCGACCCCAAGGGCGAGTACAAGGGCCCGTACAAGGACACCTCCGCGGACAAGCTCGGCCTGAAGGCGATCGAGACCCCGGACGACAAGACCATCATCTTCAAGCTGCCGGTCGCCAACGGTGACTTCCTGCAGATGCTGGCCATGCCCGCCGCGTCCCCGGTCCGCCAGGACAAGGACACCAAGGCCAAGTACACCCTGAAGCCGTTCTCGTCCGGCCCGTACAAGTGGGAGTCCTACACTCCCAACAAGTCCCTCAAGCTCGTCCGCAACGACAAGTGGGACGCCAAGAGCGACACCGTCCGCAAGGCCCTGCCGGACAAGATCAGCGTCACGTTCACCACTAACGCCGACGACATGGACAACCGTCTGGTCGAGGGCGAGTACGACCTCGACATCAACGCGACGGGTGTCGGCGCCGCCGCCCGCCAGAAGGTGCTCCAGCAGCACAAGGGCAACGTCGACAACCCGCAGACGGGCTTCATCCGTTACGCGGTCTTCCCGCAGACGGTCATCCCCAACATCGAGTGCCGCAAGGCCATCATCTACGCGGCCGACTCGAAGTCCCTGCAGACCGCCCGTGGCGGCCCGCAGGCCGGTGGCGACATCGCCTCCAACATGCTGCCGCCGGCGATCAAGGGTGCCGACCCGAAGGCCGACCCGTACGGCAAGCTCGGTGGCGCGCCGGACCTCGCCAAGGCGAAGGAGGCCCTGAAGAAGTGCGGTAAGCCGAACGGCTTCAAGACCACCATCGCGGTCCGCAACAACAAGAAGATCGAGATCGCGACCGCCGAGTCCCTCCAGCAGTCCCTGCTGAAGGTCGGCATCGACGCCCAGATCGACCAGTTCGACGGCGCCCAGACCTCCGGCATCATCGGCTCGCCGAAGGTCGTCAAGGACAAGGGCTACGGCATCATCATCATGGGCTGGGGCGCCGACTTCCCGTCGGGCCAGGGCTTCCTCCAGCCGCTGGTCGACGGCCGCTTCATCCTCCAGAGCGGTAACAACAACTTCTCCGAGCTGAACGACCCGGCCGTCAACGGCCTGTTCGACCAGGCGCTGAAGGAGACCGACCCGGCGAAGGCCGGCGAGCTCTACAAGCAGATCAACACCAAGGTCTCCGAGGCCGCGGTCTACCTGCCCTTCACCCACGAGAAGAACATCATCTGGCGCAGCTCCCGGCTGACCAACGTCTACACGGCGGACGCCTACAACGGCCGCTACGACTACGCGTCGCTCGGCGTCGTCAAGTAATCCGCTCCGCTTCACCGGCGCACCACCCGCCGCCAGCTCCGAAGGGCAGGTGATGGCCGAGGGCGGCGGCCGGGGGACCCGATCGGGTCCCCCGGCCGCCGACCGGCCGACCGCATGCTTGCATACATAGTCCGACGGCTCTTCGCAGTCGTCGCGATGCTGCTCGTCGTCACCCTCGTGACGCTCAGCATCTTCTTCCTCATCCCCAAGATGACCGGCAGTGACCCTGCCGCGATGTTCGTCGGCAAGCAGGCGGATCCGGCAGCCATCGAGGCCGTCCGGCAGAAGCTGGGTCTGGACGAGCCGCTCCTGGTGCAGTTCTGGCACTTCGTCTCCGGCATCTTCGTCGGTCGTGACTACACCGGCGGTGGCGACACCATCCACTGCGCGGCGCCCTGCTTCGGGTACTCGTTCCGCAGTGAGCAGGACGTCTGGTCGATGCTGGTCGAGGCCTTCCCCGTCACCCTCTCCATGGTCGTCGGCGCCGCCGTGCTGTGGCTGGTCCTGGGTGTCTCCACGGGTGTCGTCTCCGCGCTCAAGCGGGGCACGGTCATCGACCGCGTGGCCATGATCACGGCCCTCTCGGGCGTCTCGCTCCCCATCTTCTTCACCGCCATGCTGGCGATGCTGGTCTTCCGCACCCAACTGGGCTGGGTCGACGCCACGTACGTGCCGCTCTCCGAGTCCTTCGGCGGCTGGTTCGGCGGCCTGCTGCTGCCCTGGGTGACGCTCGCCTTCCTGTACGCGGCGATGTACGCGCGCCTCACCCGCGCCACCATGCTGGAGGTCCTCGGCGAGGACTACATCCGCACGGCCCGGGCCAAGGGACTGCCGGAGTCGGTCGTGCTCGGCAAGCACGCCATGCGCTCCACCATGACCCCCATCCTGACCATCTTCGGCATGGACCTCGGCGCCCTCGTGGGCGGCGCGATCCTGACCGAGACCGCGTTCAGCCTCCACGGACTGGGCGCCCTGGCCATCCGGGGCGTGAACGAGCGCGACCTGCCGCTCATCCTGGCCGTCACGCTCATCACCGCCGCGTGCGTCGTCATCGCGAACCTCGTGGTGGACCTGCTGTACGCGGTGATCGACCCCCGAGTGAGGCTCGCATGACGGACAAGCTGACGAAGACCGGCGCGGCGGTGGGAGAGCCCGTCGCCACCGGGTCCGCCCCCTCCGACGCCTTCCTCGACGTGCGCGACCTGAAGATCCACTTCCCGACCGACGACGGTCTGGTCAAGTCGGTCGACGGGCTCAGCTTCCAGCTGGAGAAGGGCAAGACCCTCGGCATCGTGGGCGAGTCCGGCTCCGGCAAGTCGGTCACCTCGCTCGGCATCATGGGCCTCCACACCGTCGGCCAGTACGGCCGGCAGAAGGCGCAGATCTCCGGCGAGATCTGGCTCAACGGCCGTGATCTGCTCTCGGCCGACCCGGACGAGGTCCGGAAGATGCGTGGCCGTGACATGGCGATGATCTTCCAGGACCCGCTGTCCGCGATGCACCCGTACTACACGGTCGGCAGCCAGATCGTGGAGGCGTACCGCGTCCACCACGACGTCGACAAGAAGACGGCGCGCAAGCGGGCCGTCGAACTCCTCGACCGGGTCGGCATCCCCGAGCCCGCCAAGCGGTTCGACAACTACCCGCACGAGTTCTCCGGCGGCATGCGCCAGCGCGCGATGATCGCCATGGCGCTCGTCAACAACCCCGCGCTGCTCATCGCCGACGAGCCGACCACCGCGCTCGACGTGACCGTGCAGGCCCAGATCCTCGACCTGATGCGGGACCTCCAGAAGGAGTTCGGCTCCGCGGTCGTCATCATCACCCACGACCTCGGCGTCGTTGCCGAGCTCGCCGACGACATCCTCGTGATGTACGGCGGGCGCTGCGTCGAGCGCGGACCCGCCGAGTCCGTCTTCTACGAGCCGCAGCACCCCTACACCTGGGGCCTGCTCGGCTCGATGCCGAGGATCGACCGCGACCAGACCGATCGGCTCATCCCGGTCAAGGGCAACCCGCCCAGCCTCATCAACATCCCGAGCGGCTGCGCCTTCAACCCCCGCTGCCCGTACGCGGACGTCCCCAAGGGCGGCATCACGCGCACGCAGCGACCGGAGCTGGCGCCGGCCGGGGACCGCCACTTCTCGGCCTGCCACATGCCGCAGGAGGAGCGGACCCGTATCTGGACCGAAGAGATTGCGCCGAAACTGTGAGCGAGACCATGGAACCCCTCCTCAAGGTCACCGGCCTGAAGAAGCACTTCCCCATCAAGAAGGGGCTTCTCCAGCGCCAGACCGGTGCGGTCAAGGCGGTCGACGGGATCGACTTCGAGGTCCTGCCCGGTGAGACGCTCGGCGTCGTCGGCGAGTCCGGCTGCGGCAAGTCCACGATGGGCCGCCTGATCACCCGGCTCCTCGAACCGACCGGCGGCACGGTCGAGTTCCAGGGCAAGGACATCTCGCACCTCGGCGTCTCGGGCATGCGCCCGTTCCGCCGGGACATCCAGATGATCTTCCAGGACCCGTACGGCTCGCTGAACCCCCGCCACACGGTCGGCACGATCGTCTCGGCCCCCTTCAAGCTCCAGGGCGTCGAGCCCGAGGGCGGCGTGAAGAAGGAGGTCCAGCGCCTGCTCGGGCTGGTCGGCCTCAACCCGGAGCACTACAACCGCTACCCGCACGAGTTCTCCGGCGGTCAGCGCCAGCGCATCGGCATCGCCCGCGCGCTGGCCCTGAAGCCGAAGCTCGTGGTCGCGGACGAGCCGGTCTCGGCCCTGGACGTCTCCATCCAGGCCCAGGTGGTCAACCTCCTGGACGACCTCCAGCAGGAGCTCGGCCTCACGTACGTGATCATCGCGCACGACCTGTCGGTCATCCGGCACGTCTCGGACCGCATCGCGGTGATGTACCTCGGCAAGATCGTGGAACTCGCGGACCGCAAGTCCCTCTACGAGAACCCGATGCACCCGTACACCCGCGCCCTCATGTCGGCGGTCCCGATCCCGGACCCCCGCCGCCGTGGCGCGAAGAGCGACCGCATCCTCCTGACGGGCGACGTCCCGTCCCCGATAGCCCCGCCGGCGGGCTGCCGCTTCAACACCCGCTGCTGGAAGGCCACGGACGTCTGCCGCACGCAGGAGCCCCCGCTGGTCGAGCTCCGCCCGGGCCAGCGAGTGGCCTGCCACCACCCGGAGAACGCGGAGTCCCTGACGATCCCGGGAGCCAGGGAGTCCCTGGAGATCACGACCCCGCAGAAGGCGGAGGCGCCGTCCGAGCCGGACCCGGCTGCCGCCGAGGACGACGCACCGAAGGCGTGACCCGGAGGAGGCCCCCGGTACCGAAAGGCACCGGGGGCCTCCGCACGTACCGCACACCTGACCTGGAGGAGGTCAGGTGTGCGGTACGTG
>NZ_LIPQ01000185.1 GCF_001418135.1 Streptomyces aureus
ACGGATGATCGGTCCCGGGCGCCGGGTGCGCATGCCGATACCGGCGCCCGGGACCGATCATCCGTACATGGCAGGTTCTCCCCCACTCCCCGGGCCGCCCGGCGCCGCCGGCCCACCGGCGCCCCGTCAGGAGGGCGCGCCCGCAGCCCCGCTGGGCGCGATGTCGCTAGTCTTCGTCGACCGGACCTCCCGAAGCACGCCTCGCCGTTCCGCTCGACCCGCAGCAGGGAGCCAGATGGGCCGTCGCCTGACCCTTCGATGCCGTGCCGTCCTCGTCACCACGGCGCTCGCCGCCGTCATGACGACCGCGCCCGGCGTGCCACCGCTCTCGGCGGCCACGCCCGCCCCCGGCCCGCGGCCCGCCTCCGCCGGATCGGTCGCGCCCGCCGCCGGCACCCGGTCGGCCGCGGACACCCCGCCCGTCCTCTTCGACGCCGCGCCCGCACGGGCGAGCCTGAAGCGCCTGCTGCCCTCCCGGGCGGCGCAGTTCACCCTGGTCCCGGTCGAGGAGCCCGCCTCGGGCGACTATTTCGCGGTCTCGGGCGAGGCCGGGGCGATCGTGGTCCGGGGCACCTCGCCGGCCACGCTCCTCACCGGTGTCGGCTGGTACCTGGAGCGGGTCGCCGGGGTCGACATCGGATGGCCCGGCTCCAGCGTCGGCCGGCTGCCCGGCACGCTCCCCGCGGTCGCCGGGACCATCACCCGGTCGGCCTCCGTGCCCCACCGCTACGCCCTGAACGACACCGACGAGGGGTACTCCGGCGCCTACCGCGACTTCGCCTCCTACCAGCACGACATCGACCTGATGGCACTGCACGGCGTGAACGAGGTCTTCGTCCCGACCGGGGCCGAGTACCCGTACTACCGGGCGCTCCAGGAGTTCGGCTACAGCCCGGCGGAGCTGCGCGACTGGATCCCCGCCCCGGCCCATCAGGGCTGGTGGCTGCTGCAGAACCTGTCGGGGTTCGGCGGGCCGGTCTCCGAACAGCTCGTCGAGGCCCGGGCGGCGCTGGGCGGACGGGTCGCGAGCCACCTCCGTTCGCTCGGGATGACGCCCGTGCTGCCGGGCTTCTTCGGCACCGTGCCCTCGGACTTCGCCGCGCGGAACGACGGCGCGGTCACCGTTCCACAAGGCACGTGGGTGGGCTTCGACCGGCCGTACTGGCTGGATCCGACCGGGCCCGTCTTCGCCCCGCTCGCCGCCGCCTACTACCGCTTCCAGCAGGCACGGTTCGGTGTCACCGACATGTTCAAGATGGACCTGCTGCACGAGGGCGGGGTCGCGGGCCCGGTGGACGTCGGGGCGGCGGCCGGGGCCGTCCAGCGGGCCCTGGACACGGCGCGGCCCGGCGCCACCTGGGTCATGCTCGGCTGGCAGAACAACCCGACCCCGGCCCTCCTGAGCGGCGTGGACCGCCGCCGGGTCCTGATCGTCGACGGCCTCTCCGACCGGTACGACGGGCTCGACCGCGAGGCCCGGTGGGGCGGGACGCCGTACGCCTTCGGCACGATCCCCAACTTCGGCGGCCACACCAGCATCGGCGCCAACACCGGCGCGTGGGTGGACCGCTTCCACGCCTGGCTCGGTGAGCAGGGCAGCGCGCTGCGCGGCATCGCGTACCTCCCCGAGGGCACCGGCGGGAACCCCGCCGCCTTCGACCTCTTCACCGAACTCGCCTGGCAGCCGGATCCGATCGACCAGAAGGGCTGGTTCGCCGCCTACGCCGCCCGACGCTACGGCGGTACGGATCCCCACGCGGCGGCGGCGTGGGAGCAGCTGCGCCTCGGCCCGTACAGCATGCGGTCCGGTACCTGGAGCGAGCCGCAGGACAGCCTCTTCGCCGCACGCCCGGGTCTGACGGCGGCCACCGCCGCGAAATGGAGCCCGAAGGCCATGCGGTACGACGCCGCGACGGTCGAGCGGGCCCTCGTGGAACTGCTCCAGGTGGCGCCCCGGCTGCGGAAGACGGACGCGTACCGGTTCGACCTCGTGGACGTGGCGCGTCAGGCGCTCACCAACCGCGGCCGGGTGCTGCTGCCGCGCGTCAAGGCCGCCTACGAGGCCGGGGACCTGACGGGCTTCCGGGCGCTGGTACGGGAGTGGCAGGCTCACGAGGAGCTGCTGGGGCGGCTCGTCGGCTCCGACCGGCGGTTCCTGATCGGTCCCTGGCTGGCCGACGCGCGCGCCTGGGGCGCCGACCCGGAGGAACGGGACCGGTTGGAGTACGACGCCCGCTCGATCCTCACCACCTGGGCCGGCAGGGGACCGAGCGAGGCGGGTGGTCTGCGCGACTACGCCAACCGTGAATGGTCCGGCCTCGTCCAGGACGTCTACGCGCCGCGCTGGGCCGCCTACTTCGCGAGTCTCGACCGTGCGCTGGTGAACGGCACCGCGCCGGTCGCCGTCGACTGGTTCGCGCGGGACGATGCCTGGGCGCGGGGCCACCGGCGCTACCCGACGACGCCCACGGGCGACCCCTTCGCCCTGGCGGACGAGGTGCGGGCGGCGCTGGCGGCATGAACGAGCCGATGAGGGAGAGACAGTGACGGACGACGTCTGGCCGATGGTGCACGCCGAGCGGGCGGCCCTGATCGGCGACCTGGCGCAACTGGAGGACGAGCAGTGGCGGGAGCCGTCGCTCTGCGACGGCTGGACCGTGCACGACGTGCTCGCCCATCTGGTCGACAACGCCCGCGCGACCCGCCTCGGTTTCCTCAGGGACATGGTGCTCGCACGGTTCGACTTCGACCGCCAGAACACGCGCGGTGTGGAACGCGAGCGCGGAACCACTCCGCAGGAGACGCTGGAGCGGTTCCGCCGGGTCGCGTCGCGGACTTCGGCGCCTCCCGCACCGCTGGACAGCCGGCTCGTCGAGGAGATCGTCCACGGGGAGGACATCCGTCGGCCGCTGGGCCTGGCCCGCTCCTATCCGCCGCGGGCCGTCGTCCGGGCCCTCCGTCTCCAGGCGCGCACCCCGGTGTCGTTCGGTGGAGCGAAGGAACTCCTGTCCCGCGTCCGGATCACGGCGACGGACACCGACCTGACGGCCGGAACCGGGCCGGAGGCGGAGGGCCCCGCGCTGTCCCTGCTTCTTGCGGTGACCGGGCGCAAGGCTGTGCTGGACGATCTCCGCGGTCCGGGGGTGGCCACCCTGTCGGCGGGCGGCTGAGCAGGCGGGCGCCCCAGCGGCACCGGTCACCGTACGGTCATCCTGAATCCGCCTCCAATACCGTCCTCAACCAGCCACGCGCAAGGTGTCGACCGGAGAATCCTGGCCGACGCACTAGACTGGCGGGCTGTTTGGCGTCGGATCGGAACAACCCGGGCAGACCCGGGCTCCGCCCGACGACCCGGACGTTGCCGGGAACGAGACGCGAGGTCCGATGGCAGCCACACCCGAGCACGGTGACACCACTCTGCTCCACGACGGGGACGCGTGGGAGGAGGAGCCCGGGAAGTCCGCCCGGTTCTCCGCCGGGCCCGCCGCCCCGGTGCGCACCCTCGTCGACATCTTCGAGGCCTCGGTACGGGCCTACCCCGACGAGCTCGCCCTGGACGACGGCGACACCCGGCTGACCTACCGGGCGCTGGCGGTGGAGGTCGAGCGGCGGCGGCGCGCGCTCGCGGCCGCCGGTGTGGGGCTCGGCGACCGGGTGGGCGTCCGGGTGCCGTCCGGGACGAACGAGCTGTACGTGGCCGTCCTCGCCGTGCTCGCCGCGGGAGCCGCCTATGTACCGGTCGACGCCGAGGACCCGGACGAGCGGGCCGAGCTGGTCTTCGGCGAGGCCGGTGTGCGGGCCGTGGTCGGCGCGGAGCAGCGGATCGAGGTCACCGGGCGGGAGGGCGACGGTGCCGCCGCCGGGCGCCCCGGGCCCGAACACGACGCGTGGATCATCTTGACCTCGGGCTCCACGGGCAAGCCCAAGGGTGTCGCCGTCAGCCACCGCAGCGCCGCCGCGTTCGTGGACGCCGAGGCCGCGCTGTTCCTCGTCGACGAGCCGATCGGACCCGGCGACCGGGTCATGGCGGGCCTCTCCGTCGCCTTCGACGCCTCCTGCGAGGAGATGTGGCTGGCCTGGCGCTACGGCGCCTGCCTGGTGCCCGTCCCCCGGTCGCAGGTGCGCAGCGGCGCGGACCTCGGTCCCTGGCTGGTGGAGCAGGAGATCACCGTGGTGTCCACCGTGCCGACCCTCGCCGCGCTCTGGGATCCGGAGACCCTCGACGAGGTCCGGCTGCTGATCTTCGGCGGCGAGGCCTGCCCGCCCGAGCTGACCCAGCGCCTGGTCACCGAGGGCCGCGAGGTGTGGAACACGTACGGCCCCACCGAGGCCACCGTCGTCGCCTGCGCCTCCCTGCTGACCGGTGAGGAGCCGATCAGGATCGGTCTCCCGCTGAACGGCTGGGAGCTGGCGGTGGTCGACGAGTCCGGCGAACCGGTGCCGATGGGCGGCAGCGGTCAGCTGGTGATCGGCGGCGTCGGGCTCGCCCGCTACCTCGACCCCGAGAAGGACGCGGAGAAGTACGCCCCGCTGGAATCCCTCGGCTGGGAGCGCGCGTACCGCAGCGGCGACCTCGTCCGTGCCGAGCCGGAGGGTCTGGTCTTCCTCGGCCGCGGCGACGAGCAGATCAAGCTCGGCGGCCGCCGCATCGAGCTGGGCGAGGTGGACTCCGCCCTCCAGGGCCTGCCCGGTGTCGCCGGCGCGGCCGCCGCCGTCCGTACCGCGCGCAGCGGCAACCAGCTGCTCGTCGGCTATCTCGTGACGCAGGAGGGCTGGGACCACGCGGCGGCGGTCGAGCGGCTGCGCGCGGAGCTTCCCGCGGCCCTCGTGCCGCTTCTCGCGCCCGTCGCCGAACTGCCCACCCGTACGTCGGGCAAGGTGGACCGGGACGCGCTGCCGTGGCCCCTGCCCGACCTGGAGACCAGCGGCCCCTCCGAGCAGCTGTACGGCACGGAGGCCTGGCTCGCCGAGCAGTGGAGCGAGACCCTCGGTGTGGCCGTCACCGGCCCCGCCGACGACTTCTTCGCGATCGGCGGCAGCAGCCTCGCCGCCGCCCAGCTCACCACCCGGCTGCGCACCCGCTATCCGAGCGCGGCCGTCGTCGACATCTACCAGCAGCCCACCCTGCGCAAGCTGGCCCGGCGCCTGGAGAGGTCCGTCCAGGACGACGGAGCCGTACGGACGATTCCGCCGGTTCCGTTCCGGGCCGGGCTCCTCCAGAGCGTCCTGATGCTTCCGCTGTTCACGGTGATCGGGCTCCGCTGGACGGTGGCGCTGCTCGCACTGGGCAACGTCCTGCACCGGTTCGGGTCCTATGCGTGGGCGCCGACCGCCTCGTGGTGGGTGGTGGCCGCCGGTGCGGCGGTGCTCTTCAGTCCGCCCGGCCGGCTGGCGATCGCCGCGGGTGGCGCACGGCTGCTGCTGCGCGGGGTGAAGGCCGGACGCCACCCGCGGGGCGGCAGCGTCCACCTGCGGCTGTGGACGGCCGAGCGGCTCGCCGAGTTCGCCGGCGCGACCTCGCTCACCGGATCCTGGCTGGAGCGGTACGCGCGGGCGCTCGGCGCCAAGGTGGGCCCCGACGTGGACCTGCACTCGCTGCCGCCGGTCACGGGCATGCTCAAGCTCGGCCGCGGCTGCGCCGTGGAGTCCGAGGTGGACCTCTCCGGCTACTGGCTGGACGGCGACCGGCTGGAGATCGGCGCGGTGAAGGTAGGCGCGGGCGCCGTGGTCGGCACTCGCAGCCTGCTGTTCCCCGGGGCGCGGGTCGGCAAGCGGGCCGAGGTGGCACCCGGCTCCGCCGTGGCGGGACAGATCCCGACCGGGCAGCGCTGGGCGGGTGCGCCCGCGGGCAAGCTGGGCAAGGCCAAGCGGAACTGGCCCAAGGAGCGGCCGGCACGGCCGCTCCGCTGGCGGGCGGTCTACGGGGCGACCGGTTTCCTCCTCACGGCTCTGCCGTTGCTCGCCGCCCTGCCCGCGCTGCTCGTCGTGAGCCGCTTCGTGCCCGGCGACGCCGGGCTCGCCGAGGCGCTGCGGGGAGCGCTGCTCGCCGTGGTGCCCGGGGCGCTGGCCTACGGGTTCGCGTACGCGTCGCTCGTGCTCGTCTCGGTGCGGCTGCTCAGCCTCGGGCTTCGCACCGGCAGCCATCCGACGCACAGCCGGGTCGCCTGGCAGGCGTGGACCGTCACGCAGCTGATGGATCTGGCGCGGGAGACCCTGTTCCCGCTGTACGCCGGGCTGATCACCCCGGTCTGGTTGAGGCTGCTCGGGATGAAGATCGGCCGGGGCGCCGAGGTGTCCACGGTGCTCGCGCTGCCGAGCCTCACGACGGTCGGCGAGGGCGCGTTCCTCGCCGACGACACCCTGACCGCCCCGTACGAGCTGGGCGGCGGCTGGGTCCGGATCGGGCACTCCGAGATCGGCCGCCGGGCGTTCCTCGGCAACTCCGGCATGACCGCGCCGGGCCGCACGGTGCCGGACGACGGACTGGTCGGCGTGCTGTCGGCGACGCCGAAGAAGGCCAAGAAGGGCAGCTCGTACCTGGGCCTGCCCCCGGTCAGGCTGCCGCGGTCCGCGGCGGACTCCGACCGGAGCCGGACGTACGACCCGCCCGCGCGGCTGCTGTGGGCGCGCGGTCTGGTGGAGCTCTTCCGGCTCCTCCCGGTGTTCTCCTCGGCCGCCCTCGCGGTCCTGACCGTGGCGGCCCTCTGCGCCCTGGCCACGGCGACCGGCGTGGGGGTCTGGGGCACGGCGCTGCTGTCGGGGGCGGTCCTGCTCGCCGCCGGGGCGGCCGCGTGCCTCGTCTCGGTGGCCGCGAAGTGGCTGCTCGTGGGCCGGCACCGGACGGGTGAGCACCCGCTGTGGTCCGGCTTCGTGTGGCGCAACGAGCTGGCCGACACGTTCGTCGAGGTCCTCGCCGTGCCGTGGCTGGTCGGATCGGTGCCGGGTACGCCGCTGCTCAACCTGTGGCTGCGCGGGCTCGGGGCCCGGATCGGCCGGGGCGTGTGGTGCGAGAGCTACTGGCTGCCCGAGACGGACCTGGTCGTGCTCGGTGACGCGGTCAGCGTGAACCGTGGCTGTGTCTTGCAGACTCACCTCTTCCACGACCGGATCTTGAGGACGGATACTGTGGTCCTCCGCGAGGGCGCCACCCTGGGCCCGGGCGGAATCGTCCTGCCCGGCAGTTCGGTCGGGGCCCGCAGCACGCTGGGTCCCGCCTCTCTCGTGATGGCCGGGGAATCCGTCCCCGCCGACACCCGCTGGCTGGGCAATCCGATCGAGGCGTGGCGGGCCTGAACGGCAGCACGAGCACAGCACGGGGCAGGGAGCGGGAGCAGCAGTGAGCGGCGAGCGGACAACGGCATCGGACCCGTACTTCCCTGACCACGGCGACTCCCGTTACCGCGTGCATCGGTACGAACTCGCTCTGGAGTACCGTCCCGGCCCCAACCGGCTGGCCGGGACGGCGCGGCTCAGCGCCATCGCCGGCCGGGCGCCGCTCACCGAGTTCCAGCTGAACCTCGCCGAGTTCAAGGTCGGCCGGATCCTGGTGAACGGCCGTGCGCCGCACTACGCCCACCGCGGCGGCAGGCTCCGCGTCCGGCCGGCCAAGCCGCTGTCCGCGGGCGCCGCGTTCACCGTGGAGGTGCACTACGCGGGCAATCCCAAGCCGGTGCGCAGCCCGTGGGGCGGGCTCGGCTGGGAGGAGCTGACCGACGGCGCCCTGGTCGCGAGCCAGCCCGTCGGAGCCCCCTCCTGGTACCCGTGCAACGACCGTCCCGCCGACAAGGCCTCGTACCAGATCTCGGTCAACACCCCCTCCGCGTACACCGTGGTGGCGGGCGGCCGGCTGCTCACCCGGACGACCAAGGCCAGCACGACCACCTGGGTGTACGAGCAGTCCGCGCCGACGTCCAGCTATCTGGTCGGGCTCTCCATCGGCATGCACCAGACGGTGCTGCTCGGGGACCCCGGGCTCGGCGGGGTGCCGCAGAGCGCCCATGTGCCGGCGCATCTGCTGTCCCGCTTCTCGCGCGACTTCGCCCGGCAGCCCGCCATGATGCAGCTGTTCGAGGAGCTCTTCGGGCCGTATCCGTTCGGCGAGTACGCGGTGGTCGTCGCCGACGAGGAGTTCGACGTGCCCGTGGAGGCCCAGGGGCTCTCCCTCTTCGGCGCCAACCACCTGGACGGCGCGCGCGGTTCGGAGCGCCTCGTCGCGCACGAGCTCGCACACCAGTGGTTCGGCAACAGCGTGACCATCGCCGACTGGCGGCACATCTGGCTGAACGAGGGCCTGGCCAAGTACGCCGAGTGGCTCTGGTCGGAGCGCTCCGGCGGCCGTACCGCGCAGGAGCTCGCGGCGACGGCGCACCGGCTGCTCGCCACGCAGCCGCAGGACCTGAAGCTCGCCGACCCGGGGCGCAAGCTGATGTTCGACGACCGTCTGTACGAGCGCGGGGGTCTCACCGTGCACGCGATCCGCTGCGCCCTGGGCGACGGTGCCTTCTTCCGCATGCTGCGCGACTGGGCGACCGTGCACCGCCACGGTGTGGTGACCACGGCGACGTTCACGGCCCATGTGTCCCGCTACGCGACGGAGCCGGTGGACGGACTGCTGAGGGCCTGGCTGCAGCAGCCGTCCCTGCCGCCCCTTCCGTCGCCCCACGGTTCCCCGGCCATACCGGAGCGGCCCGCGTACCCGCCCACGAACGGCGGATCCGGGGGCCTGGGCAGGGCCTCCGCGTAGACGGGCGCCGCACCGGGTGCCGAGATCGAGCACCCGGTGCGCCCGGGGCGGGCCTGCGGGGCGGGCTCAGACGGGCGTCACGCCTCCCGGGCGCCCTCGTACATGGCCTCGACGACCTCGGCGTACTCCCGCTCCACGACGGGCCGTTTGACCTTGAGGCTCGGGGTGAGTTCGCCGTGCTCGATGTCGAGGTCGCGCGGCAGGATCGCGAACTTCTTGATCGTCTGCCACCGCTGCAGGTCGCCGTTGACGCGCTGGACGAAGCCGTCGATCAGCGCGTGCGCCTCCGGCGAGGAGACGACCTCCGCGTAGCTGCGCCCGCCGAGGCCCAGCGATTCCGCCCAGGGCATGATCACGCTCTCTTCGAGAGTGATGAGGGCGGTGCAGTAGTTGCGGTTGTTGCCGATGACCAGGATGTTGCCGGCGTACGGGCAGACGGCCTTGAACCGGCTCTCGATCTCGGTGGGCGCGATGTACTTGCCGCCCGAGGTCTTGAACAGGTCCTTCTTGCGGTCGGTGATCCGGACGAAGCCGTCCTTGTCGATCTCACCGATGTCGCCGGTGTGGAACCAGCCGTCGCTCTCCAGCACTTCGGCGGTCTTCTCCGGGAGGTTGTGGTAACCCCGCATGACGCCGGGGCCCTTCAGGAGAATCTCCCCGTCCTCGGCGATGCGGACCTCGGTGCCGGGCAGGGGTCTGCCGACCGTGCCCACCCGGAAGTTCTCGACGGGGTTGACCGTGACGGCCGCACTGGTCTCCGTCAGTCCGTAGCCCTCCAGCACGGGCACGCCCGCGCCGGCGAAGAAGTAGCCGATGTCGGTGGCGAGTGCGGCGCTGCCCGAGGCACTGCCGCGGAGTTCGCCGCCGAAGGCCGCACGGATCCTGCCGTAGACGAGCCTGTCGGCGACGGCGTGCTGCACGGAGAGCCACAGGGGCAGCGAGCGCCGTCCCGTCGCCACCATGGTCTCCTGCCCGGTCCTGGCGTAGTCGCGGGCGACCCGCGCCGCCCACAGGAAGATCTTGTGCTTGGCTCCGCCCTCGGCCTTGGACCTGGCCGCGATGCCGTTGTAGACCTTCTCGAAGATCCTCGGTGCGGACGCCATCACGGTGGGCCGGACGGCGGGCAGGTTGGTGATGATGCGGTCGATGCGGCCGTCCACCGCGATCACGCTGCCGGTCTTCACCTGACCCGCGATCAGGGCGTTGCCGAAGACGTGGGACAGCGGCAGCCACAGGAACTGCACGTCGTCGGGGAGCAGCAGCCCGCTGACCTCCTGCGCGACGGCCTGGTAGGACCAGCAGTCGTGGACCAGGCGCACGCCCTTCGGACGGCCGGTCGTGCCGGAGGTGTAGATCAGGGTGGCGAGCTGGTCCGGCCGGATGGCCCCGACCGCCGTGTCGACCGCCTCCGGATGCTTCCGCAGGTGCGCCGTGCCCCGCTTCTCCAGCTCGGCGAGGGTCAGCACGTCCAGTCCCTCGGCCTCCGGCATGTCCGGCTCCGGGTCGAAGACGACGACGGTGTCGAGCCCGGGCAGGCTTTCCGTGTGGGCGGCCACCTTGGCCAGTTGTCCGGCGTTCTCGACGAAGATCGCCCGGCTGCCGGAGTCGGCGAGGATGTACGCCGTCTCCTCGGCGTCGGTGCTCGGGTAGACGGCGGTCGCGGCGACGCCGGCGCACATCATGCCCAGGTCGGCGAGGATCCACTCGACCCGTGTCGAGGAGGAGATGGCCACGCGCTCCTCGGGCCGCAGCCCGAGGGTGAGCAGGCCGGCCGCGATCGCCTTCACGCGCTCCGCGGTCTGGGCCCATGTCAGCGAGCGCCATTCCTCGGTGCCCGCGGCGCCGTGCCCGGCCGCCACGGGGTAACGGTAGGCCTCCCGGTCGGGCGTGGCCTCGACCCTGGAGAGGAAGATGTGCGCCACTGACTGCGGGCGGCTTTCAGGAAGGTGCTGCGCGGAACTCATCTCGACCCCCCGGGACCGGACTGCCCGTCAACGATTCATTGACCGGCCGGTAACTTGCGAGCTGTGGTGAGGCTAGGCGGAAACGCGCCGGTGCGTAAGGGAGCAGGCGAAGAAAGGTACGGCGTCGGCGGGTGTCCGGGAAAGGCGGACGACTCCGGCGACCGGGACGCCAGGGCGTCCACCGACGGGCGTTGACGCGCGCGACGGAGCCCGGCGCGGCCGAGCGCGCCCGGCGCAATGGACAGGGGCTCCGGGCGGTCGCAAGCTGGAAGAGGAAGCACGTTCCCGTGCAGGCGCCCAGGCTCACCGGCGCTTTCGAGTTGCCCGTCAGATGCCCGTCAGATGCCCAGGAGGCGTGCGTGATGGAGGGCTCACTTGTATTCGTGCATGGCACGGGGGTCCGCGAGGGGCTGGAGCAGACACTCGCGAAGGTGCGGACGGGCGTGGGGACGCTGCCCCTGTCACCCGACTCCGTCGTCGGACCGCCCTGGGGTCAGGAGCACGGCCCTGCCGACCTCGACGTGACACCCGTCCTGCCGGAATCCTCGGCACGTACGCGTGCGGCGGCGGACGGCGAGGCCCCCGAGGACGGCGCGACCGACGCGGCCACCTGGGGGCTGCTCCTCGACGATCCCCTGCTCGAACTGCGGCTGCTGGCCGCCGCGCCGTCTGCGGAGACGGGCATCGTGGTCGGCGGCCAGCCGACGGAAGTCGAGCTGCAACAGCGGCTGGACGAGGCCGAGATGGCACCCGAGGCTCTGGAGGCCGCAGGGGTCGCCGACGAAGAGCTGCGCTCGGCGCTCGCGTTCGTACGCGACTCGGAGGCCCTGGCCGGAGCCGCGCAAGCCGTGGGCGACGCCGGTGACCCGGAACTGCTCGACGCCGTCTCCCGATCCGTCGTCGCCCGCGTCCTGCACGATCAGCGCACCGCCGATCCTCCGCGGCTGTCGCCCGTCGCCGTCTCCGGCGACCGGCGAACGGAGTTGGTCGACGCGGTCGGCGACGCCCTGTTCGGCGCCCCCACCAGGGGGATCTTCACCCGGACGGTCTGGAAGACGTTCGGGCCTCTGGCGATGCGCATCGGCAATGCGCAGGTCAGGGAGAACCGGGCGAAGCTCATGGATCCGTTCTCCGACTTCATTCGCGACGTGGCGTTCTACATACGTCGGGGGGAAGCGGTCCGCACGTATCTGGCGAACGCCATCTCGGACCTGCCGGCGAACGGTCCCGTCGTCGTCGTGGGGCACAGTCTCGGCGGGATCGCGATGGTGGATCTGATGTCCGGCGACGACGCCCCGCACGTCGATCTGCTGGTGACCGTCGGCTCACAGGCGCCCTATCTGTATCTCCTGGACTCCCTCGTCTCGCTCCGGCCCGGCCAGGACGCGAAGCCCTTCACTCCTTGGCTGAACATCTACAGCCCGGCGGACTTCCTGTCGTTCCGTGCGGCTCCCGCGTTCCCGGACGTGGACGGAATCGTCGACGAGGAGGTCGACGCCGGTGTCCCGTTCCCTGAATCCCACAGCGCCTACTGGTCCCAGAAGGAGACCTACTCCTTGATCGGTCAGCACTGGCCATGACCAGCTCATACGCGGACAGCTGGGCGCTGGTCGTCGGAATCGACGCGTACGACGATCCGGACATCAAGGATCTCGGCGGCGCGGTGCGGGACGCGTGCGAAGCGGTGAACTGGTTGCGGGGCGCGGGTGTACCGGACGATCACATCCTGGTGCACGCACAGCCGACGGAGGCGAGCCGGCCGCTGGTCGAGTCGCTGGGACCGGGAGTTCCCCGGCACGATGCGACGGCGCGCGACATAGCGGAGTCCGTAGCCCGGCTCCGCGCGCTGAGCGGAAGCCATCTGTTCGTGTTCCTCGTGGGTCACGGGATCTACGAACCTTCCACGAAGCGGCTCTTCATCACCAAGGAGGCGTCGCTCGGCGAGCTCGACGTGCTCTCCAATCTCGCCGTCGAGGACTACATCGAGCTGTTCCTCTCCATGTCGTTCCCGGAACAGTTGCTGGTCATGGACGGTTGCCAGAATCTGCCGTACAGCGCGAGCCGGCGTTCCCGGATCGCGGCCGGCATGCCTTTCGCGGGCTTCACCGCCAAGGCCGAAAACACGTTGGTCTTCTGCTTCGCATGCCAGCAGGGCGAGCGGGCGGTGGAGGTCGAGGGCCGGGGCCTCTTCCTGACGAAGCTTCTCGCGGCCATCGACACACGCGGTCCGTCCCCCGAGATCCTCCACCTGGACTTCGACAGCGGTGACGTCAGCATCGATCTGCGCAAGGCGGTCACCGAGGCCGTCGGGCCGGCCGTGAAGGAGACCGCGTGGGCGCAGCAGCCCCGCATCCGTCAGGAACCCGGGGTGCAGGTGTACGGCGCCGGTACGGCACGGAACGTGTGGCCGCTCCATCTGCCCCCGACCCCGGCCGCACGCCTGTCCATTGCCGTGGAGCCGGCCTCGGCCGTACCGGATGTGGGAGCCATCCTCGTCGAGGTCGAGGGTCCACCCTACTGGCGCCGCGTGGCGGCTCCGGTACCGCCGGGCGACGCGGTGCGGGTGCCCTTCGAGAACCGGCTCCCGCACGAGACGACCCTGAGCGTGATGTGCCGGTTGAAGAGCCACGCCCCGTGGCGCAGACCGGCCGCCCGGAGGGTTCGCATCGACGACGGCGACCGCGAGGTCGTCTTCACCCTGCGGCCGGACCCGATCGAGGAGAGCGCCCGCAGATCCACATGGGCGGCGGGCGACGACGGCACCGCGTGGGTGTTCGTCGAGGGTGTCGACGCCGCCGGTCGGTCCACACCCGCCGCCTTTCGGCACATCGGCGAGAACACGCTGGAGGGTCCACCGGAATCGCCGGGCGGGATCGAGGTCACGAGGAGGGACGGGGGGCTGCTCGTCTCCGGTCGGTACGACGATCGCGAGCGGCTCGCGCGGTACGCGTCGCACATCGCCACCACCGTCGCCTCCGCCGCCCCGGAGGGCGTGTCGGCGACGATCCGCGCGTCGTCGGCGTTCCGCAGGACCGCCGTCCGTCTCGTCCTCCCGGACGGAGGTCCGGGGCCCTTGGCCGGCTCCCTCGTGAACACCCCCGGCATCACCGTGGGGCAGGTGACGAGGACCGTACGGGAGATCGAGGAGGACCCGCTGGTCGGTGTCCAGCCCGGCCACGTCGAGGTGCGGGTCGACCTCCCCTGGGGGTCCTGGTCCGACGTGGTCGAGGTGATCGAGGGGACCGAGAAGGACGTCCACCTGCCCGACGGGGTGGGGATCGGCCCCGTACCGCTGCGCGTGGCCGTCCGCGCCGACGTCTGGGAGAGCCTTCCGGGGTGTTCCGTCCTCGGCTTCGGCCCCCGCCCGGGGGAAGCCGTGTTCCACGGGAGCCGCCACGGTGCCCTCTCGCCGCAGCCTCTGCCCGGATCCGGCGGCTGGCTCCTCACCGCGGACCCGAGGGAATCCCCGTGGGGGACGTGTGTGTCCCTGACCGGCACCGGTGTGACGTTCCCCCTCCACCCATCGCTGCCGCTGGCACTCGACGTCGGCGAAGGCGCGGCCCGGGTGGAACCCCTGTCGGCCGTCCCCCTCCCGGAATGGGACGAGCTCGTGTCGCTGGGGCGTCTGGGCGGGCACGATCCCCGGAGTCTCGTCGAGGCGGACCGGAGCGGGGCGCCCGACCCGGTGCTGACCCTGGCCCGCGCCTACGCCTGCTACGCCGCCGGTGCGGACACGTACACCCGCGGCCTCCTCGGCCTGCTGCGGGCGCGGGGCGCCGACATCTGCGACATCGCCGTGCTGGAGGGTGCGACCGCCCTCCGGTCGGACGGTTCCGTACCGGAGGCCGCCCGCTCCGCCCTGGCGCCCTGGGCCGAGGCGGGCACCGTGCCGGTCCTGCGGTGGGGCGTCGCCCCCGCCGTCGTCCTGGCCGAGGAGCTGGGCAGCCACGAGTGGGGCACGCGCCTGGAGGCCGTCGAGACATCACTGTCGCCGGTCTCCGTCTGGGCGGTCTGGCACACGCCGTGACGACGCCCTCGACCGGCCGGCCAACGCCGTGACGGCTCCCGTCACGGTCTGGCGCACGCCCTGACGGCGCCCGCGACGGTCTGGCGCACGGCCGGGACCAGCATGCTCCGCCTCGCCCCGGAGGTCCGTCGCGCACAGGCGCCGGCAGCGCACGGGCCGTCGCGTTCCGGAGCGGTCCCACGGGATCGAACCTACGATGGGCGGGGAGCCGGCGTCGGCAGCCCGCCGTGCCGGCCGTCCGAGGTGAGCAGGGCGGAGACGCATGGCACAGGTCACCGACGCGGCACGGACCGTCATCCTGACGGTGGACGACGACCCGGGAGTGTCCCGCGCCATCGCCCGCGACCTGCGGCGCCGCTACGGCGGCGGCTACCGGATCGTGCGCGCCGAGTCCGGCGGGTCCGCCCTCGACGCGCTCCGCGAGCTGAAGCTGCGGGGCGACCTCGTGGCCGTGATCCTCGCCGACTACCGCATGCCGCAGATGAACGGCATCGAGTTCCTCGAACAGGCCCTGGGCGTGTACCCGGGTGCCCGGCGCGTCCTGCTGACCGCGTACGCCGACACCAACGCGGCCATCGACGCGATCAACGTCGTCGACCTCGACCACTATCTGCTCAAGCCGTGGGACCCGCCGGAGGAGAAGCTCTACCCCGTCGTGGACGACCTCCTGACGGCCTGGCGCGCCAGTGACCACCGGCCGGTGCCCGCGACCAAGGTGGTCGGGCACCGCTGGTCGGCGCGCTCCTCGTACGTACGCGAGTTCCTGGCCCGCAACCAGGTGCCGTACCGCTGGTACTCCTCCGACGAGCCCGAGGGCCGGCGTCTCCTCGACGCGGCGGGGGCCGACGGCCGCCGGCTGCCCCTGGTCGTCACCCCGGACGGCACCGCGCTGGTCGAACCGGACGCACCCGAGCTGGCCGCCCGGGTGGGGCTCGCGACGACGCCGGCCGCCGACTTCTACGACCTCGTCGTCATCGGCGGCGGCCCGGCCGGGCTCGGCGCTGCGGTGTACGGGGCCTCCGAGGGCCTGCGGACCGTCCTGGTCGAGCGCTCGGCGACCGGCGGCCAGGCCGGTCAGAGCTCCCGGATCGAGAACTACCTCGGCTTCCCGGACGGCGTCTCCGGCGGGCAGCTCACCGAACGCGCCCGCCGCCAGGCCACCCGCTTCGGTGCCGAGATCCTCACCGCGCGCGAGGTGACGGGCCTGGAGGTGAACGGCGCTGCTCGCGTCGTCCGCTTCTCGGACGGCACCGAGGTCGCCGCCCACAGCGTCATCCTCGCCACCGGGGTGTCCTACCGGCACCTCCTGGCACCGGGCTGCGAGGACCTGACCGGGCGCGGTGTCTACTACGGCTCCTCCCTCACCGAGGCCTCCTCCTGCGAGGACCAGGACGTGTACATCGTCGGCGGCGCCAACTCGGCCGGGCAGGCCGCGGTGTTCCTGGCGCGGGGCGCGAAGTCGGTGACGCTGCTCGTGCGCGGGGAGTCGCTGGCGGCGTCGATGTCGTACTACCTGATCCAGCAGATCGAGGAGGCGCCGAACATCACCGTGCGGCCCAGGTCGGTCGTCGAGGCCGCGCACGGCGAAGAGCACCTGGAACGGCTGACCCTGCGGGACACCGTGACCGGCGCGACCGAAGCCGTCGACGCCCAGTGGATGTTCGTCTTCATCGGGGCGGCCCCGCTGACCGACTGGCTCGACGGGACGGTGCTGCGCGACGGGAACGGCTTCATCCTGGCGGGACCGGACCTCACTCCGGACGGGCGGCCACCGGCCGAGTGGGCCCTCGACCGGCCGCCGTACCACCTGGAGACGAACGTTCCCGGTGTGTTCGTGGCGGGCGACGCGCGCGCCCGGTCCGCGAAGCGCGTCGCCTCCGCCGTGGGAGAGGGAGCCATGGCCGTGATGCTCGTCCACCGGTATCTGGAGCAGTCATGAGCGGACAGGACATGGACGGACGGGACACGGGCGCACGGGACACGGAC
>NZ_LIPQ01000186.1:0-6866 GCF_001418135.1 Streptomyces aureus
CCGGGCGCGATCCGGTCGCCGCGCTCACTCCGTGGCAGGACGCCGTCCGGCTGGCCGCCGCGCACCCCGGTTCCGGGCTGACCGCCTCGACCCGTGCCCTCTACCGGGATCTGGCGTACGCGCTGGACCGCACGCCCACCGACCTCGCCAGGGCCGTCGCCGCCTGGCGGCAGGGTGGCGCCGCCGGTCTCGCCGTACTCGAGGAGCCGTGGGATCCGCCGGCGGGTCCGTTCGACCGGGCCAGACCGGCCCTGATCGCCTCCGACTTCCCCGCGTTCCGCCCCTGGCGCAACCGGCTCTCCACCGAGTCCCTGCAGCTCCGCCTCGGCCGTGACGGCCTCTGGTACGGCTACGAGTCGGACGCCGGCCGCGAGGACTGGTGGCCGCGCGGCGCCCCCGACCACGATCCGGTCGGCGCGCTCACCGATCTTCTGGGGCGCTGACCCACACTCGAACGGGGCCCACTCGATGGAGTGAAACCCGTCAACGGCCGGATCCGGCACGTGCGTTTGTCGCGTTGATTCCGGTACGGGCACTTGCCCGCACACCTCCGGAAGGCAGGAAGCCATGAGGCAGATTCGCCGAAGTGGTCTGGCCACACTGTTGGTCACGGGTGGGGCGATCGCCCTCTCGGCCGGCGCCGCGCACGCCGACTCCGGCGCGCAGGGCGCCGCGGTCGGTTCGCCGGGCGTCGGCTCCGGCAACACGGTTCAGCTGCCGGTGCACGTGCCGGTCAACGTCTGCGGCAACACGGTCAGCGTCGTCGGCCTGCTCAACCCGGCCTTCGGCAACGGCTGTGCCAACCGCTCCGCCGAGAAGGAGCCCGACGGCTACGGCTCGGAGGAGGGTGGCGGCTCCCACAAGGACGAGCCCGGCACCCCGCGCGGCGGAGAGCAGGCAGGCGGTTCGCACGGCGGCGGGTCCTCCGACGGCGGTTCCGCCAACGGCGGTGGGTCCACGGCCGAGACCCACGTCGCGGGCTCTCCCGGCGTGCTCTCCGGGAACGGCCTCCAGCTGCCCATCGACCTCCCCGTGAACATCAGCGGCAACTCGGTCAACGTGGTGGGCATCCTCAACCCGGTCTTCGGCAACACTGCGGTCAACGGCCCCTCGAAGCCGACGCCGCCGGTCGAGACGCCGACGCCGCGCCCGCAGACCCCCGTTCGGAACGTGCCGGTTCCGCAGCCGGAGACCGAGACCGAGACGGCGAAGCCCGTCCCGCTCCCCGCTCCGCAGGGTGAGACGAGCACGGTCGCGCTGGCCTCCACCGGCTCCGACAGCATCGGGTACACCGGCGCCGCGAGCGCCGCGCTGCTGCTCGGTGGAGCCCTGCTGTACCGTCGCGCCCGCCGCACCGCGGACCAGGCCTGACGGTTCCGCTCCCACGGCCGGGCCGACGTGGGCTGACACCCGAGTTGTCAGCCGCGCCCCCGGCCGTCGGCGTCCCCGCCGTCGCGACGCCAGGCCCGGAGCACCGCCTCGATGGCGGGCGCCAATCTCGTCCGGGCCTGGTGCCGGGGAACTCCCTGCATCAGCAGGGTGTCGTACGGCGTGTCGACATGGCGTACGGAGGCGCGCACCGCGGCCGTGACGGCGCCGCGGTCGAGCGAGCGGCCCGCCGCCGTGCGCCCCACCCGTCCACTGCCCTTCGCCGAGGCGTGGACGGCGATCTCCGTGGCCCGGTCCGCCGGGATGGACGGGAAGAGCCGCAGGATCTCCGCCCTGAGGACCTCGGTGATCTCCACGTCGAGCGCCGCGCGCCGTGCGGCGTCCCGTGCCCGGCGCCTGGCCCGGGCCTCCGCGTCCGCCAGGCAGGACAGTTCAGCCTGGGCGAGCGCCGCCTCCTCGACGAGCAGGCCCTGACGCTCGTACCGGGTACGGCGCCGGTTGTGGCGCACGACCACGGCCCAGAGCGTGCTGCCCTCGCGGGCCCGGCGGGTGAGCGCCGTGTCGCCCCGCCGCAGGAAGACGAGATGCCCGAGGTCGGCGCAGTCGAGGCAGACCGGGGCGTTGAACTCGACGATCATCCGTTCGAGGGGCCCCCGCAGGCACTCGGAGCAGCGGCGGCGCCTGAGCGGCTCGACGACCACGGGCGCGACGAGATCCATGTGCGGGCCCCGCTCAGCGCACGCCGGGCGCGGCCGCGGCGATGAACTCGGCGAGCGCTTCCTTCGCCTCCGCCGAGCGACGGGCGCGCTCGGTCTCTCCCCGCGCCTCGTGCATGCAGTGGGTCTGTTCGAAGGCGGTCTCGGCCAGTCGTCGGACCTGCGGGTCGTCGCACACCAACTGCACGCGGAAGAGGGCCTGCCGGGCGGCGGTCCGCTGCCGGTAGGAGGCGTGCCGGGACTCCTCCGCCTCCTCGGAGCCCGGTTCCTCGGCCGCCCGGAACCAGCGGTCGTTCTGGCTGTGCCGGTAGTCGACGACCGCGCCCGCGTAGGCGCTGTAGGTCGCGATCCGCTCCTGGCGGAGCTGTTCGGTCCGGGCCAGCGAGGCGGTGCGCTCGGTGGCCCGCCCCTGGAACCAGTGTGTGGCGATGACGCCCAACAGGGTCCCCGCCACCGCTATCAGCGCCACATCCATGACCGGGCGCCCCCTCCCGTCCTGCCGTCCTGTCCATCGGCCCGAAGATCTTCAGGCCCTCAGATCATGACAGTCGAGGGGGTGTCACGTCACTGCCGGTAGCCGCTCAGAAAGCGGCCGATGCGGCTGAGCGCGGCGTCGAGGTCGTCGGCGTACGGCAGGGTCAGGATGCGGAAGTGGTCCGGGCGGGGCCAGTTGAAGCCGGTTCCCTGGACGACCTGGATCTTCTCGCGCAGGAGCAGGTCGAGGACGAACCTCTCGTCGTCGTGGATCTTGTGCACGGCGGGGTCGAGGCGCGGGAAGGCGTACAGCGCTCCCTTCGGTTTCACACAGGAGACGCCGGGGATCTCGTTGAGCTTCTCCCAGGCCCGGTCGCGTTGTTCGCGCAGCCTGCCCCCGGGCGCGGTCAGCTCGTGGATCGACTGCCGGCCGCCGAGCGCGGCCTGGATGGCGTACTGCGCGGGGGCGTTGGGGCAGAGCCGCATGGAGGCCAGCATGGTGAGGCCCTCCAGATAGTTCCTGGCGTGCTCCTTCGGGCCGGTGACGACCAGCCAGCCGGAGCGGAAGCCCGCCACCCGGTACGTCTTGGAGAGCCCGCCGAAGGTGAGGACGACCAGGTCGGGGGCGAGGGTGGCGGCCGGGTGGTGGACGGCCTCGTCGTAGACGATCTGGTCGTAGATCTCGTCGGCGAAGACCATCAGGCCGTGGCGCCGGGCGAGCGCGAAGATGCCCTCCAGGATCTCCTTCGGATAGACGGCGCCCGTGGGGTTGTTGGGATTGATGACCACGATGGCCCTGGTGCGGTCGGTGATCTTCGACGCCATGTCGTCGAGGTCCGGGTACCAGTCGGCGGACTCGTCGCACAGGTAGTGCACGGGCTTGCCGCCCGCAAGCGTGATCACCGCCGTCCACAGCGGGTAGTCCGGTGCGGGTACGAGGACTTCGTCGCCGTCCTCCAGGAGGGCCTGGACGGCCATCGAGATCAGCTCGGACACGCCGTTGCCGAGGAAGATGTCGTCGACGTCCACGTCCGGCAGGCCCATGGACTGGTAGCGCTGGGCGACGGCGCGGCGGGCGGAGAGGATGCCGCGCGAGTCGGTGTATCCGTGGGCCTTGGGGAGCATCCGGATCATGTCCTGGACGATCTCCTCGGGCGCCTCGAAGCCGAAGAGCGCCGGGTTGCCGGTGTTGAGGCGCAGGACGCTGTGGCCCGCCTCCTCCAGCGCGTTGGCGTGCTCGATGACCGGGCCCCGGATCTCGTAACAGACCTCGCTCAGCTTGCTCGACTGCCGGAACTCCATGTCCGACCTCCCCAAGTCCCCGGAATCAGTGTTGCTTGGTTTTACCAAGTTCGAGCTTGGAAAGTCCAACAACATGTCTAGACTGCGTCGCATGCCACGTCAGCCACGCCGCCGCAGCTACGACCAGCACTGTGCCGCAGCGCGCGCCCTCGACCTCGTCGGCGACCGCTGGACCCTGCTCGTCGTCCGCGAACTCCTCGCCGGGCCGCGCCGCTACACCGACCTCCACGCCGACCTCCCGGGCGTCAGCACCGACATGCTCGCCGGTCGCCTCAAGGACATGGAGAGCGCCGAGCTGGTCACCCGTCGCCGACTGCCGCCGCCCGCCTCGGCGTTCGTGTACGAGCTCACCCCCCGCGGCCGCGACCTGCTGCCCGTGCTGCGCACCCTCGCCGCCTGGGGGGCGCCCGACCTGGGCGAACCGCGGCCCACCGACGCCGTCCGCGCCCACTGGTACGCGATCCCGCTCCTCGGGGCGCTCGCCGAGCTGGGCGCCGGGGTCGTCCAGGTGACCCTGGACGAGGGCGAGTTCTTCGTACGGGTCGGGGACGACGGGGCCGTGTCGTACGGGGACGGGGTGTACGGCGCCGGTACGGCCGAGGTGCCCGACGCCCGGCTGCGGACCGACGTGGCGACCTGCCGGGCCCTCGCGGGCGGGGAGTCGACGCTCGCCGAGGCGATCGAGACGGGGCACGCGGCGCTGGAACGGCCCGTGCGGGCCGCCCGGTCGTAGCCGGACCCCGGGGCACCGGCCCGTCGTCGGGCATCGGCTCGTCCCCGGGCATGAACCCGTCCCCGGGGATCGGCTCGTCCCCGGGCATGAACCCGTCCCCGGGGATCGGCTCGTCCCCGGGTGTCAGCCCCGGTCCGAGACCACGCCCAGGCTTCGTGCCAGCCGGTTCCGGGCCTCGGTCTGTGCCGCGATCCGCGCGTCGAGCACGGCCAGCCGCTCGCGGGCGATCTCCAGGCCGCGGGCGGACGGCGGGGCCGAGGGCATGTCACCGTCAAGGCAGGAACGGAACGCGGACACGTCGTCCAGGGTGAGGCCCGCGTTCAGGAGGTACCGGATGTTCGCGACCCGCGTCACGGCCTCCGCGCCGTACACCCGGTATCCGTTGGCCGCGCGGGTCGACGTGATCAGGCCCGCCGCCTCGTAGTGGCGCAGGGCGCGCGGCGACACCCCGCTCCGCCGGGCCAGTTCACCGATGCGCAAGGACGCCACCTCCTCGACCACTCCTATCACGCGACCAGCGCACCCCCGTCGACGGGCAGGACGGTGCCGGTCAGGAAGGAGGCGTCCGGCGCCGCGAGCGAGGTGATCGCCCAGGCGACCTCCTCGGGACGGCCGATCCGGCCCAGTGGAACGTGTGCGAGCTGCCAGGCCCGCAAGGCCTGCAGCCGCTCGGGGGAGAGACCCATGTGATCCGCGATCGGGGTCTCGATCGGACCGGGGGCGACCGCCACCACCCGGACGCCGTCGGGCGCGAGCTCCACCGCCCAGCAGCGGGTCAGTGTCTCCAGGGCGCTCTTGGTCGCCGGATAGACCGAGTTGGCAGGCCAGCCGCGCTGACCGATCGTCGTCGTCACGTTCACCACGACGCCCCGCGACTCCTTGAGTGAGGGGAGGGCGGCCTGCGTCAGCAGGACGGGGGCGACGAGGTTGGTCTCCAGGAGCGGGGTGATCACGGAGCGGTCGAGGGTGCCGAGCGGGCCGCCGAGGGAGATCCCGGCGTTGTTGACGAGCACGTCGAGGCGGCCGTGGCCGGTCACGGCGGCGCGGACGATCTCCTCTGCCGCGCCCTCCGCCGTGACGTCCGCGACGTGCGGGTGAATGCCGGGACGCCCCTCGGCGGTCTCCCGCAGCGGCTCGGCCCTGCGGCCGACGGCGAGGACCGTCGCCCCCTGCCGGGCGAACGCGCGGGCGGTGGCCCGGCCGATGCCGGTGCCCGCACCGGTGACGACGACGACCCTGGTGGGTGTGGTGGTGTTCATGGCGCTGATGGTCGAACAGTGACGCCAGTGACAAGGTCAAGCCGTCGTGCGCGGCGTCAGCGCCCGGGGGAGAGGAACGCGAGCGGTTCTCGTGGCGGTCGGGGTGGGGAAGCGCCGATGTCCGATCGCCCCACAGGCCACCGCGGGCCGCGAGGGCCTCTGGATCACGGTCATGCCCGGCACGTCCCCATAGAATCGACGGCACACCTCCTCGTCGCCGGGCCCGGTCACCGTCATGCCGGTGTGTCGGCCGTGGACACGTCAGGGGGAGCTGCGGGCAGGATGAGCGGGATGCGATACGAGGCGATCACCTGGGAACGGCTGGCGGAGGCACTCGCCCGTCGGCTCGACGGGGCCGCGCCGGCCGACGGGAGCGGCTGGCTCAAGGTCGCCGTCGACGGGCCGCCCGCCGCGCCCGGGGGTGAGTTCGCCGAACAGCTCGCCGGGGCACTGCGGACACGCGGGCGCTCCGTCCTCGTCGCGGGGACCGGCGGCTTCCTGCGGCCCGCTTCGCTGCGGTACGAGTACGGGAAGCGGGACCCGGACGCGTACTACGACGGGTGGACCGACACCGGGGCGCTGTGGCGGGAGGTCTTCGGGCCGCTGGAGCCCGGCGGCACCGGGCGGGTGCTGCCCGACTTCTGGGACCCGGTGAAGGACCGCGCGACCCGCAGCCCGTACGTGACGCTGCCGCCCGGCGGGGTGCTCGTGCTGCACGGACCGTTCCTGCTCGGCCACTGGTTCCCCTTCGACCTCACCGTGCACCTGCGGCTCTCGGCCGCGGCGCTCGCCCGGCGCACCGAGGAGACCTGGACCCTGCCGGCCTTCGCCCGGTACGAGACGGAGGTCGATCCAGTCGACGCGGCGGATGTGGTCGTGCGCGCGGACGACCCCCGCCACCCGGCCTGGACGGGGTTCGGCAGCTAGGGCCTCTCAGGGCTTGGGGGTGGGGGAGGCTTCGCGGTCCGTTTTCGCGGTCGCGGCTCCGCCCCC